>JAUYGU010000013.1 GCA_030690405.1 Dehalococcoidia bacterium | reverse complement strand
CGGCGATGGTGGACCGCATCGACGAGGTGGTGGGGGAGCTGCTGGACGATGGCAAGTTCGTCGTCACGCTGGGCGGCGAGCACACGGTGGCCGTCGGCGCCGTGCGCGCCCACTCGAAGCGGACGTCCTCACTCAGCGTCCTCGCCTTCGACGCCCACGCTGACCTGCGCGACAGCTACATGGACTCGCCCTACAGCCACGCCTGCACCCTGCGCCGGGCGCTAGAGCACGCGCCGGTGGTGCAGGTCGGACTCCGCAGCGCCGAACGCGAGGAGCACGACCTGATCCGGGAGCGCGGGCTGCCGTTCTACAGCCCGCAGGAGTTCCGCGCCGCCGGCGCCGAGTCGATAGCCGACCAGCTGAGCGACACCGTGTACATCACGTTCGACCTGGACGCCTTCGACCCTTCGCAGGTGGCGGCGGTAGGGACGCCGGAGCCCGGCGGCCTGCTCTGGGACGAGGTGAGCGAGCTGCTGGCTACGGTGGCCTCCCGGCGGCGGATAGTCGGCTTCGACGTGACGGAGCTGGCCCCCTCCCTGGGCCCACGGGCCAACGCCCAGCTCGCCGCCAAGCTGACCTACCGGCTCATCGGCCTGGCGCTGCGGCCGGATTAGCCACAGATCGGCACAGATAGGTCAGATAGCTTCTGTTCCGTGTCTATCTGTGCTTATCTGTGGCTAAGAATTCGCTACAGCCCCTCCCGAATCGCCTTGAGCTGCGCCAGGTGGGCCTGCCCGTGCTCCACCGCCAGCTCGGCGTAGGAGCGGACGGTGACGAGCCCGATCTCCGGGTGGCTGCCGCCGCGCTCCCACTGCTCGTCGGTCAGCCCTTCGAGCTGGTAGGCAAGCCCGCCCCAGAAGGCGCGCAGGGCGGTCCGGACGCGCCTGATATCGTCCCCCTGGTAGTCGCGCTCGATGGCCCAGGCCTCCTCGTCGTAGGGCGCCAGCGTCGGGTTCTCCTCCTCGGCGAGGCGTCGGACGCGGACGCCCTCCTCCTCGGCGGCGTCGCGCAGGTGGCAACAGACCTCCAGGATCGACCACTCGTCCGGCGAAGGGCGGCGGCGCAGCGCCTCATCGGACAGCCCATCGATAATCTCATCGATCAGGTCGGGGACCTGTCGCAGGTGAGCGGTGATCTCGGTGCGATCCATGCAGCGATTATAGCAGCGCGCCCGGTCGCTATCTCGCCACGATCTCCGGATGCGCCCGCAGCCGCTCCTCGATCATCGCGCGATCCGGGGTGTTGGCGAGCCCTTCGGACTCGACGATGAACGAGGCGGCGCAGGCCGCGAACCGCGTCGCCTCCCAGGGGTCTCCGGTCTCCCGATAGCGGATGAGGAAGGCGGCGGCGAAGACGTCGCCGGCGCCCGTCGGGTCGACGGCCGCGGCCGGGAAGGCGCCGATTCGCCGCCAGACGCCGCGGTGGCAGAGCTCGGCGCCGCGCCCGGCGCGGGTGAACGCCAGCACCTCAACGCGGGCGCTCCAGCCGTCCAGGACGGCTCTGACGTTCGCCTCCGGCAGGTCCTCGTCGGAGACGAAGAGGACGCGATCGGGCCGGAGCAGCCGGTCCGCCTGCCAGCGCTCCGGCGGCACGGGCCGGACGCGGTTGTCGGGGCCTATGTTGCGCAGCCAGCCCTGAGCGGAGACGCCGATGAGCGCCTGCGGAAAGCAGTCCGCAAGCGCCTCGTCCACCTCACGCGTGACCGGGCCCAGGAGCACGATCCCGGCCCGGCGCCAGGCGTCCGGAAGCGAGTCTGCGGTTATCGGCGCGGCGCGCCGGAGTATGTACTGAACGCGGCCGCCGCGGCCGTAGACGTTGCGTATCTGGGTGGAGTGCGCGGAGGGCACGCGGACGACCTCGACGCCCGGCAGCGCCTCCTCGATGGGGAGGCCGTCCGCCGCGGCCGTGAGGACGGCGGTGCTCAACCCCAGGCGGCTGGCCAGTAGGGCGGCGTAGGAGACGGTGCCGCCCAAGCGCCAGGCCGGCGCGTTGTCGCCCTGGCCGGGGGAGAGGTCCTGTACGGTGTGCCCTATGACCAGGAACTGCGGCGGCATCAGCGCGAACGTCGCGGGTAGATAACCACCTTGCGGTCATCGCCCTCACCGGCGGAGCTGGTGGTGACGCCGCCGTCGTCGGAGAGGACGAGGTGGACGATGCGGCGCTCGGCCGCCGGCATCGGCTCCAGGGTGATGGAGCGCCCCGTCTGGCGCACGCGGTCCGCCATACGGCGGGCGAGGCCGATGAGGGAGTCCTCACGCCGGCGCCGGTAGTGCTCCACGTCGATGCTGATCAGCACGCGTGAGCCCATCTTGCGGCTGACCATCAGGTTCACCATGTACTGGAGAGCGGCCAGGGTGGTGCCGCGCCGCCCGATGAGCAGGCCCAGGTCATCGCCGCCCACGTCGAGCACGGCGCTGGCACGGCCCAGGCCGTCCCCCGGCGTCTCCGGCGGACGCAAATCAATCTCGGCGTCAATCTCCATGAAGGTCAGGAGCTGTGTCAGGTAGTCCGCCGCCAGCTCCACCTCCGGCGACTCGATGTCCTTGATCTCGACGTCGCTGACCTCGACGTCGCTCACCTCTTCGGCCTCGTACTCGGGCTCGGAGATGGGGCGCGCGGTCCCCTCTTCGAGGGCGGTGACGCGGACGCGCGCCTGCTCGCCGCCGATGCCGAAGAGGCCGGGCTTGCCGGAGGTGAGTATCTCTATGTGGACCTGCTGCCGCTTGAGGCCGAGTTCATCGAGAGCGATGTCGATCGCCTCATCGACGCTTTTTGCGCTTACCTCTACGCTTTCCATGGGCAGACCTCGCTTCTAGTGGTTCAGAGGGCGCCGGCCCTTCGGCTTCCTCCTGGACATCCGTTTGCGGCTTGGGGCGCGGCCGCCGCGGTTCGGCCGCCGCGGCCGTCGGCAGAAGGGCGCGCCAGCTCATGCGCCTGCCGTAGACGATGTAGCTGGCGAACACCTGGAACACGTTGGAGATCACCCAGTAGACGCCGACGCCGCTGGGCAGAGCCAGGGTGATCCAGACCAGCATAAGCGGCATCATCCAGGTCATCATCTGCTGCTGCTGTTGCTGCTGGGGCGTCGTCGCGGGGGTCGCGGAGAGCCGCGTCTGCACGTAGGTGGATAGCCCCACCATAAGGGGCAAGATGTACGTCTTGTCCGGCTTCCCCAGCTCCAGCCAGAGGAAGGACTGCTCCAGCGGGATGGACTGCGCGAGGTAGGACCAGGAGTAGACCCGCTGCGATAGCCCCACCAGGCTCTCTGGGCTGCCACCGACCACGAACGCCAGCGCCCGGTACAGCGCGAAGAAGACAAGCATCTGGATCGCCATCGGCATGAAGCAGCCCAGCGGGTTGACGCCCGTCTCCCGGTAGAGCTTCAGCGTCTCCTCCTGCCGGCGCTTCGGGTCCTTGTGCTTCTTCTGGATCTCCTGCATCCGCGGCTGCATCTCCTGCATCGCCCGGGTGGACTGGAGCTGGCGGAGCGTGAAGGGGATGGTGGCGACGCGCAGGATGACGGTGAACAGTATGATCGCTATGCCGAACTGGCCGCCCACGGCGTTGGTGAGGAGCAGCAGCGAGTTGATGAGGGGGTTGATGAATAGCCTGTCCCAGGCCACGCCCGGCCCGAGGGCGACGAAGGAGCCCACGACCAGCAGAAGGGTGCCGATCATGAGCGCGGTCCCCAGGCTGGGCCGCGCCGTCGGCTTGGCGGCTGCGCCCGGCTGGCTCACTCCGTCACCACCTTCACGAAGCTCCCGGCGACGGGGTCGACGGTGAACAGGTCTCCTCCCTCGGCGCTGACGACGACTTTGCCGTCAAGGACGGCCGGGTCGGCGAGCACGGTCTTCTCGAGGGCCGCCGCCGCCGCCCACTTGAGTTTGCCGTCTTCGGGCTTCAGCCCGTATGCGTTTCCCCCCTTGTCGACGATGACCAGAACGTCGCCGGCGAGGACCGGCGCCGAGCGCAGGGGGTCCTTCGCGTCAAACGGCGCTTCCCAGACGGCGCTCCCGTCCTTCAGACTGAGGGCGTAGACGCGGCCGTCCAGGTTGGGGGCGTACACCGTGCCACCATCGACCAGCGGACGGCCCCAGAACCAGTTATCGGTCTTGAAGGACCATCTCTCCTCTCCCGTCTCCGCATCCACGGCGTGGAGCGTGCGGTCTATCCCTCCGACGAGCAGGATGCCGTCGGAGAGCACCGAATCGGAGATGAGGCCGTGGCCGGTGGAGAACGGCTTGTCCCACTTCGGTTTGCCCGTAGCGGCGTTCAGCGCGTACAGCTTGCCGTTGACGGAGGCGACGTACAGGACGTCGCCCTCCAGGAGGGGAGCGCCCCATACGTCGTCGCCGGCGTTGAAGCGCCACTGGACGCTGCCGTCCGCCGCGTCCAGTGCGTACACGGTCCCCCTTTCGCTGGCGACCAGCACGGTCTCGACTGGCCCCGGTCCGGGTGGCGGGACCCTGCCGCGGATCGCCCCCAGGCCCGCGATGACCGGCCCGTCTGCGTCGAACCGCCAGCGGACTTTCCCGTCGTCCAGGCCCAGCGCGTAGACGTCGCCGCTGTAGGCTCCGAAGTACACGCTGTCGCTGTCCACCAGCGGCGTACCGTAGATCGCCTCCAGCTTTATCTCCGGCTTCTCGTCGCCGCTGGGGAACGTCCAGCTTATCGAGAAGTCCTCTGTCTTGAGGGCGGAAAGCTTCCCCTTGTCGGTGCTGGCCACGAGAACGGTGCCATCGGCGCTGGGGACGGGGCCGGCCCAGCCCTGCGGGTTGTTCTGCTTGACGCAGCCGGCGGCGGCGAGCATGGCCAGGGTGAGCAACGCCAGAACCGCGAGCGGGTGGGTGCGCGCTATACGCCGGATGCTATCCTCCTTGGCGGCCCCGACGGAGCGGGACCCTGTCTGGGCGGGAGCGCGCCTGTCCGGCCGCACCTGCCTGCCGCGGGGCAGGTTAGGGTACGGGATCCAAGCCGCCGGGGTTGAAGGGGTGACAGCGGAGGAGGCGCCACAGGGTGAGGAGGCCGCCTTTCAGCACACCGTGGCGCTCCACGGCCTCGTAGCCGTAGTGAGAGCAGGTGGGCTGGAAGCGACAGGCCGGCGGACGGGTGGGAGAGATGGACCCCTGGTACCAGCGGATGAGGGCCAGGGCCGGACGCTTCATTACGGCGACTCCTGCGCGGGCGCGCCCACGGTGAGGATGCCGGCGCGGTCGAACAGGCTGACTACCGCTTTCTTTAGCTCGTGGAAGTCCGCCTCGGCGGCGCGGGCCCGAGCCGAGACCACGACGTCCCAGCCGGGCTGAGCGGCCAGGCTGCGAACGCTCTCTCGGAGGCGGCGCCGGACGCGGTTGCGCACTACGGCCTTGCCCACGCGCTTGCTGGTGACGAAGCCGTAGCGGTTGTGCGGGAGCTGGTTCGGAACGCTTCTGAACACTAACAACCGGTTGGCCAGGACCGGGCCCTCCTGGAATACTACGTCGAAGTCCTTGCGCCTCCGGAGCCGGAGCTGCTTGCGCACGGCCGCTTGTCCGCTTTTAGGCGGAGCGCTGCTGCGGCGCGCCGCCCGCTCAGACGGCGAGCCGCCAC
>JAUYGU010000012.1 GCA_030690405.1 Dehalococcoidia bacterium | reverse complement strand
GGAGCGTCTCGTTGGCGGCCCAGATGGAGTTGATGCTCCAGCGCTGGTGGCCGCTGTTCATCGTCAGGGGATAGTCGCCGCCCATGCGCGGGTTCGGCTTGTGCATGGGGAACTCCTCACCCGCCTCCAGGAACCAGTCGTGGTCGATGTAGAACTGGATGCGGCGCGTGTGCGTGGGGTAGGGCACCTTGCGCTGAACATGCCAGGCGAGAGGGTTGATCGTCTCGTCCGGCTTGATGTCGGTGGCGAGAGCGAGGCCGATAGCGTCCGCGCCCAGGCCCGTGAAGCGGATGACGCCGCGCTTGCGAACCTCCTTGAGGTCGGTCTTCTCCGGCAGGGCGCCGACCCGTACGGTGTCCTTCACCATCTCCTCCGCCAGCTTCTCGCCGTCGCGCTCCTTGATCGCGCCGTGCAGGGTGAAGACGTCGTAGACGTCGTCCAGGTTGTAGCGGCGGTCGCCGTCGTCTTTGTAGTCGCCGATCTCGCGCTGCTTCGCCCGCTGCTCCATCTTCTTCGCCAGGAGGGCGAATATCTCCCACTCCGGCTTCGACTCGCCGTGCGGCTGGACGGCCTGGTCGGTGAACGTCAGGTAGTTCACATGGGCGGTGGGGAAGCGGAAGTCCACCTTCTCGTAGAAGCCGGCGGCGGGCAGGACGATGTCCGAGAAGTACGCCGTCGTGCTCATTCGGATATCGCAGGAGATGATGAGCTTCAGCTTGGGCCACAGCTCGTTCAGGAGCTGCTTGAAGCCGCCGCGGGTGCGCCGAAGGGTTGAGCCGGCTACCCCCAGGTACACCCGCGGCGGCTTCTCAGGAGAAGGCCGCACTAGCCCATCCCACCAGCCTCTGTCGATCGCCTCCTGCATGTACTCGTCGAACGTGCGCTTCATCTCGGGGTCGTTCCACTCGGGCTTGTTCCAGATGTCTTTGTAGCCGGCGTGGTGGTACCAGTAGAAGGCCGGTGGCACCATCAGGGGCGTCGGCGGCATGTTGGTGACAGTGGAGCCGCGGACCTCCTCCTCCTCCGTCTTGATCGCCACCATCTCCTCCGTCAGCGTGCCGTCCTTGTCCTTCAGCCGCTTTTCGACCTTGCGGGCGTTGCCGGCGAACTCCAGGAACCCTTCGAGACCGGGACGGGTCTTCAGAAGACCGCTCGCCACGAGTTGGGCGCTGTTCCAGCCGCGCATTCCTGTGCCCTTCCTGCCGAAGTTGCCGGTCAGGGCCATGAGCAGCGCCTGCGCGCGCTCCATCAGGTCGCCGTGGTAGAACTTGCAGATGCTGAACCCCTGGAGCAGATGAACGGCCTTGGCCCCCTCCACCTTGCGGGCCAGCTTGCGGATGATGCCCGGCCGGATGCCGGTGACAGCGGACGCCTTCTCCGGCGTGTACTCCTGCAGGCGCTCGCGGAGCATCTCGAAGGCGGGCCTCACCTTGACCGTGGCGCCGTCCGACAGGGTTACCTCTGTCTCGCCGTACAGCGACGGCTCCGTGCCGCCCAGGTCCAGCGTGCCCCGCGGCGCCGGGACGACTTTGCCCGACCTGTCCTCCAGCAGGTAGAACTGGTCGTTGAGGCCGTCCTCTTCCAGGTCGCTCTGGCGGAGGAAGCGGCCGTTGTCGCGCCGCACCAGGAAGGGGAGATCCGTTTGCTCCTTGACGAACGGCTCGTTGACCGCGTTGTCGTCCAGGATCACCTTGCACATAGCGAGGGCGAGGGCGGCGTCGGTCCCCGGCTCCAGGGCCACGAAGAGGTCGGAGTGAATGGACGAGGCGTTGTAGTCCGGCGCGATGGAGACGATCTCCGTGCCGTGATAGCGCGCCTCCTGGATGAAGTGCGCCGAGGGGATGCGCGTGTAGAGCGGGTTCATATGCCAGATGAGGATGAGGTCGGAGTGGAACCAATCGTCAATCGAGGAGCAGAAGTTGAACTTGCCGAACGTCTCGTAAAGGCCGACGTTGTAGTCCGAGGTGAGGCCGTTGGAGTCCAGCGTGGTGCCGCCGATGAGGCGCATGAGCCGCCAGGCGGGCTGCGCCCCGTTCACGGAGCCGCCTTCGCCGGACCCGAACTCGTAGATGATCGTCTCCGGGCCCGCTTCCTGGATCGCGTCCAGCATCGCGTCCGCGATGTCGGTGAGCGCATCGTCCCAGGTTATGCGCTGCCACTTTCCCTGGCCGCGCTCCCCGGCGCGCCGCAGCGGGTACTTGAGCCGCTCCGCGCCGTACATCACGTGACTGAAGCAGGCGCCCTTCTGGCAGCCGCGGGGGTTCATGTCCGGCACGCCGTCCTCGATGACGGGGTAGATCGCCGACTGCTCCTCGCGCCAGACGATACCGTCCTTCGTATACACGCGGAACGAGCAGCCGCCCGGGTAGCAGTCGACGAGGTGGGTACCCCAGGTGACCTTGTCCCACGTCCATTTCTTGCGGTAGAGGTCTTCCCAGCCGCGGTACGGGTAGTAGTCGTAGATGATGCTCTCCGCCGGCGCGGCGGCCAGGCGGAAGCCCAGGCGGGTCAGGCTGAGGGCAAGGACAGCGCCGCCAGTCCCCTTGAGGAAGGTGCGGCGGGAGACCGTAGGCATGACATCACCACTGCTCTCGCGCTCCGCCGGGCGGCGGGGAGACGCGCTCCACCTCTAGGCGCACCGCCCGGTCGATGGGGACGGGCTGCCAGCAGAGGGAGCGGAAGCGGAAATGGCCGTAGCCGCCGGCCAGGTGCAGCCACTTGACCATGCCGGGCTCGATGCCAGATGGGTCTTTCCAGCGGCGGAACTGGAACGGCTCAAAGCCGTTGTAGACGATCACCTGGCCGGGCCGCACCGCCGGCGAGAGCTTGGCCCAGATGCGGAAATCACCCATATCGTTGTAGGCGCGCACCTCGTCGCCCTCGCCGATGCCGCGGGTGGCGGCGTCGTCCACGTTCATGAACATGAACGGGCGGCCCTGGTTCGTCTGCTGCATGATGCGGTTGATGATGTTGGCGGCGTGGATGCTCCAGCGGTTGTGGCCGCTGGTGAGGACGAGGGGGTAGTCGCCGCCCATCTTGGGGTTCTCCTTGTGCATGGGCAGCTCCTCGCCGGCCTCCAGGAACCACTCGTGGTCGATGTAGAACTGGGCGCGGGCGGTAAGGGTCGGGTAGGGGAGCTTCTGCTCGATGTGCCAGCGCAGGGGGCAGAACGTCTCGTCTTCCTTGATGTCGCAGGCCTGGTTAAGCATCGCGGGCGAGCGGCCGTTGCCCACGAAGCGCATAACGCCCTTCTCGCGCATCGTTTCCAGGGTGGTGCCCTGGGGCAGGGCGCCGGAGAGGGCGGTGTCCTTCACCCACTCCTCGACGACGCGCTCGTCGTCCTCGAACTCGCCGCCCATCGTGTACGAGTCGTACAGATTATCGAGGCGGCGGGTGATGCCGCGGCTATCGACGTACTGGGTGAAGCCGCGGGCTACGGCGCGCTCCTGGACCTTCCGGCAGAGGCGGCGGAAGATGTGCCACTCCGGCAACGCCTCGCCCTGGGGCACGGTCCCGCGGTCGTTCAGGATGAGCTGCATGGTGTGGACGGTGGCGTAGTGGAAGTTGATCTTCTCGGTGTGCGTGGCGCAGGGCAGGACGATGTCCGAGTGCATGGCGGTGGTGTTCATCCGCCAGTCGATTGTGACGATCTTGTTGAGCTTGGGCCAGAGGTTCTTGAGCAGCATGTTCTGGCCGCCGCGAGTGCGGCGGAGGGTATTGCCGCCGCATTCGATGTAGATGCGGGGCGGCTTGTCCTCGAGCGGCCGGGCGACGCCGCTCCACCACCCCTTGCGCAGCGCCTCCTGCATGTACTCGTCGAAGTCACGCGTCATCGAGGGGTCGGACCATTCGCGGCGGTTCCAGTTCTCCTTGTGGCCGCAGTGGTAGTACCAGAAGAAGGCCGGGGGCGTCGTGTTGTCCATGCCAGCGCTGCGGTACTGCAGCTCCATCGCCGCCTGCTCGCGGGTGCGGGCCGGGTCCTCGGCCTGGAAGGCGTCCAGCATGCGCTCCAGCATGTCCAGCACTTCGATCGTCGCCTCAGCGCCGGGGCGCTGCTTCGCTCCGAAC
>JAUYGU010000006.1 GCA_030690405.1 Dehalococcoidia bacterium | reverse complement strand
GAAGATGCCGCTGTCGTTATGGAGCGCCTGCACTGACACGGTGCCGGTGGCGCCGTAGTCGATGGTCTCCCACTTCGCCTGCACGTAGACAGAGGGCTGAGAGATCAGCGGCGTTGGTTCCAGCGACAGGCGGGTCGCCGGCGCGCTCCGCCATTCGCTCCCAGCGCCGCTCCGCCTCCACGAAGCCGCGCCCGCGGCGACCCATCGCCTCGGCTCTCCCGGGACGACGCAGGAGATCCACGATGGCGTTCGCCATCGCGACCTGGTCTCCGGGAGGGACGAGTATGCCGGCATCCCGGGGGACGTTCTCGCGCACGGGGCCGATGTTGGAGGCGACCACCGGTTTGCCCGCAGCCATCGCCTCCAGGACGCTCAGCCCCTGGGACTCCCACAGCGAGGGGAGCACGAAGAGATCGCAGACGGCATACAGACAGCGCAGCTCTTCCGCCGGCACCACACCGGGGAGCAGGCAGCGGTCGCCGACGCCCAGGTCCCGCACCGCGCGCCTCACCTTCGCGGCGTAGGACTCGTCTTCGGTCTGGCCCACCAGGAGCAGCCGCGCCTCCGGCATTACGTCAAGGACGTGACCCATCGCCAGGACGAGGCCGAGCTGGTTCTTGTAGGGGGCGAGGCGGGCGACGTTGAGGACAATCGGTGCGTCGTCGGGGGCGAAACGGCGTCTGAACCCGTGCGGCACCGGGGCCTCCGCCAGGTACGCCTCGTCCACGCCGATGGGCACGGCCCGCAGCTTCTCCGCCGGCACCCCCAGATAGGCGAACAGGTTCTGGGCCACCGCCCCGCTGTCGGCGATTACTCCATCGGCCCTGTGGAGTGACAGCATCTCCATGACGTACTTGGCGCGCCGGAGGCGGGAGCGGCACAGGCGGTCGCTTGCCCACACGGGATTGTGGGAGCTGAACACGGCCAGCGCCCCGAGGCGACTGGCCACGCCCAGGCCGGCGGCGGCGGCGAACTGGCTGTGGAAGTGGACCACGTCATACCGTTCCTCGCTCAGCAGCTCCTTGAGCGTCCGCAGCGCCCGCCGCTGGAACCGGAGCTGGCGCAGGGCGTGAATCAGGGGGTTGCGCCGCTCCACGGGGAACCGGAGCGGCACCTCGGCAACCCTGTAGGGGACCGGCGGCCGCTCCTCGCTCTGGACGTCGATCACGGTGACGTCGTGGCCCAACGCCGCCTGCGCCACCGAGAGGTGGTGGACGGTGCTCTCCACCCCGGCCCCACGCATCGAGGGCACCGGCTCAGCCCCGGTCGCCACGCGGCATATCCTCATCGACGCATACCCTCACCACTCATAGCGAACCGCCAGCTCGCGGTCCTGAGACAGGTCGGTCTCCACGACCGCCGTTTGTCCCCCGCCCACGGCGGGGCGGCCGTCCAGCGATACCGAGACCACGCGCGCCCCATCCGGGGGCAGCACGGTGATCGTCAAAGGGATGGCGGCGGAGCCGGGCTGCTTCTGGACCAGCAAGCGGTACGCGCCGCGGTCTCCGAACAGGCCACCGGCGCCGGGGACGTCGTAGACGAACTGGACGCCCACCTGCGCCCCGGCGGGCAGCGGAACGAAGCGACCGAAGGAGGCGGTCCCTTTCTCCTCGCCCACCTCCTCCGCTCCCACGCTCTCACCGTCCACCGTGACGTCCTGCAGACGGGCCTGCGGCAGCGAGAGGACGCGCACGTAGCCGCCGTAGAGCCCGCCCGCCATCAGCCGCTCAACGGCGGCCGGATCGCGGCCGCGGGCCCACTCCGGCAGGCCGTTTCGATAGCGCAGGTCAAGCGTGTGGCGGGCGCCGCCCGCCCAGTCGAGCTGCACCTTCAGATCCGCAGATTCCCCCAGCACCAGGTTCAGCTTGGTGCTGTTGACGCTGGCATCAGCCACCATCAGGTAGTCCCCCGCCGGATGCTTCATCTCGCCGGCCCAGCCCATCTCCTGAACGGCGCGCTGCAGGCCGGGCTCGCTCGCGTAGAGGAACAGGTGCTTCGCCAGGGCCTCGCCGTCCAGCGCCTCCAGCAGATCGTGCCAGCGGGCCACGCCGGCCCCGAAGACGCCGTCCAGCACCGTCGTGGCTACGGCGCGGGCGAAGGCGTGCGACTCCTCCCGTGGCCGCCCGGTCTCCCGCGCCCGAAACAGTGTCTGTTCCGTGACGTTAGAGGCGTCCACGCTCACGCCGTACCCTTCGACCTTGCGGGGGCCGAGGACGCCCAGGAGGCCCTCCAGGGTCGCGAAGTCCATGCCGATGACGCCGTCCACGGGCGCCGCTCCGGAGCGCTCGTAGAAGAAGAGCGCCTGTCGGGCGGCGGTCGGGAAGTCCGGCGACCACGCGGCCAGGGCGAAGCTCCACGTCCAGTCTCGCAGCAGGTAGCGCTTCAGCGGCCCCGGCGGCTCGATGTACTCATCCCCGCGCTCCTCTCGCCAGCGCCTGAGCAGCTCGTCGACCTCGTAGAACGAGCGATCCACGACGTCACCGTCATCGAACGTGATCAGGCCGTAGACACCCACGATGCCGCCCCCCGGCATTAGCTCGGTGTTGTCGAGGCCCAGCACGAGATAGGTCATCGGCCCGTCCCGCCCCAGCAGCGCCGGCGCGGCGGAGCGGGCGCTCTCGTAGCGCCGGAAGTCGGCCTCCAGCGGCAGCAGCCGCTCGTCGACCTTCGCCAGCAAGCCGGCCAGCGGCCCGACGTTGCGGCGTCCGGCGATGCGGTCCCGCCTCTCCCTGATGCTGCCCAGGTGCCGCCCGATCTCCGCGGTCTCAGGTTGAACCGCGTCCATGAAGTCGATGACGCGCCGTCCTGTGGGCCCGTCGCCGTCCGCCGGCATCCCGTCCAGCCTGTGCAGGGCGGACGCGGTGGCCACGGCGGCCTGGCTGCCCTCGTAACCGATGGCGGCGAGGTCGCGGGCGGTCGCAACCTGCTCCCCGACCCAGGGCAGCTCAGCGGCCAGGCGCATGAGGACGTCCCCCTCCAGGAGGGCCTCTCCGGAGCGAAAGCTATCGCCGGCGGCCGCGGCCTGCACTTCGGCCCTCGCCAGCACCGCGGGCGAGGGGTCCAGCCGGCTCTCCCGCAGGAGCGCCTCCGCTGAAACAAGCTGTCGCTCAGCCGTGAGCATGTCTCGGTACGCCAGCACCAGCCGCGCTGCGGCCAGGGCGAGGTAGCAGCCGGCGGCGAGGGCGAGAGCGACCGCCAGCCAGCGCACGAGCCGTGCGCGCGTAATCGCGGGCAGGGTTATCTGCAATCAGGGCTGCCTCCTCGAAGAGGACGGGCATGGGCCGCTCACGGGCAGCTGCTCCGCCAGACCTGAAGACCCTCTTCCCTGAAAGCGAAATCGGTGAACTGGCCCCCCATCCGCTCCAGCTTCTCCCTGACCTCCCGCCTTCGGCCCACCTCACAGAAAAGCAGAAGGTAACCACCGCCGCCGGCGCCCAACAGCTTTCCACCTATCGCCCCGTTGCGGCGCGCCGTCTCGTACATCTCACCTATCGACTCATCGGTGATGTCCGGGTTCGCCCGTTGCTTGCTCCTCCAGGCCTCGTTGAGCAGGGACCCGAACTCACGCAGATCGCCGGTGAGCAGGGCGTCCTTCATGGCATAGGCGATGCTACGCAGCTCATTCAGCCCCTCCACCGTCTCCGCGCGGCCCGCCCGGTACATCCCTTCCTGCTTCTCGATCAGGCCGGCGGAGAAGCGGGTGGAGCCCGTGTAGCAGAGCATCAGATGCTCCTCCAGATCGTTCAGCACGTCCTTGTCAATCCGCAGCGGGTTCACGACGACGCGCTGGCGGGAGAACTCGATGAGGTTGAAGCCGCCGAAGGCGGTGGTGTACTGGTCCTGGCGGCCGCCGCTGATCCCCAGGTCTGTCCGCTCCACGGAGTAGGCGAGCTCGGCGATTTCGTACTTGTCCAGGCGGCGGCCCACCATCTCCGCCAGAGCGCCGATAACGGCTATCGTCATCGAGGCCGAGCCGCCCATTCCGCTCCCCGGCGGGGCGTCGCTTTGAAGGTAGAGGTCAAGGCCGCGCCCGCCGGCGCCGTTGGCGCCGCTGCGCCCGTTAACGCGGGCGATCGCCGCCTTGGCCAGGTCCAGGGCGCCATCGAAGATCGGCTCCTCATCCAGGCCGTACTTCACGATGAGGTCGAAGTCCAGGGAACAGATCCGGACCTGCTGGTCCGAACGCGGCGCCAGAGTGACCGAGGCGTAGCGGTTGATGGTGCTGCAGAGCACGGTGCCGCCGTGCTCCTCGTAGTAGGAAGGCAGGTCAGTGCCGCCGCCGGCGAAGCTGATGCGCAGGGGCGCCCGCGCCCGCAGGAGGGTCTGCTTAGTAGTAGGACGTATTGCTGTATGGGTTTGGTATGGCGATAGCGTGTAGGCCACGGACCATCTCCTCTATCCCGTCTTCGATTGTGAGCTGCGTTCGAAACCCCAACGCCTCCAGCTTGTTGAATTCCACGCGGTAGTCCCGCTTGTCCGGGTCCTGGCCGTCCTCCGAGATCTCAAGGCGGCAGCCCAGGCGCTCCGCGATGCGGGCCGCCAGCTCACCCTTGGTGAGGTTCAGCGAGGCCGCCCCCAGGTTGTAGACCTGATCCCTCATCCGCTCAGCGTTGTCGATGGCGAACAGGATCGCCCGCGCGAAGTCGCGGACGTGGACGAACGCCCGCATGAAGTGCGGCTGGTAGACGACGATGCGGCCTTCGCTCTCGGCCTGGTGAACGAAGTCGTTGAACAGCAGGTCTAGCCGCAGCTGGGGCGACAGGCCGAACGCCGTCGCCGGGCGGAAGACCACCGCGTTACCTGCCTCCAGCACCAGCCGCTCCGCCTCCAGCTTGGTGGCCCCGTACAGCGTCACCGGCAGGGGGTCCATCTCCTCCGTGCAGACGCTGTCCGGGACGGAGCCGTAGTTGCTGAGGCTGGAGGGGAAGACGATGAGCTGGCTACCCCGGCGGGCGGCCGTCAGGTTCGCTGTGCCGCCGACGTTGACCTCCCGCGCCAGCCAGGGATCGCGCTCGCAGGCCGGGTAGCCTACCACCGCCGCCAGATGAACGGCGATCTCCGCGTCGCGCAGGGCTTCGCCCATGACCCGCTCGTCGCGAACGTCGCCCCGCTGGAACTCCAGCCTCGGGTTGGCCAGCAGATGGAGGAGGGGCGCACCCGGCTTGCGCAGGCTGTCCAGCACCCGCACTTCGTAGCCCGCCGCCAGCAGCTCCTCCACGAGGACGCAGCCGATGTATCCGGCGCCCCCGGTCACGAGCACCCGCATCCCTACACCGCCAACCGGGCTACCGCCTGGTTCTCGCGGTACCACGAGGCCGTTCTCTCCAGCCCCTCACGCAGCCCAACCTCCGCGCGGAACCCCATCTCGCGCTCCGCCTTCGCCACGTCGAATACGCGGCGGGGCTGGCCCTCCGGCCGGCTATCGTCCCAAACGATGCGGCCCTTGAAGCCGGTCACCTCGGCCAGCGTCTCCGCCACTCTCCTTACGCTGGTCTCCACGCCCGAGGAGATGTTCACCAGTTCGGCCCCGTCGTAGCGCTCCGCGGCCAGGAGCAGGCCCCGGGCGACATCGCCGGCGTAGACGAAGTCCCGCGTGGCCTTTCCGCTACCCCAGGCAACCACCCGATTGTGGCCCGACTCGACGGCGTCCACGAACTTCCGGACCAGCGCTGGTACGACGTGGGATGCCCCAAGGTCGAAGTTGTCGCTGGGGCCGTAGACGTTGCCGGGGACGGCGATCACGGAGTTGAAGCCGTACTGCTGGAAGTAGGCCCACGACTGCATCTGCAGGAGGCGCTTGGCCAGGGAGTAGGGCGCGCTCTCCGGCTGGGGCGGGCCGTCCCAGAAGCTGGACTCCTTGAGCGGCATCGGCGCCGCCTGCGGGTAGCCGCAGCCGGCCCCAGCGGCGACGAACTTCTGGACGCCCAACCGCATCCCCAGATGCAGCAGAAACGTCCCCATCGTCAGGTTCTGGTAGAAAAACTCCGCCGGCCGCTCCTTGTTGGCCGCTATGCCGCCCACCAGGCCGGCCAGGTGGAAAACGATCTCCGGCCGCGAATCCTCGTACAGCAGGGCGACATCGTTCTCCCGGGTGAGGTCGTATTCACTGCTGCGCACCACAAACGGATCGCAGCCCTCCGCCCGCAGCGCCTCGACGACGTGCGAGCCGATGAAGCCGGCGCCGCCGGTGACGGCTACCCTCTTGCCTGACCAGTAAGACATTCGACTCCCCTTCCTCTGCCGCCGGTTAGTGACTGCTCCACCAGGTGGCAGATGACGTGTCCGATGACGATATGAGCTTCCTGGATACGCTGCGTATTGCTGCTGGGCACGCGTATGGCTACCTCCACGGCCTCGGCCAGTGGGCTGCCGTTCTCCCCGGTAAGCGCAACGGTGCCCACCCCCAGACGGGCCGCCGCCTCCACCGCCAGCAGCACGTTCTGCGAACGCCCGCTGGTGCTCAGGCCCACCAGGACGTCGCCGGGCCGGGCCAGCGCCTCCACCTGGCGACGGAACACCATCCCGTAGCCAAAGTCGTTCCCCAGCGCGGTGAGTGCCGACGTGTCCGTTGTGAGCGCCAGCGCCGCCAGCGCCGGCCTGTCGCCGACGCTCATCCGGCCGACCAGCTCAGCCGCGATGTGCTGCGAGTCCGCGGCAGAGCCGCCGTTCCCACAGAGCATCAGCTTCCCGCCGCGCTCCAGGCTGCCGGCGATGAGGCCCGCCGCGGCCAGGATCGCCTCACCGCAGTACTCCGCGACGAGCTGCTGCACGGCGACGGCCTCCGCCAGCTGCGAACGCACCTCCTCCAGCCATCCCGTCCTGTTCATCGGGCGGTCACCACCGGCTGCTGAGTCTCCTGCTGAGCGAGAATCACGCGGGCGGCGTCCAAGAGGTCGGCGGCGACGAAATGGGGCTGCGCCGCCGGCTCGGATTCGGTCTCGCGGCCCCAACCGGTGCGCACGAGCAGCGCGGTGGCGCCGGCGCGGCGGCCCATCTCGATGTCGCAGAGCTTGTCGCCGATCACGAACGTCCTCGACGGGTCCGCTCCCAGCCGCCGCGCCGCCGTCTCCAGCATCCGCGTCCCCGGCTTGCGGCAGGCGCAGCCCTCCTCCGGGGCGTGCGGGCAGACGAACACCTCGTCGATGGTCACGCCCTCGTGGGCCAGCAGCGCCATGACACGCTCGTTGACGCGCGAGACGGCATCCAGGCCGAAGAACCCGCGGCCGACGCCGGACTGGTTGGTGACCAGCGCCAGCTTCAGGCCGGCGGCGCGCAGGGCGCGCAGGCCGGCGGCGGCGTTGGGCAGAAGCCTCACCTGCTTCGGGTCGTGCAGATAGGGCCGCTCCTCAATCACCGTTCCGTCGCGGTCCAGAGCGACCAGGCCCGCCATCACGACGCCGCTCTCCTGGCCCGAACGGCCACGGCACGCAGCTCATCCATCTTCACGAGAGACCGGGCCGCGTCCTCATTGAAGCCGCGAACGGTCTCGCGGCTGTAGCGGTGATCGATGAACTTGTCCAGAAACGCGGGCGGCACCGTGACGACGTGCGCGCAGGCCTGAGCCGCGCTCTGCACGTCGACCGCCGACCGGATGCTGCCGACGATGATCTTCGCCGGCGAGCCCCAGAGGTCCAGCCATTCGCGGACGGCGCGCACCAGGCCGGGGGCGTCGCCGCCCTCATCCGCGACACGGCCGGCGAAGATGCTCACGTACGTCGCGCCGGCCTTGGCGCCCAGCACCGCCTGGCCGTAGGAGAGGCAGGCCGTCAGGTTGACGCGGATCCCCTGCCGCTCCAGCCGGCGCACGACGCCCAGGCAGGGCCGCCCGTGCTCGTTGATCACCGGTATCTTCACCACGATGTTGGGGGCCCACCCGGCGAAGGCGTCCGCCTGCTCCACCATCTCCTCGGGGTCGTTGCCGGTGACCTCGACGCTCACCGGCCGTGGCTCGACCAGCCGGGCTATCTCGATCGCCCGCCGCCGCAGGTCGTAGCCTCCGTCTTTGAGCATGATGCTGGGGTTTGTGGTGACGCCGTCCAGGACCCCGCAGTCCAGCCAGCGCTCGATCTCCTCCAGGTTTGCCGTGTCGAGAAATATCTCCATTTCCGGCCCCTCCTCACTCCTCCGCTTCCTCGATACGCCGCCGCAACGCCGTACAGAACAGGTGATGCAGCGCAACGTGCCAGGACTCGACCACAGGTGTGCCGAACGGCTCCGAATCGATGGGGACGACGATACAGACGTCGGCGCTGCCGGCCAGGTCGCCGCCGCCGAAGCCGCTCAGGCCGATGACGCGCGCTCCCCGTTGGCGCGCCAGGGCCACCGCCGCCGGCAGGTTCTGCGACCACGGCCCGGCCTCACCCCGGCCGGAGCCGCCGTGGACGGAGAGCGCCACCAGCACGTCCCGCTCCGTGAGCCAGGGCTCCAGCTGCTCCGCGAACAGGCTGGCGAAGCCGCTGTCGTTCGCCCAGGCGCTGTTCAGCGGGACGTTGTCCACCAGGCACACCGTCTTCAGCCGCCTGCGTCCCGGTACGATCGTCGCCTTAGCGAGGTCGCAGGTCAGGTGGGTCGCGGTGGAGGCCGAGCCGCCGTTGCCGGCCGTGAATACCGTGCCCTCTCGCTGCCAGCAATCGAACAGTACGTCCACCGCCCGCGCGATCTCGGCGCGAGGCAGGCCGCGGCCCACCTCTTCCATCGTCCGAAGGTATTCGTCGATAACCGTTGCAGCCTGGACGACCATGTGGCCCCCTCTCCTAGAAGTTCACGAGCACTTTGGCGCCTTCGAAGTCGATTCCCAGCCTCAGTTCTTTGAGGCCCTCGGCGGTCAAGGCTTCACGGAGGCGGCCCTTTGTGCCGTTCGGGCAATAGAACATGAAGAACCCGCCTCCACCCGCTCCCATGACCTTACCGCCGAGGGCCCCATGGGACTTGGCGGTCTCATACCAGCGGTCCAGATCGTCGCCGCTCACCTTGTTCGAGAGGCTCTTCTTCACCTGCCAGTGCTGGTCCATTAGCCAGCCGTACCGGTCCAGGTCGCCCTGCAGGAGCGCGGACCTTATCTCCCGCCCGATGTCCTTGATCATGTGCAGCGCCTGGGTAACCCCTCTGTCCTTCTCCTCCGTCGCCTTGCTCTGCTGCCGAAGGACCGCCGAGGCGCTGCGCTGGATGCCGGTGTAGAAGATCATCGTGTTGTTCTCCAGCTCCTGCACCGTCTCCCCCGGCAGCTCCAGCGATGAATACTGAACACCGCCCTCGCGGTCGATCTCCAGGCAGGTGATCCCGCCCAGCGCGGCGATGTACTGGTCCTGCTTGCCGATGGGCTCTCGCAGCCGCTCGATCTCGATGTGGCACGCCTCTTCTGCCAGGTCGTCCAGCTGCACGTGCTCCCGCTTCATAGCGTGCAGGGCGTTCAGCAGGCCGACTGTGAAGGCGCAGGAGGAGCCCAGCCCGGTGTTCGCCGGCAGGTCCGCGATGGAGACGATCTCCAGGTTGCTCTCCAACCCTGTGAACTTCAGCGCCTCCCGCACGATCGGGTGCTCCACGGCGTCCGGGCCGCTGACGATCTCCGTCTGCGAGTAGCTGACGCGAAGGCTATCCTCGAACCGGTGGTTGAGCATGACGTAGACGTACCGGTTGATGGCGGCGCCGACGACGAAGCCGCCGTACTGGCTGTAATACGATGGCAGGTCCGTGCCGCCGCCGCCCAGCGACACGCGAAAGGGAGTGCGAGTGACGATCATGCCAGTTTTCCCACCTCCGCCAGGCGGCGGAACTCGTTCAGCCCCTGGAAGGAGCCGATTTCGTAGAAGCGTTGCGGCGTCTCGTAAGCCAGGAGCTGCCGGCGGCGGGCCAGCATCTGGAAGAGCTGCTCCTGCGTGAACGGGATCCCCGGCGGGATGAGTTTCAGGGAGCGCCGCCGAAGGAGGGACAGCCCTTCGTTGATGAACACCATGCCGGGTAGCCGCGTCGTCTTGTCGTAGGCGACGACATGTCCGTCCTCGACGACGACGTTGCTGCGTTCCAGCCGGTCTTCGTTGCGGTAGACGACCATCATCGCCAGGGCATCGGAACTTCGGAAGCGGGTCATGATCTCCCGGTAGTCCAGGAGCAAATAGGAGTCCCCGTAGGCGACGAAGAACTCCGGCGCCAGCAGCGGCTCCGCGTTGCGGATCGCGCCCGCGGTGCCCAGGAGGCCGTTGCGCTCCCAGGCGTACGTGAGGCTCACGCCGAACCGGTGCCCGTTCCCGAAGTACTCCAGCACCCGCTCGCCCATATGGCCGACGCAGAGAACGATGTCCCTGACGCCGCGGGATGCCAGCAGTCTCAGCTGGTGCTCCAGGAACGGCTTGCCGTTCGCCGGCACCATGCACTTGGGCAAACGCTCCGTGAGCGGTCGCAGTCGTGTGCCCAGCCCACCGGCCAGGATCAGCATCTGCATATCGGTACCCCCTCAACAAGCCACCGCCGCCAGTGCCGTTCGGGCGTGGCAGTACCGGTCCGTCAGCTCCTCAAACTCAGTACCTTGCGCAAAACCGGTACACGCCACGCCCGGCAACGGCGCCAATAGGGGTGGGGCGATGCCGTCGCGCAGGGCCTTGATCGCGGCTGCTTCCACATCGACCACATCGACTCGCGGCGCGACGCCCTCCAGGGAAGCTACCGCTCGTACGCTGACATCGCCTTCTCCCTCAAAGTTAGAAGCGCCGGCGCGATCCGGGACCGCCGCTGAGGGCGTCTCCCTCTTGACACCGGCGGGGAGGCCCGCGGCGCTGCCCGGCAGGCCGGGGAGCGAGAAGAGGAGCGGCGCCAGCGGCGAGAGCTGGAGCCGCTCCTCAGTGTTCGACTGCCGTTGAAGCGCCATATCAGGCCGCTATGCAAGCCTCTCTGGGGCACAGAAGTGCGCCCCCGGTAACACGCAGGATGGGATAGAGAAGCCGGAGAAGGGCTGTTAGAGGCTTGCCGCGGCGGGCTGCCCGCTGGGCCGGCGACGGGGCGTGTCGCCGCAGGACGGGGCCGGAACTCGGCAGTGGACAGTTGATAATAGCAGCGGCCTCCCGCTTTGTCAATGGGTGCCGACGAGAATTTCGCGAAACCTCCCCGCGCCCACGACCGCGCCCCCGTGCTATAATCCCGCCTGACAATGGCTCCACCTGCAAGGGCCGCCACCGCTGTCGGCGGGCAGCCCGCTTCGCGTGCCTACGCCGGCCTCCAGCTTCGCATCGTCGCCTTCATCCTGGACGTGATGGTGCTCATCTCCTTCGGGATGCTGTTCGCCGCGACCGCCGGCGCTTACCTGATCGTGGACAGCAGCTTCAACGATGGAAACCTTTCGGACCGCGCTCCCTACGTGGCGGTCGCTATCTTCCTGGTGTACGTCTTCCTGTTTGTGCCGCTCTACCACGTCCTGCTCTGGAGCTGGCACGGCCAGACGGTCGGCATGATGGCCGTCCACGTCAAGGTGCTTTCCCAGAACGGCGGGCGCGTCACCCGCCGCCGGGCCGCGGTGCGTTTCTTCGGGCGCATAGCTTCGGTCCTGCCGCTGTTCCTGGGTCTGCTCATGGCGCTGTTCGACCGCAAGCACCGCACCCTCCACGACCGCCTGGCCGGCACGGTGGTGGTCGAACAGCCGTGACCCGGCAGCCGTCCGCGAACGGCAGCACCATCGCGCCCCTGCTGCGGGCGGTCTCCCAGTGGCTCATCGGCGTCGCCCTGGCGGTTCTGCTCACACTGTTCTTCGTGGCGATCAGCGCCGTGCAGCTAAGCTCCGAGGGCACCGGCCAGCGGCTCCTGCGAAGGAGCATCGCCGTTAGCACGGACATTGATGCGGTGCTGCCGGACATCGAGACCGCGCTGCAGGAGCGGGCGCGGGAGGCGTCCGGAGAGACCGTGCGCGTGCCAGACTTCCCGATCCCCATCGACCTCACGCGGGACGAGGCGCTCCATCTGGAGGGCCCGGCGCTGCGGGCGCGAATCCTCTCGGAGGCCTCCGACCGGGTCTACGAGGACGGGATGTCCGCCTGGTCGGCGGCCGACCCCGACGCGCGGCAGGGCATCGAGACGATCTCCGTACCCGGCGCCCTGAAGCGCGGCCTGGGGCTGATAACAGCCGCGAACCACGACCGGATGGTCATCGTGGCCATCGTGCTGGGCGTGCTCTCAGCGGTCTGCGCGGCGCTGCTCGTGGCGTCCGTGCGGTCCTGGGGGCGGCTGGCCGCCCTGAGCGCTGCGATAATCGCGGCGGCGCTGCCGCTGCTGGCGGCGGCGGTGGCCGTGCGCTTCGCCTTCCGGACGGCGCAGGAGGAGGCGGACCCGTTCGTCTGGGGGCTGCTGGAGCTGGGCGTGGAGGCGATGTGGATACCGATCCGGAACTACCTGGCGCTGACGGTCCTGGGGTTCACGCTGCTGATGCTGACGCTACTGTTCATCTGGGCTGGGTCTCGTCGGTCGCCGCGCTCCGCGGGGGCGCGCGGCGTTGACACCCCAGCGGCCTGATCCCTACAATCGAAACGCCACGCCGGAGCGGGCGTAGCTCAGTGGTAGAGCATCTGCTTCCCAAGCAGAGGGCCGTGGGTTCGATCCCCATCGCCCGCTCCAGATACGAAATCTCCCTGGAAGAGCCCTCTGGATGAGGTGCTTTTTCCGCAGTCAGAGGGCCATCTCCTATCTGGCGGCCTTCCCAAACAGCGGTTTCAGATACGGCTGGGGGCCATTAGCTGTATAGGCAGATGGTCTTCTCGCACTTACGTGCTGACATCAGCGGTCCGACAAGAGCATTGGGAAAGCCGCCTGCGATACGGCCGGCGCTTAGACGCTGACCCGTCACGGAGTCTGCGGAGGCCTCCGGACTAGAAGCGGACATTGCGTCCCGGTCTCAGCCACCAAGCCAGTACACCAAGGCCAATCGGTATCGCAATCGAGACTGGCGACAAGTCGAACGCGATGATGGCGATGCTGAGACCAACCCTGACAGCCGCAAGAACGAAGAGGGCCGCTACCAGGTATCCGATCAAGGCGGGTGCGCGCCGAAGCACACCAGTACCTGAGGCGGCCCAGGCAAGAACCAGTAGACCAACCCCAAGAAGCAGAAACCGTCTCGCTCCCATGGCCTGTTCATTCTACGATGCCCGTGACTGAGCGCGCCGGTTGATCAGGGGGGAGCCGGCGGGCTATACGTCGTGAAGATGCGGCGGGGGTAGCGTTTTCGTTGACACTCGCCGGACCCCGGCGCACATACTCCCATCGCGCTCGGTGCGGCCGCGCCGGCTCATCCTGTACAATGGCCTGCGTAAACGTGGAGAAGCCGCCTGCGGCGGCGAATGCTAAGTAAGAGAAGTGAGCCTGAAAAACCGGCTGTATGAATGGAGCGATAGTCATGGTCAAGCGAGTGTCGAGCAAGAACCGGCGGAAGGGCCACGTGCGCCCGCGCAACATCAAACGGCGGGTCAACGAGGCCAAGAAGGCAAGCGCCCAGATGCAGACCGTCCTGGGGCGATCGGACGCCGCACCTGCGGCTCCGAGCGAAGGAAGTGCGGAATCTGTCTAGTCGTGAGCCCGGGTGCCTCGTCGGTGACGTCGTCCCGCTGACAGCCGCCCAGGCCGGGCCAGGCGGGAGAATCGCGGCCCTATTCACCGACTTGTAACCCGCGATTAACCAATCCATAACCCCGTGCTCCGATGTCCGTGCTAACGTCAAGGCTGTCAATCAGGTGATGGGACCCCCTCCCGCCCTGTTGACATGCGCTCTGTGTCTCATCGCCGCACCCCCGACGACAAAGGCCGGAGCGCTTTTCCTTACTCAGCGTTCCCCTTCGATCCCTGTTGACGCCCGCCCGGCTCAGGCGCACAATCGCGGCGTGCCAGAGGGGCGACAGGCATGAGCAACAGACACGCTTGAGCGGAATTCGCTGGTGAAACCGGCGGGGACTACACCCCGGAACGACTGGCTCCGGCTGGACGATGCCGCGCTCCTGAAGGATTGCCGTCAAGAACGGTACCGCGGTAGCGGCCCGGGCGGGCAACGGAGGAACAAGGTGGAGACAGCCGTACGGCTGCACCATCGGCCCAGCCGTCTCGTGTCTCAGGCCGAAGAGTCACGCTCGCCTGAGGTTAATCGCAGGCGTGCCCTTCGGCGCCTTCGCGAGCGGATAGCGCTCGAGTTCAGGACGCAGTTCGACCTGGAGGCGCCGTCGTTGCCAGCGGAGTTTCTGGCGCAGCGAGGCCCTAACGGGGGCCTGTCCGTGAATCCAAACAACCGGGCCTACCCCGTCATCGTGGCGACCGTGCTTGACGCCCTCGAATCGGCGGCAGGGAGCTACGCGAAGGCGGCTCAGGCCCTCGGGCTGACGACGAGTCAGGTCTTACGGTTCGTGCGCTCGGACCCGCACATCATGCGCACCGTTAGGCAGGCCCAGCCTCGGAGACCGTAGGGCGCGTCCGTCGCAATCGGCCTGCCGCTCCTCGGCCCCGGCGCCCCGGCAGGCGTAATGGCGAAAGGGTGGCCGCAGGTGAGCGGAGTGTTTCTCGGGAGCGGTCACCTCGGTGCCGCGCGGCTTGCCTGGGAGCCACGCACGCCGGCCTTTCGGCCACCTTTTACAAACCGTTGACACCCGTTAACAACCCGTTAAACAAAAGCCCGCTAGAGTGACACTCGAAGGCAGAGAAGACGACGTACTGGGAGGCGATCACATGCACCAAGGATCCCATGCAGAGCGGGCCGGACGCCCGGGAAAGCGCGCCGTTGCGATGATGGCAGTGGCGGCGCTGTTAATTCTGGGGCTCCTGGCAGCCGCCTGCAAGAGCGATGCCAACAAGGACAACACGCCCGCCGCCGGCAAGACACCCACTGCCACGGACGGCTTCGACTACGGCGGCCTGAGCGGAGACATCCGCATCGACGGGTCGTCCACCGTCTTCCCGATCTCCGAGGCGATGGCGGAGGAGTTCAAGAACGTCGCCCCCAACGCCCGCGTGAACGTGGCGTTCTCCGGTACCGGCGCCGGCTTCGAGAAGTTCTGCCGCGGCGAGACGGACGTCAGCGACGCCTCGCGGCCAATCAAGGACGAGGAGGTCCAGGCCTGCGCCACCGGCGGTATCGACGACCTGATCGAATTTCAGGTCGCCATCGACGCCCTCACCGTCATGGTCAACCCCAAGAACGACTTCGTGGACTGCCTCACCGTCGAGCAGTTGCACGACCTCTTCAAGAACGGCGGCGCCGGCAAGTGGAGCGACATCGACCCCAGCTGGCCCGACGACGAGATCGTTTTCTACTACCCGGGCACGGACTCCGGCACCTTCGACTACTTCAACGAGGAGATCATCCAGAAGGTGAAGCCGGACGAGGCGGCGACCCACCGCGGCGACGGCACCGCCTCCGAGGACGATAACGTGCTGGCCCTCGGCATCGAGGGCGACGACAACGCGATCGGCTACTTCGGCTTCGCCTACTACCAGGAGGCCGGCCAGCAGATCAAGGCCGTCCCGATCGACTCCGGCGCCGGCTGCGTCGAGCCGACGTTCGAGAACGCGCTGAACGGGACCTACAAGCCGCTCAGCCGGCCGCTGTTCATCTACACCCGCAAGAGCTTCCTCAGCGACAAGCCGGAGGTGCTTGGGCTCGTGAAGTTCTACCTGGACAACACGGAGGCCATCGTCCCCGAGGTCGGCTACGTGACGATGCCTGACGACTTGCTGCAGGAGCAGCTTGGCAAGCTCACTCCATTCCTGCCGTAGCGGCTGTCCTGCCATGAGGGATGGCGGGAAGCGGATTCCGCTTCCCGCCGTCCCGGTTCTATACTCTTGGGCGGAGCACCCGGCAGCATGAAGTTTCACACCCGGGACGCTGGCTAAGGGAGGTGCCTTGCTGCAGCCCGGCGTTGAGCTGTCCCCCCAGGCCGCAGCCTTCGCGGCGATCCGCAAGCGGCGGATGCGGCACACCGGCGAGATCGCCATCAAGGGGCTCCTCTCGCTCTGCGCCGCCGTCTCCCTGGTCACCACCGTCCTTATCGTCTTCGTACTGTTCAACGAGAGCCTGACCTTCTTCCGGGGCGTCTCCTTCAGCGAGTTCTTCCTCCACACGCGGTGGCAGCCGCTGTTCGAGCCTGTGTCGTTCGGGATATGGGAGCTGGTGGCCGGGACGCTCAACGTCGTCTTCTGGTCGCTCATGCTGGCGCTGCCGGTGGGTCTGGCCACCGCTGTGTACCTCAGCGAGTACGCTCACCCGCGCACGCGCCTGGTCCTCAAGCCGGTGCTGGAGGCGCTGGCCGGCGTGCCGACGGTGGTCTACGCCTACTTCGCGCTCAACGTCGTCACCATCGAAATCCTGAGGCCGGCATTCGGTCACGACGTGTCGATCTTCAACAGCCTATCGGCGAGCATGATGCTGGCGGTGATGATCCTCCCCACTATCGCCTCTATCTCCGAGGACGCGATGTCCAGCGTCCCCCGCGACCTGCGGGAGGCCGCCTACGGGCTGGGCGCGACGCGGCTGGAGGTCTCGCTGCGGGTCGTCGTGCCAGCCGCCCTGTCGGGCGTCGCCGCCGCCGTCCTGCTGGCGATCGCCCGCGTGGTGGGCGAGACGATGATCGTGGCGATCGCCGCCGGCTCGACGCCGAACTTGACCCTCGGGCCACTCCAGAGCATCCAGACGATGACAGGATACATGTTCCAGGTGGGCCTGGGCGACGCCGCCCGCGGCACGATCAAGTACCAGTCGATATTCGCCGTGGGGATGATGCTGTTCATGATCACGCTCCTGTTCAACATCGCCTCCCACGCGCTGGTCAACCGCTTCCGCGAGGTCTACGAGTAGTGGCGGTACGGCCGGAAGCGGTCTCCCTGCGGAGCAGCGGCGCTGTGGCGCGGCGGCAGGCGCTCTCCCGCCTGTCGCGATACGTCCTCCTGGCGGCCAGCCTCATCGGCGTGGCCGTGCTGCTCGCGCTCGGCTACGAGACCGTGCGCGAGGGCGCCTCGCGGCTGAGCTGGGACTTCGTCAACAGCTACCCCTCGCGGTTCGCCGACCGGGCCGGGCTGCGCTCGTCGATCCTGGGCACGGCCTGGGTGATGGGCGCGACGGTCGTGATGGCGTTCCCCATCTCCATCGGCACGGCGATCTGGATCGAGGAGTTCGCCCCTCGCAACCGCCTGCTCACGGTCGTCAAGCTGAACCTGGCGAACCTGGCCGGCGTGCCCAGCATCATCTACGGCATCCTTGGCCTGACGCTGTTCTCGCGCTACCTCGGCCTCGGGCCGAGCATCCTCGCCGGCGCGCTGACGCTATCGCTGATGATCATCCCGATGACCGTGATCGCCTCCCAGGAAGCGATACGGCAGGTCCCGCCGAGCATCCGCGACGGCTCCCTGGCGCTGGGCGCGACGCACTGGCAGACGGTGCGCCACCACGTGCTGCCGGGGGCGATGCCGGGGATCATGACCGGCGTCATCCTCGCCGTCTCCCGCGCCGTCGGCGAGACGGCGGCGCTCATCATGATCGGTGCCTTCACGTTCATCGCTTTCGACAACACGAAGCTGACCGACGACTTCACCACGGTGCCGATACAGATATACAACTGGACTATCCGACCCCAGCAGGAGTTTCGCCAGAACGCCGCCGCGGCGATCATCATCCTGATGGTCGCGGTGGTCAGCCTGAACCTCATCGCCGCGATCATCCGGGAGCGATTCCGGCGCGAATAGCGGCGGGCAGCTAGAAATGCGGAGGCCGGAGTGAGAGAATCGAGGGTGACCATTCAGCGTCCCGAGATGGGCGTGAAAATTGGCGCGACGAAGATGGCTGCAGACGAGAAGACGCTGACCCAAACGCCTGCCGGCGAGGCGCGGCCGATCCTGGAGCCGCAGGAGGACGCGGTGTTCAGCCTGCACGGCCTGAGCCTCTGGTACGGCCACAAGCAGGCCATCCACAACGTTTCCATGAACTTCCCCGCCCGGCGGGTGGCTGCGCTCATCGGCCCCTCCGGCTGCGGTAAGAGCACCATCCTGCGCTGCCTGAACCGCATGAACGACCTGATTCCCCGCGTGCGCGTCGAGGGGCGGGTGGAGTACCACGGCAACAACATCTACGCGCCGGAGGTCGACCCGGTGGAGGTGCGCCGGCGCATCGGCATGGTGTTCCAGAAGCCGAACCCATTCCCGAAGTCGATATACGACAACGTCGCCTTCGGCGCGCGGGTGAACGGCCACCGCGGCAGCATGGACGAGCTCGTGGAACGCTGCCTGCGCCAGAGCGCGCTCTGGGACGAGGTGAAGGACGACCTGAGGAAGTCCGGCCTCGCCCTTTCCGGCGGCCAGCAGCAGCGCCTCTGCATCGCCCGCGCGCTGGCCGTCCAGCCGGACGTCATCCTGATGGACGAGCCGTGCTCCGCGCTCGACCCGATCGCCACCCTACGGATCGAGGACCTCATCCGCGAGCTGGTCAAGGACTTCACTATCATCATCGTCACTCACAACATGCAGCAGGCGGCCCGTGTATCGGACTACACGGCGTTCATGCTGCTGTCCGGCGAGGGCGGCGCCGGCGAGCTTATCGAGTACGGCTTCACCAATGAGATCTTCACGAACCCCAGGGACAAGCGCACCGAGGACTACATCACCGGCCGCTTCGGCTAGAGGGATCTGCACCGTGACTCGCACCGTCTTCGAACGCCAACTTACCGAGATACAAGAGGACATGCTGGTCATCGGCGGCATGGTGGAGAGCGCCATCCAGCGCTCCATTGACGCCCTCAAGAACCGCGACCTAGAGCTAGCCCGGCAGGTTATAGCCGACGACGTCAAGATCAACCGCAAGCGCTACGACACCGAAGAGAAGTGCCTGGAGCTGATGGCCACCCAGCAGCCCCTGGCCAGCGACCTCCGCACCATCGTCGCCGTCCTCCACATCATCGTTGACCTGGAGCGCATGGCCGACCACGGCGAGGGGATAGCCAAGATAGCGCTGATGCTGGCCGACGAGCCACCGCTTAAGCCCTACATCGACATCCCCCGCATGGCCCAGAAGGGGATCGAGATGCTCCGGGCCAGCCTGGAGGCGTTCAACCTTCGCGACGCACAACGGGCCCGCGCCATCTGCAACGACGATGACGAGGTGGACGCGCTCTACGACCAGGTCTACCGAGAGCTCCTCACCTTCATGATCCAGGACCCACGCACGATCCAGCGCGCCACCCACCTGATCTGGGTGGCCCACAACCTGGAGCGCATCGCCGACCGCGTCACCAACGTCTGCGAGCGCGTGGTCTACTTGGTGGAAGGCCGGATAGAGGAGCTCAACGTCTCCAAGTACTAGACTGAGCCGGCATGAAGCGGCGCGCTGTCTTGTACGCCCAGAGAACCGGGCCGGCAGCCAGATGGCCGAAGCGCCTCTGCGGGAGCTGGCCGCTGACCGCTCGGCTCCGGGGAGTATCGTAAGAGAGGCGATTAAACGGGCTTGTTAACGCACGTACAGCTGGTGTAAAAGTTCAGTCCAAAGTTAGTTCGGACGGTTCGCGGCTGGCGGCTACGGATGCCGCCGGGATGGAGAAGCTGAACGTGGAACCGCGGCCTGGTTCGCTCTCCGCGCTAACGCTGCCGCCGTGGGCCTCCACCGTGTGCCTCACGACGGCGAGGCCGAGGCCGGTGCCGATGCTACCGCGGGAACGGTCCGCCTTGTAGAAGCGTTCGAACACGCGGGGCAGGTCCTCCGGGGCGATGCCGGTCCCGGTATCGCTGACCTTCACCGTCACGTCACCGCCGGCGAGGGCTACCGAGACGCGAATGGAGCCACCCGCAGGAGTGAACTTGATAGCGTTCTGGAGCAGGTTCACCGCCACACGCCCCAGCCGCTCGGCGTCACCGACTACGGGCGGCAGGTCCGGGGACACGTCCAGGGTCAGCTTCAGGCCCTGCCTCTCGGCCTGAGGCCACAGCCGCTCCACCGCTTCCGCCAGCACGTTTCCCATCTCCACAGGCTGCTGGTCGAAGGGAACCTCCCCGGATTCGATGCGAGACAGCTCCAGGAGCTCCTCCACCATCTGCACAAGCCGGTCGATCTCCGCATCAGCCCGCGCCAGGAACTCGCGGGCCGTCGCCTCGTCCTCCAGCGCGCCTCCCTGGAGGGTTTCGATGACGGACTTGACGGAGGCCAGCGGAGTGCGCAACTCGTGCGAGACGTTGGCGACGAAGTCCCGGCGCACTTGCTCCACGCGTTTGACGTCCGTCACGTCGCGGAGGACCACCAGGGCCACCCATTCGCCGCCGCCAACAATCGGCGCAGTGATGACCTGAAGATACTGCCGGTTCGGCCGCTCGATCAGACGAGCCTCCCGGCGTCCGTCTTCGCGACTGGCCCGCAGGGCCTCGATGGCATCCTCACTGGGCATGACCCAGACAAACGGGTTGCCGACGAGCTCCTCCGGCGCGCGGTCAAACAGCCGCACGGCGGCCGCGTTGGCAAAGGCGACGCGCCCTTCGCCGTTCACCGACAGCACCGCATCGCTGCTGCTGTTGAGAGCCGCGATCAGACGGTTTCGCTCCTCGGAGGCCGCGGTCAAGAGCGCCTCAAGGCTGTCGGCCATCTGGTTGAATGCGTCCGCCACCTCGGCTACTTCCCCGGGGGGTCGCGGGCTCACCCGCTGGCTCAAGTCACCACCGGACACGGTGCGAGCCGCGCGGGCCAGCGTGTCCAGCGAGGCCTTGATTGAGCGGCCCAGAGCCATACCCAAGATGCCGGCCGCAACTACGGCGACGGCCGCCGTGGCGACGGCTGACCCGGTGACCTCCTGGAAGGCGAGGACGGCCACCGTAATCAGCACGAAGGCGGCGGCAATACGGAAGCGCAGGCTTTCCAGCACACTAAGCCTCGAACCTGTATCCCACGCCCCGAACCGTGATCAGCCGGGTCGGTCTGGCCGGCTCGTCTTCGATCTTCTGACGCAGCCAGCGAACGTGGACATCCACCGTTCGCGTGTCGGCCGCGAAGTCGTATCCCCATACTTCGTCGAGAAGTTTGTCGCGGGTAAAGGCGAAACCGCGATTCTCGAGGAAGAAGGCAAGCAGCTCGAACTCTTTGGGTTTCAAGCTGAGCTCCTGCCCTTTGCGAGAGGCCCGTCTCCTGCGCAGGTCCACCTCAAGGTCGCCGGCCGTCAGCTCGCCGCCTTCAGCGGCTGGCGATGTCACGGCGCGACGGAGCAGAGCCCGCACCCGCGCCAACAGCTCTTGCATACTGAAGGGCTTGCTGACGTAGTCGTCCGCGCCCAGCTCCAGGCCCACCACTTTGTCGAGTTCTTCGGCCCTTGCGGTCAGCATGAGGATGGGAACCGTCATGTCGCGGCGGAGGATGCGGCACACCTCACGGCCGTCGAGGCCGGGGAGCATCAGGTCCAGTACGATCAGATCCGGACGGCCGCTGCGAGCCAGAGTGAGGGCGGACTCTCCGTCTGCCGCTTCAAGAACCTCGTAGCCCTCTCGCTCGAGGTTGTACCTGAGCGTCGCCACCAGAGTTGGCTCATCGTCGACGACGAGGATCTTCTTCACGAGGTCTCTCAACCTATTATAAGGCGAACCAGGCGCTAGGACGAAAGAAGGATGGTGCTGGCGCCGATAACTGATTTTGCGACCATCTGATTCGCCTCGCCGATGTGCGTGCCGTAGATTCGGAAAAGCAGCAGACGTACCTCCTGGGGTTCGGTCTTGATTTCTTGAGCTCGTCCTGTATACTGCGTAGCACCGAAAGAGGAGACGTCGCCGCGCACCGCACCTGACGTTTAAGGGGCTGCTATGCAGAACGCCGATCTCACCCGCGCCGAGCGGCGAACGCAGTCGGACATAGTGGAGGCGAAGCCTCACCGCTGGGCGCTGAGCTTCTGGGCCCGCGCCTACCGGCGCCTGGCAAGGGCGTGGGACGTCCACAAGCACGTCCGGCGCTTCTGCCGGCCTATGATCATCGAGGGCCGGGAGAACCTGACCGAGCTCGATAACCCTCTCATCGTCATCGCAAACCACTCCAGCCACTTCGACACGGTGATCGTGCTGTCCGTGTTGCCCTCGAAGATATGGCGCCGCACGGCCGTGGTTGCCGCCGCCGACCGCATGTACCGCGAACGTGTCAAGGGTATGATGCATTCGCTTCGGTACAACGCGTTCCCCATCACCCGCGGCGGCGGTCGCGAGGCGCTGGCGTATTCGCAGTGGCTGCTGCACAACGGATGGTCTCTGCTCATCTTCCCGGAGGGCCGGCGCTCTCGTACAGGCGAGCTGATGCCTTTCCACGGCGGCCCGGCGATCCTCGCCCTCGGCCAGCATGTGCCCATGCTGCCGCTCTACATCAAAGGCGCGAGCGATATCCTGCCGCCGGGATCGCCCACATCGACTCCGGCGCCGGTCCTCGTACGGATCGGCAAGGCGTTCACGTTCCCGCTGGGGACATCTATCCCTGAGGCGAAACAGACGATGGAGGAAGCCATCCGGGCGCTAATCCCGATCCGGGGAGCATAACTAGGGGGCTGCCGCTAGCCGCGGGAAAAGCAAGCCGCGCCGGAAATGCTGCGGCGACGCGCACTCAGTTTGTGGTGATCTTGACCAGCTCGATCTGCTCGGCGCCGCCCTTGACCATGCTGCCCATCACGAACCCGACGCCGGGCGCGAAGTACTTGTGCTCGACGACGTCCGGCTCGAGAAGCGTGAAGTCCTCGGTGACAACAACCTCCTGGTACGAGCCGGCAGACACCGTCGTCGACTCGTTGATGTTGAGTACTTTCGCCATGTCCTCGGCCTCGCCCTGGTAGTACTCCTGGCGGTAACTGTCTCCCACCCTGGGCGACGCTTCCATGACGATGCCGGGCTGGGCGTCATCGACGCCGGCCTCCCAGGAGCCCTTCGTGCTTGTGACCTTGCCATTCTCGTATTCTTTGCTGTCCTCTCCGAAGTACCAGACGTTGCCCTCGGCGTCCTGGGCGTACCAGTCGAAGGTGTCCTCGACGACGCTGCCTCCCTCCGACACGGTGTCATGGACGACGACGCAGCGTACACCGAGGATCGTCCTGGTGTCGCGAGTGACCGTAACCTCGTTGCGCTGAGCGGCGCCTTCCTTCGTGCCTTCGTACACGTAAGTGGTACCCGGGGCCAGGGGGAAATAGCGGTTCGTCACCTGGTCGCTGAACCGGGCCGGGTCAATGGTCGGAGCGTAGGGCGAAGCGGTCGGGCTCGCCGCCGGAGCAGGCGTCCTCTTCCCGCCGCTGCCGCCGCATGCACCCAGCATGACCGAACCCACCGCCAGCGCCACCAGTATCGCGACGTATGGCTTCATTTGCTAAGTCCTCCTCTTGCTTCACATCTCAAATCTTATTCTCGCGCATCTTCATGAAGAGATGATGAAGTCGAGGAGGTGGGGCGAAGAATGATCGTCGGTCCAATGAGCGATAACGGTTGAGCGCCCTGGCTCGTCCGGCGGCGAGCCCGTCTCCGCCGCAAAGCGAAAAGGGGCCGGCGAACCGGCCCCCTGTCAGCCGACTAGGGAACGGTGACCGCGTCTGGCCTCTAGTCGTCTGAGTCGACGGACACGATGCTGCCGTCGCTCGCGTCCACCTTGATGTCCTTGTCCCCGATGTCGACGTTGAAGACCAGCTTGCCCTGGTAGTCCTCCAGGTCCACTTCGCCCAGCGGTCCGCTGGCAGCGCCCTGCGCGGCGGCGATCGCCTGATCAAGGGTAATGGATGCCTGCGACAGCAGGTCCTTGCCGTCGTCGAGGGTACCGCTCGGAGCCTGGTCACCATCGTCCTCACCCTCGTTGGTGTCCTCGGCCTCGTTCTGGTCGCCGCACTGCTCCTCGACGCTGTCGGCCTCCGGCGCATCCTTGGCCTCCGTGGCGTCATCCGCCGCGTCCTGCGCATCGCAGGTCTGAGCGGAATCGGAGCCAGCCGAGGTCAGGGACGAGGTCAGCGTGACGGCGCTGAATGCAAGGGCGATGACCGCGACCAGTCCGATCGCCAGGTAAAGGCGCTCGCTTAGGCTCATGAATTCACCTTCTTTCCGATGCGGGCTAATCTCACTGAGACCAGACTAATCCCCCCGCATGAAGCGGCGATGAAGCGAGCATTAAGTGTTGCGGGGATCAGGAAGCGGAAGCGCCCGCTCCCACGGGAAGCTTCACCACAAACGCCGTGCCCTCACCCGGCGCGCTCTCGACGGAGATGGACCCGCCGTGGGCCTCAGCTATCCAGCGACAGATACTCAGGCCCAGCCCGGCCCCGCCCGCCGCCCGGCTGCGCGCCTTGTCCACGCGATAGAACCGGTCGAAGATATGCGGGAGGTGCTCAGGCGGGATGCCCACACCGGTATCTCGAACCCGCACTTCGGCCTGTCCGTCACCTACGGCCCATCTGACGGTCACGCGGCCTCCCGACGGGGTGTACTTTCCGGCGTTGTCCAGCAGATTCAGCAGCAGCTGGAGCAGCAGGTCTTCGTCAGCCCCCAACGTGACGGCGGGCCCCGGCTCCAGGTGCAGTTCAACGCCTCGTTGGTGCATCACCGGGCGCACCTGCTCGACTGCGGCCGCGACCAGTTCGGGCAGGTTGATGGCTTCGGACGCGATGGGGGTCTGGCCGGCGTCGGCGCGAGCCAGCGTCAGCAGGCTTCCCACCAGGCGGATCATGCGGTCCACCTCTTCGTTGACCACTTGAAGGACTTCCCGGTAAGAGTCGGCATCGCGCGGCTTGCCCAGAGCGACCTCAACCTGACCCTTGATCGCCGTCAACGGCGTCCTGAGCTCGTGCGAGGCGTCAGCCGTGAACTCACGCTGGCGCCGGAAGGCCGCGTCCAGGCGCGCGATCATCTCATCGAATGTCCGCGCCAGCCGTCCAAGCTCGTCGTCGGGTAGCTTCAGGTCAAGCCGCTGGCTGAGGTCCTCGGCTGAGATGCGACGCGCCAGGCCGGTCAGCCTGTCGATGGGGGAGAGGGCTCGTCCCGCCAGGAAGACGCCTCCAAAGCTCGCCGCGGCCAGAGTCAGCGGATAGGCGACGGCCAGGATGACGAGCAGGATTCGCAGCGTGTCCGATATGTCACCGCGGGACTCACCCACCTCCAGCACGCCGCTGATCCGTCCATCTTGCTCGATAGGCAGTGTGCGAACGCGAAAAGTCTCGTCACCGGCGCTGACGTTGCGGCTGCGCGTTTCGCCCGACAGAGCGCTTTCGACGGCCTGTCGATCGACGGCGACTCCCCCCGCCGCGACGGTGTTGTCAAACGTCACCCCCCCGGAGGAATCGAATACCCGGGCGAAGCTCTCCCCCTCATTGGGATCGGCGGACGATACAACACCGGCAAGCGTCGGCCTGCCACCCTCATACCGCAGGACCTCCAGGAGGACACTAGCTCGATTTCGGATGGTGTCGTCCAGCCCGTCGTACAGGTTGTGCCGAAGCGTGAGGTAGATGCCGGCGCTGAAGCCGGCCAAGACGACTGCCAGGAGCAGTACGTACCAGAGCGTGAGACGCAGCCGGAGGGAGCGAATGGCCGGCACAGCTACACCGACGGGTGGGCGGAGATTCGATAGCCGGCGCCGCGGACGGTGTGGATCAGCTTTGTGGAGAAGGGATCGTCGATCTTCTGCCGCAGGTTGCGGATGTGAACATCGATAACGTTCGTGGCGTTGTCAAAGTCGTAGTTCCAGACGTGCTCGGCGATCATCGTGCGGGTCAGCACCTGGTTGAGGTGGCGCATCAGGTACTCCAGAAGAGCGTACTCCTTGGTTGTAAGTTCCATGTGCTGGCCCTCTCGCGACACTTCCCTGGTGGTGGTGTCAAGGACCAGGTCACCGACAAGCAGCACTGTGCCCTTCGCGGCCGGCTCCCGCCGGACCAGCGCTCGCAGGCGTGCCACGAGCTCGGCGAACGCGAAGGGCTTCACCAGGTAGTCGTCCGCCCCGCTATCGAGCCCGCGCACGCGGTCCTCGACGGCATCCCGGGCTGTCAGCATGAGGATGGGCGTGCGCTGTCCCCTTTGGCGTAGCGTGCGGCAAACCTCGATGCCGTCCCGAACGAGAAGCATCACGTCCAGCACAATCACGTCGAACTCCGCTACAGCGGCCCAGTGCAACGCCTCATCGCCATCGCACGCGATATCGACGCCGTAACCCTGCTCGGAGAGCCCCCTGCAAATGAAGTCGGCGATCCGGCGTTCGTCTTCAACTACGAGGACACGCATAGCACATCTACGGGAAATAGCCGCCGACAGTGAGTATAGGAGATGAAGATGAAGTGGGCATTAAGCTTGGTCAGGCGCCGGCGCGAGCCAATCCGGCGGCGCGGCACAATCCAGGTTGCAGGCCACCTGCGCTAGCCTTCGGCCTTCAGCTTGCCAGCACTGTGCTCTGCCGGCCTTAGGTCCGCACACTCGCCGGATGCCCGGGCAGTCTCTAGAGAGCTGCTTGTCTTGGGCGGGCCGGCCCTAGAATCGCTTCCCGTGCGCGACAACCCTTGCGATTTCTCCCCGGCTCATGCCTCGCCCCTCCTCGCCACCACCAGGACCCGGCGCCGATAGGGCTGCTGCTGAAGGGTCATCGAAAGCTCAGAGAACAAGGCTGCGGCTGCAGGCTGGCCCATCTCCTCGGTCAATGCCGCGCTCGCGTTCAGAAGAGCGGAATAGGTAGCCGTCACCGGTTCTGGCCAGCCCGGTACTTCTTCGTATGCCTCGACCGTGAAGCCCCCGTCCGTCAGAAGCGGGCGGTAGTTCTCTACCGGATCGACGCCGAAAACCGGCAGGCCGGCCGTCCGGGCCGGGTCGAGTTCGAACGCTGTGAGAACCAGCCGTGCGCCGGGACGCAAGATGCGAGCGGCCTCAGCCACGGCGGCCCGCTTGTCGGGCACGTATTGCAGCGCATCCTCACTCATCGCCCCGTCCGCCACACTCGCCTCGAGCCCGGTGTCAGCGAAGGTACCAACCACGAACTGCGCCTGGTCGCCCATCCCCAGCTCCACCGCCCGGGCTTTCGCCTGCTCAACCGCTACGGCGGAGAAGTCTACGCCGACGAGGCGAGCGCCGGTCTCGCGCGCCATCCAGAGCGCCGGGCCACCTCTGCCGCAACCGAGATCGACCAGCGTGGCGCCGGGTCCAAGGCGCAGCTCGGCGGCCATGCGCCGTAGCTGGGGCAGTGTGACGAAGCTGATGTGTCCGAACTCCTCCGGGAAGTCGGCGCCTTCTGCATGCTCGTGCCACAGCCGGCGCAACGTAGGGCTGTCCGGCGTGGCCCCGTGCACCGCGTTGTAGCCAATCGAGACGATGTTCGGATCTTGCAAGTTAGGTTGGACGTCGCCGCTTTCGGCCATTCCGCTGCTCCATTCTCCCACCGGCGAACCCGGAAAAACTTGAGTGCCGCCTCACACTTTACCGTCCCCGCGGGGCAGGTCAATCGGGCGTAGCACCACCTGGTGTGGGGCTCTGCCCTTCCCCATCGAAGAAGGCGTTCACCGTCGCCGATGCCGGCGGGCGGACGCGGCCGGTCTGCGAAGGTCTCGCCTAGCCGCCCCGCTCTCCGCCTGCCGACGCCTGCAGAGGGTGCAGGCCGATGAGGTCCAGCGTGATGAGCCCCGCGAGGCGGTCCATCACGTACAGCCGGGTCCCGTCAAGCCACAGCCCGGCCGGCGCCTGGAAGATGGAGCCTGAAGCGGGGTCGGTGGGGTCACTGCGGCCGATGACGCCCAGGTAGTCGCCCTCAGGGGAGAAGACCTGGATGGCGGCCGTGAGCCCATCGCTAACGAAGACGTTGCCTTCGGCATCCACGGCAACCCCCTTGGGGCGGGCCAGCGCGCCGGCCGTGTCGCCCAGCTCTCCGAACTGCCGGATGAATGTCCCGTCGGGCGATAGCTTGACCACCCGCCCATTGAGAGTGTCCACGACGTAGATGTTGCCATCGCCGTCGAGGGTGAGGGCGCCGGGGACGTTGAAGCCGTCGAGGCCTGTGGCCCTGGCGCCGGCGCCGATGGTCTTGAGGAGGTGGCCGTCGGGGTCAAGGATGAGGACGAGATGGTTGTCGGCGTCGGCGACGGCGATGTTGCCGTCCGGGGTGAGGGCGAGCCCGATGGGCCGCGGCGTTCTCGCACCTTCGGCTACGGGTTCCAGGGAGAGGGTCCTCTGGAGGTGTCCGGAGAGGTCGAGGACGAGGATCTGGGCAGCGAGGGAGTTCGCGACAAAGAGGCGGCGGCCATCGGAGGCGATCGCCATGGGGCCGCGGAGGTCGAGCCGCTCGTCGGAGGCACTGTCGAAGGTGGCGGTGACGCGGCCCGTCTCGTCGAGCATGAGGATACGGTCGTTCTCGGTGTCGAGGACGAAGACGGATCCATCGGGAGTGACGGCGAGGTCGGCGGGCAGGACCCACTGGCCGTTGGCGGGCTCGGCCAACCGATCAACGAGGGACGCCGGGTAGACAAGGGGCGAGACGCCCCTGACCTGGGGTGTCGCCTCCTCGGGGTGGCTCTCGGCGGGTAACATGACGATCCCGGCCAGGGCGGCGGCCGTGGCAAGCAGGGCCACGGCCAGGAGCAGCCTCAAGGCCGGGCGGCCCTTCTTCTGGGGCCGCGGCCAGCCGTACTCGTCGTAGGAGATATCCGTCATGTTCCGCTAGTTGCCGGCCCGGCCGGGGTGGCAGCTCTGACAGATGGGGAGGACCGACTCGTGCGATGCGTCGAAGGCGAGCGTATTCATCTCCGTGCCGGGCTGCCCACCGTGCGGGCTGTGGCAGGTGAGACACTTGATAAGGTCGCCCGAGGCGTTGCCTTGCTGGTTCCAGAGGCGGGTGCCGCTGAAGTCGCCGGTGTCCGGGTCCCAGTGGACATCCGCAGGCTCAATTCCGGTCGCAGGGGCGCTCACGTCGATGGGGTGGTCGGTGGGACCGGCGCGGCTGTGGCAGTCCTGGCAGAAGTTGGCGGCGCCGGGCACCTTGACGAACTTGTCGTACTTGGTCTCGTGAGGGTCGTGGCAGCGATCGCAGTCCTGGTCTCTCAGGCCGGGGTTACTCAGGTGCTCCGGCCGGCTGGCGTCGAACACGTAGGACCCGGTGGCCGTGACCGTGCCGTCGTGACAGCTGAAGCACAGCGGCTTGAGGCCGGAGAACTGACCACCGGCGTTCGGTTCGCCGGCCCAGAGCAGCTCACCCTCGGAGGCCCGCGGCAGATGGCAGGAGACGCAGGGAGAGCCCCCGGGAGCTGCCAGGTCGTGGCTGGTGTTGGAGATGTCCTTCATGTCGCCCAGGACGGCCGTAGAGCTGGCGGCCAGCAGGAACAGGCCGGCGCCGGCAAAGACCAGCGCGGCCGCGCGCTTCATGGAGATCACTGCCTCTCCCAGTCCCAGGCGCCGCCGCGCACCCCTGAATCGGCGCCCTCCCAGGCGGGTACCGCCTCGGTGGGTTCGGGGCTGAGCTCACCCTCATCGATGGCCGGCCTTTGCCAGGGCGGCACAAAGCTGACGATGACCGAGAAGATGTAGAAGGGGAGCATCATGAGAACGCTGGCCGCCAGCACCCCTTCGCGACCGCCGAGGGGTGGGGTGTAGCTGGTGAACCCGCGCATGCTCTTGGAGATCATCTGGCCGCCGATGACGACGTTCCAGCGCATGGCGAACACACCCACGAGCACCAGCATCGCCGCCGCGAATATCAGCGGGCTGGCGGCGCCCTCCCTCCGGGCCTGGGCCGCTACCGCGCCCAGGATCACCAGCGGTATGAGCGATCCCAGCGCCAGCTGAATGCCGAAGTAGCTCACCGGGATCCTCTGAACGATCAGCTCGGAGACCACTGCCCAGCTATCCTCCGACTCGTAGGCCATGCTCAGGATCTCCAGCCCCTCGATCACCAGATCGATAACCAGGAACGCCAGCAGCCACTTGCCCAGCGCGCTGACGCAGACGTGGTCGATTGGTCTGCCCAGGATCTTCATCACGACGACGTACATCACTATCAGGAGGGCGATGCCGGACACGATAGCGGAGAGGAGGAAGATGACCGGCATCAGCGGCGTGGACCACCAGGGGTTCGCCTTGATCGCGCCGAAGAGGAATCCCACGTAGCCGTGGAGGAGGGCCGCCGCGGGGATGCCGATGGCGGCCAGCACCTTGATCATCTTCTCGCGGAAGTGGTGGTCCTCCTCGGACATCTCGTCGATGCCCAGAGTGAGCGTGCGGTAGACAAGCCCCTTGAAGCCGCCGGTCGTCCGTGCGTAGTGGATGATGTCCGGCCGGAACACCAGCCAGGTCTCCGTGAGGAGCAGAATGAGGTAGAACATCCAGATGTAGCCGAACCCCGCCATGGCCGACGTGAAGTTTGGCGTAAGGAAGATAAGGATTCCCCGCTCGGGGCGGCCCAAATGGCCCAGCAGGGGCAGCGGCGCCACCAGCATGAAGGACAGCGCCATGAGCAGCGAAAAGGACGCCACCGGCTTCAGGCTCTTGATGTTGAACACGTGGTAAAGAGAGGAGACCACGAAGGCTCCCGCCACCAGCCCGGTGATGAACGGGTACAGAACGATAAGGAGGCTCCACTGGATTTCGACCTCGTTGGGGAAGACGAAGCCGTCCATGGCTACACCACCTCACCGTCAAGTTCGAGGTAGTAGGCCTTCGGCTTCGTCCCCATCTCGGGCTTGAGGACGCTCACGTTCCGCTCCGCCAGGATCTTGCTCACGGCGCTCTCCGGGTCGCGAAGGTCGCCGAACTTCCTGGCGCCTACCGGGCAGGCCTCCACACAGGCGGGCAGCCGGCCCCTGGTGATGCGGTGGTAGCACCACGTGCACTTGTCAGCGACGCGCTCGTCCGGAAGGAGATAGCGCATCCCGTAGGGGCAGGCCTGGATGCAGTAGCGGCAGCCGATGCACTTATCGCGGTTGATCAGGACGATGCCGTCCACGGTCTTGTAGGTCGCTCCAACCGGGCAGACCTGCACACAAGGGGACTTTTCGCACTGGTTGCAGACCTTGGGTACAAAGAAGCTCTTGGTGATCTTCTTGCCGCGGACCTCCTCGGGAAGTGGTTCATCGGCGAAGCCGTTGATCCCGCCCGCCGGCGAGTCCACGCACACCTCTCCGTCCGCCGTGAAGTTGTACCGCTCCACCCAGGTCCGGTTGCACTGAGGCTCCCAGGGAACGTTATTCTCCTGCTTGCAGGCGCGGGCGCAGCGGCCGCAGCCGATGCATTTCATCGTGTCGATTACGAATGCCCAGTCGTGATCTTCCGGCCGGTATTGGTCGTAGGCGCTGTTACCCTCGGCGTCGGCTGCCCGCGGGGTTGACTGCGGCAGGACGACTCCGCGCAGCGTGTAGACAAGAAGGCCGCCGAAAGCGGCGTGAGCGCCCAGCTTCACGAACCCCCGTCTGGAGATCGCCATCAGGCACCCTCTCCGGGGCTGTGGCACTTGAGGCAGCTGTCTCCGGTGCGGTCCGCGTGGCTCGGCGGCACGGGCTGCCACTGGTCGGGCCCGTGGCAGACCAGGCAGTCCGTGCGTCCCTCCAGTGGGTGCTTGACGACCGGCGGAAAGCCGGGGTCGTGTGGATTGTGGCAGGACGTGCAGGACGACGTTACCCCGTTCGCCGGCGCTCCGTGCGTGGCAGGATCGACCTGTGGAAAGTCCCCAGGACGAGAGTCGAGGCCGGCGTGGCAGGTGGTGCACAGGTCGCGGGCGTCGGCGAGGGTCAGGGGCGCTTCCTGCCCGCTGCGGGCGAGATCGATGTGCTCCCTGGCAGCGCCGTGACAGCTATCACAATTGACGCCAGCGTGGGCGGACACGGTGGTCGCCTCAGTGGTCGCTTGGTGGCACTCGGTACAGGCGGCCGAGGGCTGGTTGTTGACAGGGCGATCCGCCCACCAGCGGGGATTGTCCTCGTGGGTCAGGCCGATCACCTCCACCGATACGGAGGCGGTCACCGTACGCATGAATAGGCCGACGCCGGCCAGCAGCGCCACCACCAGGACCGCTCTAATGAAGATCGACACTGCACCCCCCGGCCGTCGTCATCCTTCTGCCCTTCCCCGCCGTATCCGCCGAGCTCCGGTCAAGTCTACCGATATGGCCCATGCGGCGGTTGAGGCCTATGGCGGTATAGAGGACGGCCCGTATCCTCAATGGGACGCCCATTCTATCGGCCGGCTGAACCCGCATCGCGGCCAGACTGCACTTCAAGCTCTGAGACATCCGCCATAGCTCACAGCTGTCCGTTCCACTTCATTACTCCATGCTAAGGCGGCATCAGCCCCAAATCGATGGGCCAACGGGTAGGGTCCTTGCGAAGAGCGGGGGCTATGGCAGCATTGGAGCGGCCAGTACCCCCGGCGGGGCGCCCACTGTACCCGGCGGCTCAGTGCAGCGGGCGCTGGACCGGCGAAACGGCCGTAGGTACAGGCTGCTAATGAGACGTCATGTGCCTTATAGACGCCCCAAATAGGCAAAATGGTATTGGCTGGAAGTGGCGACGGCGAGCTAAGCTCAGAGTGTCGGGACAATGAACGAGCGAACCCTGCGTTGGATCAGCGTGGTCGTGCCCACGACCTCTGTTGTCGTATTTGAGCTGTTCACGCATGTCCTGTTTACGCACTCGGTCCCGATGTGGGTGAACCTGGTCGTCGCGTTCGCCGGCGTGTCCGTAGGCGCCTCCGCCTTCTCCGCCTTCGTGTTCGGCACCATGGGCCGCTTGGAGAGCGAACTGCGCGAGCGAAACCGCCGCCTCGCCCTGCTGAACGCGGTGGCCACGGAAGCCAGCGAGTCCCTGGACCTGGACCAGGTGGCCTCCGCCATCACCCGCAACGTAATGCAGGCGCTGACCACTGACGCGGCGGGATTGGCCCTCGTCTCGGAGGAGGATGGGGAACTGAGGCTGGTGGCCCAGAGCGGCCTGCCGTCGAACATCGCCGACGCGACCGGGCAACTTGGCCCCTACGATTGTGAGTGCAGGAAGGCGCTCATTCGGGGTCAGACGATCGTCGCAGCGGATTCCCGGGAGAACGCCGCCTGGGCCGGTGCATTCCCGGATGGGCCCGCCATGAGCTGCCTGAGCGCTCCCATCAGATCGAAGGGGAACAACATCGGCGTCATCCTTGTGGCCCGGCGGATATCCCGGCCGCTCAGCTCGGACGACGTAGACCTGATGACCGCACTGGGGCGCCAGGTGGGACCGGTGCTGCAAAACGCGCAGCTCTTCAGCAAGAGCGGGGCCATCGCCGTGCTCCAGGAACGCCAGCGGGTGGCCCGGGAGGTGCATGACGGCCTGGCGCAGACCATGGGCTACCTGAACGTTCAGATGGGCATCACTGGCCATCTCCTGGCCGATCGTGACCTCGAAAAGGCGCAGGCCGAACTGGAGGCGATGAGCCGGGTGACCAGGGACGCCTACGAGGACCTCCGCCAGTCCATCGGGGACCTGCGTGCCCCCCTGTCCCCCCACGGTGACCTTCGCCGCACTCTGCGGGAGTACGTGGAGCGATTCAGTCTCCAGACGGGCGTCCCCTGCCACTTCGAAAACCAGCGCGATTCAGCGCTGGCGTTGTCCGCTTCCGCCGAGGTTCAGCTTTTCCGCATCGTCCAGGAGGCACTGACCAACGTGAAGAAGCACGCCCCCGGAGCCAGGGCCTGGCTGAGTCTCAAGACCAACCACCGCCAGGTCTGCGCCACCATCCAGGATGACGGCCCGGGCTTCGATCCGGCGAGTGTTGGCCGCAGCGGACGATTCGGGCTGCAGACGATTAAGGAGCGGGCGGAAAGCGTCGGCGGCAGCTTCGTCATCGAAAGTCGTCCCGGAGCCGGTACGCGGCTTCAGGTCACGATCCCGATGGAGGGGGTGAGGGCATGACATCAGAGACGTTTCTCCTGGTTGACGACAATACCCTGCTACGCGGCTCCCTGGCGAAACTCATCGGCCTCTGGCAAAAGGGCGCCACCATCGAGGAGGCGTCCAACGCCGAAGAGGCGCTGGAAAAGGCCCGCCGGCTACACCCGGCCGTCATCCTGATGGATATTCGGATGCCCGGGTGCGATGGCATCGAGGCCACCCGCCGCATAAAGGCGGAGTTCCCCCAGACGAAGGTCATCATGCTCACGATCTCCGAGGAGGAGGAGGACCTGTTCGACGCCATCAGGAGCGGCGCCCACGGCTACCTGCTCAAGAACATCAGGCCCGAGGAGCTGTTTGAGATGCTGGACGGCGTTCTGCGAGGAGAGGCGGTCATCGCTCCCTCCATGGCTCAGCGCATCTTCCAGGCCTTCGTAAGTCAGGCCCACCGGCGGGCCGAGATCGGCGACGTCCAGGCCGAGCTGTCGCCGCGGGAGATCGAGGTGCTGGAGCTGGCCAGCGAGGGTGTCACCAATAAGGACATAGCGGACCGCCTGTACATATCGGTGGGGACGGTCAAGAACCACATCCATAACATCCTGGAGAAGCTCCACCTCAAGAACCGCGCCCAGATCGCTGCCTACAATCGCTTCCGCAAGGTGGGCTGGCGTTAGCGCGGGCGCCGTCTATTCGTGGCCAAGGCGGGTCTGAGCCCCCGGGTCTCTTTGCAGGTCCTTCAGGGGGATGGGCACATGGCAGTACGAACAAGCCGGATCAGATATCGGGTCTCCGCCCAGCCTCGACTCACCCTCTTCGCCCAGGTCGTGACAGGCCAGGCAGCCCGTCCCGCCAGCCCCTCCCGCCATCCGCTCGCCTGTTTTGGCGTTGACAAGGGTGGTGTGGCAGCGGAAGCACCCCCTGTTGATCCCCTCCAGGCCCGGGTGTCCACGGTTATCGGGGTAAGTGAGCCAGGAGGTCTTCATCTCCGGGTAGAGCACGTCCCTTGAGATGCGCTTGAGCTCTACGATCGCCTTCTGGATGGACTCCTGCTTCGAGATCGCTAGCGCGGGGTAGCTGCTCTGGTAGAAGTCTGCCAGCTGCTCAAACCACCCGTCCTGGGCCCATCTAACGGCGATATCTTCAGGAGCCGGCAGGGAGCCGTCCTGCCCGAGCAAACGAAGAGCCTCCCGCTTCAGGTAGGGCAACCCCGGATCCAGACGGCCGGCCGCGAGTGCATCGTCGATGAGTTGATCGGGCGCCGGGATCTTGTGGGCAGCCCGGTTGTGGCAGTCGATGCAGTCCATGAGCCGCTCCGACTGCAGCTTCGCCCCCGCGGGCACGTCAGGGTTGACCCACTCGTCGGTCCCATCAGACTTCTCGACCCTGAGCCGGGCGATCGTCTGTCGCTCTTTGTCCGCTGACTGGTACCAGAGCCGGGCCGCCGTGTGCCAGTGAACGCCGCCCGCTTCCTCCAGCTCGCTACCGCCCGTGCCCACGCGGAAGGCCAGAGCGCGCACGTGTGAGGTGTTCTTCTCATCAGGGAGATAGGTGCGATATACCCGCAGGAACATCCCGTACGCCTTCTCCCGCCAGTGACATCCCTCGCAGGTGTCGCGGGCGGGGCGAAGTTTCTCGATAGGGGCGGGTATCGGCCGGGGGAAGGAGTCGGTCAGCACCGCCAGAACCTGTGTGACGCCCGACAGCTTGGACTGCACGTACCAGCCGGCGCCCGGGCCGATGTGGCAGGCCGTACAATTGACCTCGGCGTGAGCCGAGCGCTTGTACGGCTCGTACTGCGGCTCCATCGGCGTGTGGCAAGTCCCACAAAATGCGGGAGAGTCCATGAACTCCACGGCGCGGAAGCCCGCAGAGCCCAGCACTCCCAGGATTACGACGGTGGCCATGGCGAACAGCAGGACCCCCCTCAAGTGCCGGGCGTTGCCGAAGTCGATCTGCAGCGCGGGCGGCGGGCCCAGGCCGCGGCGGGCCGCCTGGTGCCGCCTTCGGACTTCCCACAGGATGCCTACCGGGATCAGGATGAGGCCCAGGACCAGCACCGCGGGCAGGCCGAGGTAGATCAGCATGCCCAAATACGGGCTGGCTGTCACGTCGAGGATCTGTATCCCCAGGAAGAAGACCAGACCGCCGAACGCAACGACGGACAGAACGCCCCCCATCAGCGTGATGGGGTTGTTGGCCGGATGTGGCACTCTCGGCTTCATAGCGTCCCTATCGATGGCGATCCACCGCCGCGCACCTCACTTCATATCCACCGTACCGCCACTGGGCGAGCACACACACAGGCCGATGGTAATGGATGCGGGCGGATTCTAGATACGTCTTTGCCTGCGCGTGGATACGCCCACGAGCCCGAGCCGCGCCAGGCCCACAGACTTGGATTCGCAAGGCCCGGCCTCACAGACGGCCTGCTCCGGAAATGGCGCCCTGGGGGAGCTCCACCATGATCGTCGTCCCCTTGCCCGGCGCCGTCTGCACCTCGAGGGTGCCGCCGAGAAGGCGCGCACGCTCGTGCATCCCCAGCAATCCCAGCTTGCCCCTGTTGGCCAGCTCGCTCAGGGCACCGGTGAGCCTGAACCCGCCTCCGTTGTCCTGGACGACCATCCTCACCCGGTCGCCGTAGCTGCGCAGGGAGAGACAGGCGCGGGTGGCCCCGGAGTGTCTGCCGACGTTGTGCAGGGCCTCCTGGGCGATGCGGAACAGGAGCAGCTGCGTCTCCGGCGCCTGCTCCGGCAGAGGTTGCACCACCCGCACCTCCGCCTCGATGCCGTACTGCTCCTGCAGGACGTCCGCCAGCCAGTCGAGGGCAGGGACCAGGCCGTGGTCGTCGAGTATACGAGGGCGCAGGTTCTGAGTTAGCCGCCGCAGGTCGGCCAGGGTCCGCACGGTGTCCGCGCGCAGATCCTGGAGCTCTCCCTGGAGGCGCCGCCACGGGAGGCGCGGCCTGCCCTGTGAGGTGAGGCCGTCAAGGCGCTGGCAGGTCAGGAGAAGGGCCTGCGCCGTCTCGTCGTGAAGCTCGCGGGCGATCCTCTTGCGCTCGTCCTCCTGGGCGGTGAGCACCTGGCGCACAAAGTAATGAAGGTCCTCGCGCATCCGCGTCTGGGCCTGTACCTCGCGTCGCTGCTGGGTGATCGCGAGCACGAGCAGAGCGCCCACGACCATGATGCCGCCAACCTCTGGCAGGGCATGGCCGGTGTGGGCAGAGTCCCAGATGGCGCGGGGGAACATGAGAGCCAAGGAAACCGCCAGCGTGACCAGGCCCGCCCTGCCCCCGAACACGAAAGCGGCCGACATCACGGGCAGCAGGAACAGGATGCGCTCTACGGTCTGCCTCGTCATCAGGCCTACGGGCGAACTGGCGGCAACCTCCGATAACAGCGGGAGCTTATCGCCGTAGTGCAGGGTCGCTCCCACGACCATCATCGCCGCGGTCAGCAAGAACCAGGGCTGCAACAGTCGGCGGACCGGGCGACCGGTCTCGTCCGTGCGCTGCCAGCGCATGATGTCCGCCCAAAACACTGTCGCGTCCATCTCAGCCTATCGATCCCGCCGACGTGGCCGAACCTTCGTGGCCATCCGGAGACGGCCCCGCCGGCACGTCCTCGATGTGGATCCAGCCGCGGCGCAAGGCGTGCAGCACAGCTTCGGTCCGCGAGCCGACCCCCGTCTTGTTGAAGATGTTGACGAGGTGGGCCTTGACGGTCGGCAGGCTGAGGTCGAGATCGCGGGCGATCTCCTTGTTGCCGAGGCCGGCCGCCGCCAGCCTCAGCACCTCCAGCTCGCGCTCGGTGGGGCGCTCTCCCCCACCCGCGCTGGCATCGGCATCGGGAGAGCGGGACACGAGGGCCAGGAGCCTGGCGGTCACCGCGGGGTGGAGGACCGCGTCACCGCTGCGGGCGGCGCGGATCGCCTGCACCACCTCCTGACCCCGGGAAGACTTGAGAAGATACCCGGCGACCCCGGCCTCCAGGAGGCCCAGCACGTAGCGATCATCGTCGTAGGCGCTGAGGATGAGGACCGCTGTCTGCGGGCTGCACTGCTTGATCTGCTTCGCCGCCTCTATGCCGCTCATCCCCGGCATGACGACGTCCATCAAGACAACGTCCGGCATCAGGGCCTTGACCGTCGCGACGCCTTCGGCGCCGTCCGCCGCTTCGCCGACGACCGTCAGGTCCGGCTCCTGCTCCAGGAGCCTGCGCATCCCCTCGCGCAGCAGTGCGTGGTCGTCAACCAGGACGACCCGGATCATCTCTGCAGCGTCCACCAGCGCCTCTTTCCGGCCCGACCAAGGTTATTGTGGCTGATTTCACAATATCTGTCCAGAACCATTCGTACTAGACCATTCGGCACACCCCCCTGCCAACAGTCGGCGCGGCAATAGACAGATGGCCGAGGCAGCCACCGTCCGACCATACGAAACTGGGATTGCGAGAGGTGAGAATGAGCACCAAGGTCACATTGCTAGAACGCCAGCGTCCGGCGCCAAAGACGCGTCGGCGCCTTTGTTACCCCCACCTGAGGGGCCTAGCTTTGGACACGATGGAACAAGAGCAAAAGCCTCAGTCGGGCCCGGCAGGCCAGGCTTGCGCCAGTCTCGTTACCCTTCCTCTGGGCGTGGGTGATCTTCAGACCGGCAGTTTGCTGGGAGAATTTAGCCTGGGAGTGGCCGGATGAACAAACCGGCAGCGGCCCCCGCCAGGGTGGACAAGCTGCGCGTAATACTGTGCCATGAGGTACCGCTGGTGCGCAGCGGCCTGCGGGCCATCGTGAACGCCGAGAGCGACATGACGGTCGTCGGCGAGGCCTGGAAGGCAGCAGAGGCGGTGCCCCTCCTCGACCAGTTGAAGCCGGCGGTCATCGTCTCCGATCTCTGCATCGACGGCGGCGGCGGCCTGGACACGATTCGCCGCATAAAGAACGAAGCCCCCTGGGTCAGGCTGTTGATCCTGGCCCACGAAGCGAGCGCAGAGTTCTTCCCCCTGGCCATGAGGGCCGGCGCCGACGGCTACCTCACGAGGGACGCCGAGCCGCTGGAGATCATCAACGCCATTCGCTGTCTCAGCAAGGGACAGAACTACGTCAACGCCTCAATCGTGACTCTGCTGGTGAGCACCTACGTCTGCAGGAACCGGAGAGGTGAGCCAGCGGACCCCTACGACGTCCTCAGCGAGCGGGAACGAGAGATCCTCAGCCTGGCTGCCACCGGACACACGAACCACGAGATCGCGGAGATTCTCCACCTCAGCAAGCAAACGGTGCACAACGTGCGCGCCCGCCTGATGGAGAAGCTGGGCTTCCACGACCGGCTGGAGCTTCTGCGGTACGCCCTGCGACGCGGCATTGTCAGCGCTGAAAGCATGTAACGGGAGACCTCATTCGGACCGATGAGAGGTGATGAGCGATGACAGAAATAGCGGCAGCCCTGCAGTTTGCGATCGGTTGCCTGGCACTGGGTCTGGGACTGTTCCTGATTACGAACGCGGTCCAGGGCGTCCTCGGCGCCCGGCTGCTTTCCGCCATCGGCGTCCGCACGCTTTCGGCGCTCGGCGGCGCGCTGCTCCTGGCGGTGGGCGCCTACGCGGCGCGGCTCGCCGTGCCGCTGTGATTCACCCAGCGGTGTAGAAGGGTAGGCGAAATGTCGATGACGCGCCGGCTCGGCTGGAGAACCTGCCTCGCGGTGATACTCGTCTCCGCCGGCTGGTTCGTCTCGCCGCTGGGGGCGGCCGCCGACCCTCCCCAGCCGACGCAACCCGCTCACGCGCCGAACAGCCTGTGCCTCATCTGTCACGGCCAGGCCGGGCTGACATCCAGGGGCGAAGACGGACGGGAGCGGACCGTCCATGCCGTTGAGGCGAAGGCGTTCGCGGACTCGGCCCACGGCCGGCTTTCCTGCGTGACCTGCCATCCCGGGCAGTCGCGCCTGCCGCACCCGGACCGGCAGGCCGCGGGGCTGACGGACCCGGCTGATGCCGTCGCCTGCCAGGAGTGCCATGAAGACGCTTCAGAGGCTTACATGCGAAGCGCACACGGCACAATGGTGGAGCTGGGAGATGCCCGGGCCCCCGCATGCGCCGACTGCCACGGCGACCCGCACGACATCCGGCCGGTCGACAAGTGGCCGGACTCCCAGCGCGCGCAGGCCTGCGGGGAATGCCACCCGGGGGCTACCGCCAGCTTTACGAAAGCCCTCCGCCACGAACCACCCTCGCCGAACAGCCTCGCGGCCTCCTACTTCGCCGGGCGTTCCCTGATGATCCTCACGGCCGCCGTCCTGGCGTTCGGCATCATCCACGTCGAGCTGCAGCTGCTGCGCTGGCTGGCCCAGAGGCGCGGCGGCCTCTTCAGGGGGCCGAAACGCCATGGCGACTGATCTCAGACTTCTTCCACCGCCAGCGGCCGCCAAAGCCGCCTCCGGCCGGGAAAGCGCTCCGGTCGCTGGCGAGAGTGTGGTCCGCTTCGACGTCCACCAGCGGATCCAGCACTTCCTCATGATGAGCAGCTTCATCGTCCTGGCGCTCACCGGCCTGCCCCAGAAATTCAGCGACCTCGGCCTCAGTCAGTGGTGGGTCAGCAGCCTGGGCGGGCTGGAGACCGTCCGGATGATACACAAAACCGCCGGCCTGGCCATGCTGGCGGACTGTCTCTACCACCTGGCTTACCTCTCCTACCGCATAGGCGTGCAACGCCGGCTGGAGCCGCTGGGGATGATCCCCACCTTGAAGGACATGGGCGATGCGGCGCGGAGCATCCTCTATTACCTGGGCCTGACGCCGGAGAAGCCAAGATTCGGCCGCTACAGCTACCTGGAGAAGTTCGATTACTGGGCGGTGTTCTGGGGCATCGCTGTGATCGGTGGCTCCGGCCTCGTCCTGATGTTCGCCGTCGACGTCGCACGCATCGTATCCGGGGGCGCCATCTCGGCCGCCCTCATCGTGCACGGCGACGAGGCTCTGCTGGCAGTGGGATGGATAGCGGTGGTCCACCTGTTCAACGTACACCTGGCCCCGTGGGCCTTCCCCCTGAACCCGGCCATCTTCACCGGCAGGATGAGCGCTGCCCACTACGCCGAGGAGCATCCCCTGGAATGGCAGCGCCTGCAGTCGGCGCGCGCTGGGTCCAGGCCGCAGCAGACACCCCCCGCCCACCGGCCGGCGCCAGCCAACACCGGGGGTCGCTCCGTTCGCGGGCTCTTGAAGAGATGGCGCCGGAGGCTAGCGGCCCTCCTGAGCAGAATGAGGCCCGCATCGTGAAGGCGATCGTCCTGGCGCTGCTGTTCCTGGCATCGACCGGCTCGCTCCTGACCGCGCGGCTCGTCTGGCCGGCGGGAGGAAGCGGCGACACGATGCTGCTGCCGGCGCATTCGCCCACGGCCACGCCCACGCCGGCGGCAGCGCAGGAGGCGGTCCAGCCGGACGCCGACGGCCCCGAAGAGCCGCAGCCGCTGACGCACCGGCAGTCGGTCCTTGACCGCTTCGTCTGCGCGAACTGCCACGGTTCCGAGGGCGGCTGGCCCCCGCCCAGCGATCACGCGTCACTGGGACAGGACTGCACAGGCTGCCACGCTCCCGCCCAGGAGCCCCCGCCCATCGCCGTCCACCGCACGCCGGGAGAGGCCGCCATGCAGCCGCTCTGCTCCTTCTGCCACAGCGATATCGCCCGCGCGGTGCCGCCCCAGGTGGCGGAGGGGGAGGAATGCTCCTCCTGCCACAAACAGCCGGACCGGCTGGTGCTGCCCGGCGACCACAAAGGGCGATCAGCGGTGACCTGCATGGTATGTCACGAGACACTGGATCTGGCCGTGCCGCAGGTGCCGCACAAGGTGGAAGGCCGGGAGGAGTGCAGCTTCTGCCACGGCAAGGGTCGCCTCATAATCCCCGAGGGCGCCCACCAGGGCCAAAAGGACGACGAGTGCCTCCGCTGTCACGATTCGGCGCTGACGCCGCCGGACGTGCCTGACCGGATGCTCCAGCTATCGACGCAGACCGAAGGATGCGCCACCTGCCATGCGCAAGGCCGTCTGGCGCCGCTGCCCGTCAGCCACCTGGGCCGCACGGAAGCGCTCTGCGGCGTCTGCCACACGGCCGTACACGACAGCGCCCCGCTCATCCCCCACTCTCCAGGCCAGAGCGCCGCCTGCGTCAAGTGCCATAGCTACGAACAGTTGGCCGGCCTGTCTGTGAAGCATGCGGGCCTGAGCGAAAAGGCCTGCACGACGTGTCACGTTTCGCAACCGGGAGCGGTTCCGGCCATCCCTCACGAAGTGGCGGGCCGCGGCAACTGCACCGACTGCCACGCACCGTCTCCCGGCCCGCTCGCTCCCACACACCCGCCCCCGTGAGCCATCGCGCCGGCCATAGCCTCCCCCCGATTAGCGCAGGCCCTCTAATCGAAATGGTCTATTCCCAGGCGTCAGTGTGTTACGGTGGATGCGGGGCAAATTCAGAAGAACCTGTGCGCGGGAGACAATACATGGAGCTGTTCACTACCATCCGGTCCAGCCGGAAGCCAACCTCGGGGCGCCAGATCGCGCTGCGCAGTGACCTGCGCAACGTGGCGATCATCGCCCACGTGGACCATGGCAAGACCACGTTGGTGGACGCCATGCTCCGGCAGTCCGGCCAGCTGGACTCGCGGTTGGAGCTCCCTGATCGCGCCCTCGACTCGACAGACCTCGAGCGTGAGAAGGGGATCACGATTCTCGCCAAGAACGCCGCCGTGCGCTACGGCGATGTGAAGATCAACATCGTTGACACCCCCGGCCACGCCGATTTCGGCGGTGAGGTGGAGCGCGGCCTGACGATGGTGGACGGCGCGCTCTTACTGGTGGACGCCACGGAGGGCCCGTTGCCGCAGACGCGGTTCGTGCTCCGGAAAGCACTCGAGGCCCGCCTGCCGATCATCCTGGTGGTCAACAAGGTGGACCGCCCCGATAGTCGCATCGCCGAGGTGATCGATGAGGTCTACGAGCTCTTCCTCGAACTCGACGCCGACGAGGAACAGTTCGACTTCCCTATTGTCTATTGTGATGCGCGCGCGGGACAGGCCTCGCTGGACGCGGACGTACGCGGTGTAGACCTGCACCCGCTGCTGGACGTACTGCTCGCGCGCATCCCGGCGCCGGCCTATGAGCCGGACCACCGGCTGCAAGCACTGGTAACCAACCTCGACTCATCGCCCTACGTTGGCCGGCTCGCGCTATGCCGGGTAGTGCAGGGTAGCATCCGGCCCGGGCAGACCGTAGCCTGGTGCCGGCGCGATGGCAGCATCGAACTCGGGAAGATCACGGAGCTCTACGTGACGGAGGCGCTGGAACGGATAGAGGCGGAGGAAGCCGGCCCCGGCGAGCTCATCGCCGTAGCCGGCTTCCCTGAAATCACCATCGGCGAGACGCTAACGGACCCGGACGATCCCCAGCCGCTGCCGGTAATCCGCGTCGACGAGCCGAGCCTGTCGGTCACCATAGGCATCAACACGTCGCCGCTTGCCGGACGCGAGGGCACGCTGCTGACGGCGAGGCTTCTGAGGAACCGGCTGGCTGCGGAGCAGGTAGGCAACGTCTCGATTCGCGTCCTGCCCCTGGACCGGCCGGACGCGTGGACCGTGCAGGGCCGAGGCGAGCTGGCGCTGGCCGTCCTGGTGGAAACGCTGCGCCGCGAAGGCTTCGAACTCACCGTCGGCCGCCCTGAGGTCGTCACGCGTGAGATAGACGGACGGCTCCACGAGCCCGTTGAAGCGCTCACGCTGGACGTGCCGGAAAAGTACCTGGGTATCGTCACGCAGCTCGTGGCGGAGCGCAAGGGTTACCACCACAGGACGGTAAACCACGGAACCGGTCGCGTCCGGCTCGACTACGTCATCCCTTCGCGCGGGCTCATCGGGTTCCACACCCAGTTCCAGACCGAGACGCGGGGGACCGGGCTCCTTCATCACGTGTTCCACGGGTACGAGCCATGGCACGGCGAGGTGCGCTCGCGGCCAACCGGGAGCCTGGTGGCGGACCGCCGCGGCAAGACCACCGCTTACGCGCTGCTGAGCCTGCAGCAACGGGGTACCCTGTTCGTCAACCCCGGCCTTGATGTGTACGAAGGGATGATCATCGGCGAAAGTCCACGCCCGGACGACATGGACGTCAACCCGACGCGGGAGAAGAAGCAGACGAACATGCGCTCGTCCACGGCCGAGGCGACCGAGAAGCTGCCGCCGCCCACCACGCTATCGCTGGAGCAGGCGCTTGAGTTCATCCGGCAAGGCGAATGCCTGGAGGTCACGCCGGTCGCCGTCCGTCCGCGGAAGATGGAACTGGTGGCACATGTGCGTGCCCGTCAGCGCTCCCGCGCCCGCGAGTAGCGCACGCTCTCTTGAGCTCCTTATCGCCCGCTCAGTAGATACAACGCCTGGCTGACGGCCCCCGTCATCGCCCTCTGTCGCCTAGAGCCGGCGTGCTTTGCGCCGCGCTGAAAACGCTCCTCGGCCTGCGACGGGTAACTTTATGTGGCGAAATGTCGTTCTCAAGTCGGAGCGTAGTATTCTCGGACTACCTGCATTTACATAGCGATAAGAGCATATCGTCGCGTGCTGGAAAGGAATCCATAAAGGAGGCAGGCAATGAATCTACCCCGCAAGTACCGGTGGTTGTGGCTTCTCGCCGCGATAGCCGTAATCGCCGTCGTCGCGTTCGCCGCGTGCAAGGATGACGAGGGCGGAGGCGAGACGCCCGGCCCCGGCGAGAGCCCGGCCGCGGGCGAGCGCATACAGGGAGGCGAACTGACGGTCGGGGGCTTCGAGTTCGCTTCGCTGGACCCGCACTTCTCCAGCTTCGCGCAGGACATCTCGCTGGAGCGTATGATCTGGCGCGGCCTTTACACGCTGGACATCGATAACATCCCGCAGCCGGCGATGGCGGCAGAGCTGCCGGATATCTCCGACGACGGCAAGACCTACACCATAACGCTCAGGGACGGGCTGCTGTGGTCCGACGGCCAGCCGTTGACCGCGGCCGACTTCGAGTTCGGCATCAAGCGGACCTGCAACCCCGTCGTCGCCGGCGAGTACGAGTACATCATCGACGCCAGCATCGTGGGCTGCGCTGACCACTACAGCAACGAGGCCGGGTTCGACCAGAGCCTGGAGGACGCTATAGGCGTCAAGGCGCTGAACGACACCACCCTGGAGATCACGCTGAACCAGGCCCAGCCCACCTTCACCATCATCCTCTCGCTGTGGATGACCTTCCCGGCGCCGAAGCACCTCTTCCAGACCACCGGCGATGACTGGCCGACGGACCCGGCCAAGCTGGCGTACAACGGGCCCTACATCCTCACGTCATACACGGCGCAAGCCGAGGTAACGCTGGCGCCCAACCCCAACTGGGCCGCCCCTGCCGGCGTGAAGCCCACGCTGGACAAGGTCACGATCAAGTTCATCGACGACCTGGCCCAGGCCGACCGGGCCTTCGGCACCGGCGAGCTGGACTTCGCCAACGTGGACAAGACCCAGCTCGCCACCATCAAGGGCCAGTACCCCAAGGAGTACGTCAAGTCCGTCAAGCCCTCCACGCGCGGTCTGGAGATGAATCTCAAGGTGCCGCCCCTGGACAAGCTGGACGTCCGCCTGGCCCTGTCCCAGGCCATCGACCGGGTGAAGCTGAACGAGGTGGTTGCCGGCGACGGCAACGAGCCCACCACGACCTGGCTGCCGGCAGTGACCGGTGGCCCTGCCCCCGACGCCTACGCGGCGGAGATCGGCTTCAACGTCGATTCCGCGAAGAAGCACCTGTCCGACGCCGGCTACAAGGACGGGGCCGGCTTCCCCACCCTCACCATCCTGACCAGCGAATGTCCAGTGTGCAAGAAGACAGGCGAGTTCCTGGTGGAGCAGTTCAAGATAAACCTGGGCATCACCGTCAAGCAAGAGGTGGTGGACTCGGCCACGCGCTCCAAGCGGTTCACCGACCAGCAGTTCGAGCTGTTTCCCGGCGGCTGGATCGAGGACTACCCCGACCCGGAGAACTGGATCGTGGGCCTGTTCGACACCGGCGGCACGCTCAACAACTACAACTGCAGCGACTCGGAGATCGATGACCTGGTGGAGAAGGCCCACTTCAACACCAACAACACGGAGCGGCTCACGCAGTACCAGGACGCCAACAAGCTGATCTCCACGCGGATCTGCGGCATCGCCCCCTACTGGCACGAGAACGACCACTACCTCATCCACGACTACATCGTCGGCATGAAGGAAAACATCAGCGGCCAGGACGCCGTGGGGCCGGGCGACTGGAACTCCGAGGCCATCGGCCTGGCGAAGTAAACCGGCCGGATAATGGCGCAATAGCGAGGGGAGGCCCGCCGGCGGCGGGCCTCCCCTCTGGCGTTTCTTTGCAGCGAGCGCGGCAGGGCCCATAATGGACGTACTATGACCGGCTACATTATCCGGCGGACCCTGTGGATCATCCCCGTACTGTGGGCGGTGGCCACCATCACCTTCTTGCTGATGCACGCTGTCCCCGGCGGCCCCTTCGACCGGGAGAGGGAGCTGCCGCCCCAGGTTATGGAAAACCTGAACAAGAAGTACAACCTGGACAAGCCGTTGTACGAGCAATACGGCCTGTACTTCTGGGACCTCCTGCACGGCGACCTCGGGAACTCCTATCGCAGCGTCAACCAGCCCGTCACCGGCCTGATCCGAGAGGGATGGATGACCACCGCCCAACTGGGCACTGTTGCATTCATCTATGCCGTCGTCTTCGGCATGACTCTGGGGGTGCTCGCCGCGCTCAACCAGAACAAGATCGGGGACTACCTGGGCGTCTTCTTCGCCACAGCCGGCGCCGCCATGCCCAGCTTCATCATTGCTGTCTTCCTTGTGATCATCTTCTCCGTGAAACTCGGCTGGTTCGATGTCCTGGGATGGGAGTTCGGCAACTACCGCAAGATGGTCATCCCCGTCCTGTCCCTGGGCACCCTGCCCGGCGCCTACATCGCCCGCATCACCCGGGCCAGCATGCTGGAGGTGCTCAGGCAGGACTACATTCGGACGGCCCGGGCCAAAGGGCTGGCTGAATACGTGGTGGTGCTGCGACACACTATCAAGAACGCCCTTGTCCCAATTCTCACGGTGTCCGGGCCCCTGTTCGCCTTCCTGGTCACCGGCTCCTTCATCGTGGAGCGCATCTTCGCCATACCGGGGGTAGGGCGCCGCTTCGTGGACGCCGTCTTCGTACGGGACTACGGCATGATCATGGGCATCGTCCTCTTCTACGCAGCGATCATCGCCGTCGCTAATCTGGTGGTGGACATCCTCTACGCCGCAGTGGACCCGCGGATCAGGTACGGATGAGCTGACTCATGGAGAGAGCTGAGGCTGCACCCGCCGAGGCGTTCCCTGAATTCGAGGTCCGGCGGGAAAGGGGCCTCTGGTCCGACGCCTTTCGCCGTCTCATCCGCAACCGGCTGGCCATGGTCGCCCTAATCGTCCTGGCGGCTATCTCCATCTTGGCGGTGCTGGGCAACACAACGGAGGTTGTCCAGCGCTACCGCCCATCGGCCCAGGACTACGACGTCATCAACGAGGGCCCCAGTTGGGCCCACTTCTTCGGCACCGATAGCCTTGGCCGCGACAGCTGGGCGCGGGTCCTGGAGGGGTTGCTCATCTCCCTGCAGGTGGGCCTGGGTGTGCAGGCCGTGGTCCTCGTCATCGGCATGCTTGTAGGGGGGACGGCGGCGCTGGCGGGGCGGATGCTGGACAACATCATGATGCGCGTGACGGACATAGCCTACGCGTTCCCTGACCTGCTGGCCATCATCCTCCTGCGCTCGGTGTTCGCCGACCGGGACCTGCCGGCGGTGGGGCACGACGCCTCCCAGCGGCTGCTAGTCATCTTCGCCATCGCCTTCGTCGCCTGGGTGACCGTCGCCCGCCTGGTGCGCGGCCAGATGCTCTCCCTGAAGGAACGGGACTTCGTGCTGGCGGCGCGCGCCATGGGCGCCTCTCCCTTCCGCATCGTGTTTCAGCACATGCTGCCCAACACCCTGGGGCCCATTACCGTCGCCGTGGTGTTTGGCATCCCTCTGGCGATCTTCGCCGAGGCCGTCCTGGCCTTCATCGGCATCGGCCTGCCCCCGCCCACGGCCAGCCTGGGCACGCTGGTCAACGAAGGCTACGCCTTCATAGAGGTGAACACCTGGATCGTCGTCTTCCCAGCGGCCACGATCGCCGTGCTGATGCTCTGCTTCACCTTCCTGGGCGACGGCCTGCGCGACGCCCTGGACCCGCGTTCGCGCTAGGCGATTCGCTGTCTGACGGCGCGCCCTCCGAGGTTGACAAACGCTCCGGTCAATGATAAACATACGTTACCATCGACATTCTCTATATAAGAGAGCGCGCCCGCGTCCGGCGGGCGCTTGTCGCATTGAGGTGGCTCAACCATCTCTGTGCGGAGTGAGACGCGGGGTTGCCATGTTTCCAGCGCTGACGGCCAAGGGTAAACTGACTCCAGGAGGATAGACGGTGGGCCGAAACGAAACGCCTTCCGCAAAGGGGCTATACGACCCTCGCCACGAGCACGATAGCTGCGGCGTCGGCTTCATCGCGCACCTCAAGGGCCACAAGTCTCACCAACTGGTGGAAGACGGGATCACCGCCCTGGAGCACCTGAACCACCGCGGCGCCTGCGGCTGCGAGGTGAATACCGGCGACGGCGCCGGCGTACTCATCCAGGTCCCGCACGAGTTCTTCATGCATGAGTGTGCCTCCCTGAGCATCCGCCTCCCCGGCCGCGGGCACTACGGGGCCGGGCTCTTCTTCGCCTCGCGCGATGAGCGGGCCCGCGCTCAGGCCATGGCGCTGTTCGCGGCAATAGTGGAGGAGGAGGGCCAGCACCTCCTGGGCTGGCGCCCGGTGCCCACCAACAACGCCTCCGTCGGCAACACCGCCCTCGCCGCCGAGCCCGACATGTTCCACGTATTCATCGGCCGCGGCGAGACTGTTCCCGACGACGATGCCTTCGAGCGAAAGCTGTACGTCATCCGCAAGCGGTTCGAGAGGGCGATCCACCGGTTCGGCATCCCGGATGCGGAGACCTTCTACTTCCCCAGCCTCTCCAGCCGCACGCTGGTGTACAAGGGCATGCTGATGGCAACTCAGCTCCGGGAGTACTTCCCTGATCTCTCCGATCCGCGGCTTATCAGCGCGCTCTGCATGTACCACTCCCGCTTCAGCACCAACACCTTCCCCAGCTGGCGGCTGGCCCACCCCTACCGGATGATCTCCCACAACGGCGAGATCAACACCCTGCGCGGCAACATCAACTGGATGCGCGCCCGGGAGGCGCTCCTGGAATCGCCGCTGTTCGACGACATCCAGCGCATCCTCCCCATCATCGACGAGAAGGGCAGCGACACCGCCTGCTTCGATACGCCCTGGAGCTGCTGGTGCTGGCAGGACGCCCGCTCCCCCACGCCATGGTGATGCTCATCCCGGAGGCCTGGGACGGCCACGAATCGATGAGCGCGGAGAAGAAGGCGTTCTACGAGTACCACAGCTGCCTGATGGAGCCATGGGACGGCCCCGCCTC
>JAUYGU010000001.1 GCA_030690405.1 Dehalococcoidia bacterium | reverse complement strand
CGGCGCCGCCACCGCCACCACCCCCCGCGCGGACGCACCCGCGGCCGGCCGGCCCGACGGGCGCCCGAGCACGCGCAAGGTAGGCCGCAACGACCCCTGCCCCTGCGGCAGCGGCCGCAAGTACAAGAAGTGCCACGGCTCCGGCGCGGTCGCCTAGAGGTGGCACCATGCCTCGCCGTACCGCTCCCCCTGACTGCGATACGAGGGTAGAGACCCTCCTGGCCGGCCTGCGGGATTCGGTCCAGGGCGGCGCGCAGCACTGGTTCGTCGCTGTCCTGCAGGCCGTGGGGGATTGGCCCCTGGCCGAGGAGGAGGTGGACGGCCGCGCTTATCGCTACTTGATCGGCGGCGAGGCGTTCGACTGGCTGCTCCTGGCCGAGAGGCTGTGCGAGACCGTGACGGAGCTGACCCCCGAAGATGAGCGCGAGGCGCTGCTGCTGCACGCCCGCTTCCCCATTGAGGTCACGGAGGAGGAGTTCCGCCGGCTGCTGGGCCCCGCCAAGCACCGCGCTCACCTGAACTTCCTCTACGGTGTCCAGGTGGAGGAGGCGCTCCAGTTGGGCGTGGCGCAGGAGGTGCAGAAGGAGCGGCTGAGCAAGGTGTGGGAGAACGGCCACATCGACGAGGAGGTCTGCCAGCGCATCTACGGAGCCAGCCGTCGGGAGCTTTTCGAGCGGTTCCGCGGGCATGGCAGCGCCGACGGCGAGGGCCTCTCTCTGGGCGACCTGCACGAGTTCACGTACTGGCTGTTCAAGCACCGCGTGAACAACTCCGACCCGGCGCGGGTGGCCAGCGATACCCGCAAGGGGTTGGCGGTTCTCTCCCGCCTGCAGGCGAGGCGCCTCTAGCGGCCGCGCCCCGCCGCACGCGGCTTGATTCAACGCTTCCCTGCGGCGTAGGATAGGCGCGGCATTTATCACTTCTATGTGGAGGCAGCGTCATGCGTGCTGGTACCTATACCGAGGCCTTGACTCTGGCAGATGCGGTGTTCCCGCGGCTGCAGACGGACAGCCGGACCGCGGCCCTGGCACGCGACATCGCACTCATGGTGGGTTTCGCAGGGTTCGTTGCCCTGTGCGCTCAGATCGCTGTTCGGCTGCCCTGGACCACGGTGCCGATCACCGGCCAGACCTTCGCCGTCCTCGTAACGGGGGGCGCGCTGGGGGCCTGGCGGGGCGCCGGCTCACTGTCCATCTACATGCTGGTGGGGATGATTGGCCTGCCGGTGTTCGCCCCGGGGAACGCCGGCGTGACCGGCAACTGGGACATGCACTTCATCCTGCCCTGGGACGGCACCCATGCCCTGGTGTGGGACATCTCCAGCGGTGGCTATATCGTCGGCTTCATCTTGGCGGCCGCGCTGGTGGGCTTCCTGGCGGAGCGCCAGTGGGACCGGAAGCCCTGGGTGCACCTGGGGATGCTGCTGGGCAACGCCGCAATATACATCCCCGGCATACTCTGGCTTGCCTACCTCATTGGGAGCGGCTGGATCCACCCCGCCGCCGGCAAGCCCCTGGGCGATCTGATCGCCGGCTCCGGCACCTGGGACAAGGCGTTCCAGGGTGGCCTCTACCCCTTCATCGTCGGCGACCTGATGAAGCTCCTCCTCGCCTCCGTGACGCTGCCCGCCGCCTGGAGCCTAGTGGCGAAATTTAAGGGCTCGCGCTGAGTGCCGAGGGTAGGAAGGCTGGTGCGCGGGGGAGCCGGCGGCCGTGGACAGGGACGTCTCTCGTTGACCATGCTCGGCGGGTGAACGTACAATCAGCGTCGCAATCCCCGCGGCAGCGGGGACGGGCCCCGACCAGGTCGGGGCTTGTTGCCTGAAGGACCTCTGATGCCGCCGCGCTCGCAGGGGGAGATCCCCAAGACTTACGACCCCTCCACGACTGAGGGGCCGCTGTACCAGTTCTGGCTGGACGGCGGCTACTTTACGCCCAGGATGGACCCCGAAAAGCAGCCCTTCTGCATCATCATGCCGCCCCCCAACGTGACCGGGGAGCTGCACCTGGGTCACGCCCTCACAGCCACCATGGAGGACGCCCTGATCCGCTGGCACCGGATGCGCGGCGATCCCACCCTCTGGCTCCCCGGCGTAGACCACGCCGGCATCGCTACCCAGAACGTCGTCGAGCGCGAGCTCGCCAAGGAGGGGCTCAGCCGCCACGACATCGGCCGCGAGAAGTTCGTGGAGCGGGTCTGGGAGTGGGTCCACAAGTACCGCGGCGTCATCGCCAGCCAGCACATGCGGCTGGGCGCCTCCTGCGACTGGGGGCGCGAGGTGTTCACGATGGACGGCGGGCCGCAACGTTCGGTCCGCACCATCTTCTACAACCTGCACAAGGATGGGCTGATCTACCGCGGCGAGCGCATGATCAACTGGTGCCCCCGCTGCCAGACCGCGCTCTCCGACCTGGAGGTGAACCACCGCGAGCAGCCCGCCAAGCTGTGGTACGTGCGTTATCCCCTCCTGGACGACGCCGGCAACCTGACCGAGGAGTACATCGTCATCGCCACCACGCGTCCGGAGACGATAGTCGCCGACGTGGCGGTGGCGGTAAGCCCGCGCGCCGAACGCTGGCAGAAGATCATCGGCCGCAAGGCGTCGCTCCCGATCATCGAGCGGCCGATCCCGATCATCGCCGACGACGCCGTCGACCCGGACTTCGGCACCGGCGCGCTCAAGATCACCCCCGGCCACGACATCGTCGACTTCGAGATCGGCGAGCGGCACGGCCTGCCCGCGATCGTCTCCGTCGGGCCCGACGGGGCGATGAACGAGGAGGCCGGCCCCTACAAGGGGATGGACCGCTTCCAGTGCCGCGAGACGATCGTCGCCGACCTGGAGCGGCTTGGACTGCTGGAGAAGACCGAGGCCTACCACCACGCCATCGGCCGCTGCGACCGCTGCGACACGATAGTCGAGCCGATAGTGAGCGAGCAGTGGTTCGTGCGCATGGAGCCGCTGGCCGGGCCGGCGGTCAAGGCGGTGGAGGACGGCCGCATCGAGATCGTCCCCCGCCGCTTCGCCCGCGTCTACATGAACTGGATGGAGAACATCCGCGATTGGTGCATCTCGCGGCAGCTCTGGTGGGGCCACCGCATCCCGGTCTGGTACTGCGGCGACTGCGGCGAGATCACTGTCGCCATAGAGGACCCCGCGGCCTGCGAGAAGTGCGGCTCCGCCAGGCTGGAGCAGGACCCGGACGTGCTGGACACCTGGTTCTCCTCCGCCCTCTGGCCCCACTCCACCCTCGGCTGGCCGGAGGACACGGAAGACCTGCGCTACTTCTACCCCACGTCCGTGCTGGAGACGGGCTACGACATCCTCTTCTTCTGGGTGGCCCGCATGATCATGACCGGCCTCTACGATATGAACGACGTCCCCTTCCGCCACGTCTACCTGCACGGGCTCATTCGCGACGCGGAAGGGCGCAAGATGACCAAGAGCGTGGGGAACGTCGTGGACCCGCTGAAGATGATCGACAGGTACGGCTGCGACGCCCTGCGCTTCGTGCTGGCCACCGGCGGCGCCGCCGGAAACGACTTTCGTCTGAGCGACGAGCGGCTGGAGGGCGGCCGCAACTTCGCGAACAAGATCTGGAACGCCTCCCGCTTCGTGGTGCAGAGCATCGGCGACGAGACGCTGGCCGCGCCCGACCCGAAGCAGCGCGCCGCCATGCCGGTGGAGGACCGCTGGATCATGTCCCGCCTGCAGCGGCTCATAGGCGAGGTGGACCGTCTGCTCGGCGCCTTCCAGATCGGCGAGGCCGGCCACCGCCTGCACGAGTTCATCTGGAGCGAGTACGCGGACTGGTACATCGAGATGGCGAAGGTGCGCCTCAAGGACGGCCGACCCCCGCTTGCCGGCGGGCAGGGCTCGCCGCTGCCGGTGCTGGCTTACGTGCTGGAGACCTGCCTGCGGCTGCTGCACCCGTTCATGCCGTTCGTGACGGAGGCGGCCTGGCAGAACCTGCGGGAGCGCGCCGCCTGGGCGGCTTCGGAGGCGCTCATCGTGGCGCCCTGGCCGAAGGCCGAGCGGGCCTGGACGGACAGAGAGGCGGAGGCGAAGGCGCAGACCGTGATGGACGTCGTGCGGGCGATCCGCAACATCCGCGCCGACAGGAACGTGGACGCATCGCGCTACGTGGAGGCGTACGTGGCGGCAGACGGCGCCAGGCCGGAGCTGGAGGCAGCGCGGCCGATCCTGGAGGCGCTGGCCCGCGTGCGGCCGCTACACCTGATCAGCGACGCCGGGGAGGCCCCGCGCAGCGGGGTCGCCTCCACCGTCCTGGCGCAGGCGCAGGTGGTCCTGCCGCTCGCCGGTCTGATCGACCTGGACGGGGAGCGGGCGCGGCTCTCGAAGCAACTTGCGGAGGCGGAGGCGGAAGTGGGCCGGGTGGAGGGGAAGCTGGCGAACGCGTCGTTCCGGGAGAAGGCGCCGGCGGCGGTGGTCGCCAAGGAGGAGGAGAGGCTGGCGGCGGCGCGGGCGCGCGTCGACGGGCTGCGCCAGCGGCTGGCGGAGCTGGAGTAGGACAACGGATTCCCAAACGGATTAACGGATGGGCTCTGGCTCGTACCTATCGGCTAATCCGTTTCCTACCCCAGCGGAGGAGCACCCGCACCTCATTCGGCGGGTCAGCCTTCAGTCTGACTCGACGGGCTGAAGCCTGTCCCACAGAAGGGAAGCCGCGGAATTCATTCCGCGGTATGGCACCCGCCTCGGGGTGTGCGGGAGATACGCTCCGTTCAGGATTAACCAACTAAACGCTTCTTTTATTGACACTAACAGGGGCCCATGCTAGCATCGCTTGTGGCGAATGGAACAAATGGCTGACTTCAGATTGCGCCGGTCTTCTCGCTGATGGTCCAGGACTTATTCGCCGACTACGTCGCCGTCCTCATCGCCACCATTCTGGGCATCCTCCTGGTAGCCGGCGCACTCATCGGCAACGCCATCCTCGCCCCCCGGGAGCGCAGCCGTCTGAAGAGCCTCACCTACGAATGCGGCATGCTCCCGATCGGCCGCAGCCGCACCCAGGTCCACTTCCGCTACTACCTGTTCGCCATCCTCTTCCTCATCTTCGATATCGAAACGGTCTTCCTCTTCCCGTGGGCCGTCACCTTCGTTGACATCGGCAAGTCCGCCTTCTACGAGATGGTGGTGTTCATCGGCATCCTGGGCTTCGGCTTGCTGTACGCCTGGAAGAAGGGCGTGCTGCGATGGAGGTAGGTGAGTAGATGGAGGACAAGCCGCTAATCGAAGTGCACGAGATCCGCGACGACCCCCAACTGGCGATCAGCGATGCCGTCTCCGCCGACATCCGGCACGAGATCAAGAAGCTGACGCCGACGGAGTTCCGGCCGGGCCAGGGCAAGGCGCTCTACCGGCAGCTCCTGCCGGGCATCATGCAGCTTCCGGCGGACTGGCTCATCGCCTGGGGGCGCAAGTCCTCCCTCTGGCCGATGACGTTCGGTCTCGCCTGCTGCGCCATCGAGATGATCTCCACCTTCATGGCCCGCCACGACCTCGACCGCTTCGGCATCGTCCCCTGGTCTTCGCCGCGGCAGGCGGACGTGATGATCGTCTCCGGCACCGTCACCAAGAAGATGGCGCCGGCGGTGAAGCTGCTGTACGAGCAGATGCCCTACCCCAAGTGGGTGATCTCAATGGGCGCCTGCGCCACCAACGGCGGCCCCTACACCCGCTACGACCGCGTCCTCCAGGGCGTGGACAAGATCGTACCTGTGGATGTCTACGTGCCCGGCTGCCCGCCGCGACCGGAGGCGCTGATGGACGCCTTCATGGCACTCCAGAAGAAGATCATGGAGGAGCGCGGGAAGATAGGGCGCTGATACGATGACTCAAGAGAGCGCCTCGGATACCCCCGTCGCGGAGTTGCCGCCGGGCACGGTCTACGACCTGTTCCGGGAGGCCCTGCCCGGCGTCCAGATGACCGCGGCGCAGACCGGCCTCGACGTCGCCATCACCGTGCGCCGCGAGGACCTCCTCCAGGTGATGGAGGCGGCGAAGGGCGACGCGCGGCTGGCCTTCGATTTCCTGCGCAGCCTCTCCGGCGTCGACTACCTGGACGAGCTGGAGGTGGTCTACCACCTCTACTCCTACCGGCACGACCACTCCGCGGCGATCAAGTCGCGCTGCCCGCCGGACGACGCGCACGTGCCGACGGTCAGCCACCTCTGGCAGACCGCCAACTGGCACGAGCGGGAGGCGGCGGAGATGTTCGGATTCGTCTTCGACGGCCACCCTGACCTGCGCCCCCTGCTCACGGAGGAGGGGCTCGGCTACTACATCCTGCGCAAGACGCACCCGCTGGCCGAGATCGAGGAGTGGCAGGAGGATTACCTGAAGGCCGCCGAAGAGGCCGTCGTCCAGGCGGCGGCCGAGGCCGGCGTGCCGATGGACGAGCGGGCTCGCAAGATCGAGATGGCGCAGAAGAAGGCGGTGGTCATTAAGAAGGCGCGCGAGAAAGCGCGGGCGGAAGGGCTCTCCGCTGACGATGAGAAGGCCGCCGTGCAGGCCGCCATCAAGGCGTTCGACGATGAGGCGGCTGGCGCCGCAGAGGCGGTGACCGCGCCCGCCACGGCGGCGCCGGCCAAACCCGCCGATGACCGCGCCGCCAAGATAGCGCTCGCCCAGAAGAAGGCGGCCGTCATCAAGAGGACCCGCGAGGAGGCGAGGGCGAAGGGACTTTCGCCGGAGGAGGAGCGGCTGGCCGTTGCTGAGGCGCTGAAGGCGCTGTCCGCCGGGGAGAAGGGCGGCTGACCGGATGACCACCGAGTACCGCCCTCCCCACGAGCGTGAACTGGAGACGATAGACCTCAACGTCAACGTCGGCCCCCAGCACCCCGCGACCCACGGCGTCTTCCGCATGGTCCTCACCGTAGACGGTGAGCAGGTGGTGGACCTGGACCCCGTCATCGGCTACATGCACCGCGGCGCCGAGAAGCTCTCCGAGAACTGCGACTACCGCCAGGCGATAGGCTACCAGGACCGCACGGACTACCTGGGACAGTTCAACGCGGAGCTCTGCTACGTCCTGGCGGTGGAGAAGCTCGCCGGCATCCAGCCGCCGGAGCGGGCGGAGTACATCCGGGTGATCCTGGCAGAGCTCAACCGGATCGCCAGCCACTACATGTTCATGGGGGCCTTCGGCACAGACATAGGCCTGTTCGGCACATCCTTCATGTACGGTTTCCGCGACCGCGAGACGATCCAGGACCTGTTCGAGGAGGTCACCGGCGAACGGATGATGTACGCCTACTTCCGCCCGGGCGGCGTGGCCTGGGACGTGCCGGAGGACTTCGGGGAGCGCTGCCGCACCGTCCTGGATGCGGTGCGCCGCGGGATCGAGGACATCGACGGGCTGATGACGGAGAACGAGGTGATCATCGCCCGCTGCCGCGGACTGAGCCCGGTGACGCCGGCGCAGGCGATCGACTGGGGGCTGACCGGGCCGATGCTGCGGGCGACGGGCCTCGCCCATGACCTGCGGGTCGCCGAGCCCTACTCCATCTACGACCGCTTCGAGTTCGACATCCCCACCGGCAGCCAGGGCGACGTCTACGATCGCTACCTGGTCCGCCTGGGCGAGATGCGCCAGTCCGTCCGCATCGTGGAGCAGGCGCTGGAGCGGATGCCGGAGGGCCCCATCATGGCGGAGGGGCTGAAGCGGACCCTGCGCCTCCCCGAGGGCGAAGTCTACATGCGCAACGAGTCGCCTCGCGGCGAGTACGGAATCTACCTGGTCTCCCGCGGCGCCGACAAGCCCTATCGGCTGAAGATACGCTCGCCCGCCTTCTCCAACCTCTCCGCGCTGCGGGCGATGAGCATCGGTAGCTACGTCGCCGACACGATCATCAACCTGGGATCGATCGACATCGTCCTCTGCGAGGTGGACCGTTGATAGCTGACAACCCCTGGGTGGACGCCCTGGCCAGGATGGGCATCGTTGCCCTGGCGGTGCCCCTTTCGGTGATCATCCTCACGTGGGTGGAGCGGAAGGTGATCGGCCGTCTGCAGATGCGGCTGGGGCCGATGCGCGTCGGGCCTTACGGCACTCTCCAGGGGATCGCGGACACGATCAAGCTCCTGACCAAGGAGGACCTGCGGCCCCAGACCGCGGACCGCTGGACGTTCGAGCTGGCGCCGTTCGTGGTCGTGGTGCCGGTGTTCCTCGCCTTCGTGACGCTCCCGCTCACGGCCGACCTGTTCGTGCGCAACCTGACTCTTGGCCTCTTCTACATCGTCGCCGTGTCCGGCGTCTCCATCGTCGGCTTCGTGATGGCGGGCTGGGGCTCCGATAACAAGTATGCCCTTCTGGGCGGGGTGCGCGCCGCCGCCCAGCTCATCAGCTACGAGATCCCGCTCGTGCTGGCTGTGGTCGCGGTGGCCATGGTGGGCCAGAGCCTGAACCTGGCCGAGCTGGTGGACAGCCAGGGCCGCGTCCCCTACATCGTCTGGCAGCCGCTGCCGTTCTTCATCTTCGTCGTCGCCGGCCTCGCCGAGCTCTACCGGCAGCCGTTCGACATCCCGGTCGCGGAGTCGGAGGTGGTCGGCGGGCCGTTCGTGGAGTACTCGGGCATCCGCTGGTCGATGTTCCAGATGGCCGAGTTTGTGAACATGGTGCTGATCTCGGTGCTGGGTTCGCTTCTCTTCCTCGGGGGCTGGAACTGGCCGCTGGGGAACGAAGCGGGCGCGGCGCTGCAGGTGCCGCTGATCGTCGTGAAGACATCCGGCTTCATCCTGATGTTCATGTGGGTGCGCGGCTCGCTGCCGCGGCTGCGCATCGACCAGATGATGGCGTTCTGCTGGCAGATCCTGTTGCCCTTCGCCTTCCTGCAGATAATAATCAACGGCTGGGTGCTTGTTTACGATTGGCCGGACTGGGTGATGGGCGCCCTCTCCGGCCTGGCCACGGCGGCCGTCGTCTACCTGACCTACCGCGGCGCCCAGCAGGCGGCGGAGCCGGTCTCGCCACGGCTGCACAGGGTGGGGAGCGCGTTTTAGATGCTCGGCGTACTGAAGGCGATAAAGACCACGGTCACGGCGGCCCTGCGCAAGCCGGTCACCGTCCAGTACCCTTCGGCGAAGAAGGAGCTGCCTCACCGCTCGCGCGGGCTGCCCGTCCTTCTCTGGGACTTTGAGAAGGACGAGCCGTTCTGCACCGGTTGCCAGGTCTGCGCCCGCTACTGCCCGGTGGACTGCATGACGGTCACCATGAAGGACAATCCCCTGTTCGCGGAGGGGAAGAGCAAGCGCAAGAAGATCATCGACAGGTTCTACATCGACTACGCGCGCTGCATGCGCTGTGACATCTGCGTTGAGGTCTGCAACTTCGACGCGATCGTGATGAACAACACCTGGGAGGGCGTGGAGCTTTCCCGCTACGACCGCCGCGACCTTGTGATGGACCTGGGCCAGTTGCTGGACCAGTCCAAGACCGGGGAGCTCAAGGACCCGTTCCGTGAGCCGATGGGCATGGCCCACTCCGGCTGGGCGCCCAAGCCTGCCCTGTCGCCAGACCCGCCCAGCCCGGCCCCGCCGGGCGACCCTGGCGGGAGCGAAGCCGAAGGGGCGCCCGAGGAAGGGGCCGCGGCTAAGGAAGAGCCCGGAGAGGAGCAGACCTAGCGTTGTCGTCCCCGACGGTAGCCCCATGAGCTACGAAGAGGTCATCTTCTACTTCGTGGCGGCGCTCACCGTCTTCGGCGCTCTCGGTGTCGTCCTCGCCCGCAACATCGTCCACTGCGCGCTGTTCCTCGTCCTCGCTCTGCTGGCCGTCGCCGGCGTCTTCATCCTCCTTTCGGCCGAGTTCCTGGCGATCGTCCAGGTGCTGATCTACGGCGGCGCCGTCACCATCCTCATCCTGTTCGCGATGATGCTGACCCGGGTGCGGGACTTGCCGTCCGCCGCCGGCGGACTCGACGGTCCGCAGCGTCCTTTCGCCGCCCTCGCCGCCGGCGCTTTCATGGGCCTCTCGATCCTCGCCGCGGTCTCCACGGAATGGCCGGGCGAGACGGAGGAGATCACGCTGGTGCCGTTCCGCGACCTGGGCGAGTCCCTCTTCCGCAACTGGGCGGCGCCGTTCGAGATCGCCTCGCTGGTGCTGCTGGTGGCGCTCATCGGTGCCATCATCCTGGCCCGCGGCGAGGAGGGCGAATGATCCCGATTCAGAACTTCCTGGTGCTCAGCAGCATCCTCTTCTCGCTGGGAATTTACGGCGTGCTGGCGCGGCGCAGCGCCGTCCTCATCCTGATGTCCGTGGAGCTGATGCTGCAGGCGGTGAGCATCAACTTCATCGCCTTTGCGGTGTACCTATCGCCGGAGCAGTTCACGGGGCTCATCTTCGCCGTCTTCGTGATCACGGTCGCGGCCGCCGAAGTGGGCCTGGCCCTGGCGATCGTCCTGCGCATATACCGGAACAAGGCCACGGCCAACGTGGACGAAGTGGACGCGCTCAAGTGGTAGAGGAGGCGTAGGCCGCAATGGGCATGGAGCAGGCCTGGCTCATCCCGGCGATACCGGCCGCCGCCTTCGTCGTCCTGCTGCTGTTCGGGAAGTACCTGCCGCGGCGCGGCGACTGGGTAGCGATCGGCGCCATCGCCGCCTCCTTCGTCCTCTTCTTCTTCGTCCTCAGCGACCTGCTCGACAAGCTGGGCGGCCCGGGAGTCCCCGGCCGTCACGGCTGGGACTGGGTGAGCTTCGGCGAGTTTCATCTGCGCCTCGGCTTCCAGGTGGACCAGCTGACGATCGTGATGCTGGCGGTGGTGACGTTCGTCTCCCTGATGGTGCAGGTGTACTCCACCGGCTACATGCGGGGCGACCCCCGCTACGGCTGGTACTTCGCCGCGATGTCGCTGTTCGTGGCGTCCATGCTCACGCTGGTGCTGGCGGACAACTTCCTGCTGCTGTACGCGGCCTGGGAGGGCGTGGGCTTCTGCTCCTACCTGCTGATCGGCTTCTGGCACGAGCGGCGTTCCGCGGCGGAGGCGGCGAAGAAGGCGTTCATCACCACGCGCATCGGCGATGTCGGCCTGCTCATCGGCATCATCATGCTCTGGCGGGAGGCCGGCACATTCGACATGTCGGAGATATTCCACTTCGCCGAGCAGGGTGGCTACAGCGCCACCTACCTGACGGCGGCGGTGCTGCTGCTGTTCGCGGGCGCCGCCGGCAAGTCGGCCCAGTTCCCGCTGCACGTGTGGCTGCCGGACGCCATGGAGGGGCCGACGCCGGTCTCCGCGCTCATCCACGCCGCCACGATGGTCGTCGCGGGCGTGTACCTCGTGGCGCGGGCGATGCCGCTGTTCGCGGCCGCGGACCCGCTGGCGCTGAACGTGGTCACCGGCATCGGCCTGACGACGGTGATGATGTCCGCCACGATGGGTCTGGTGGCGACCGACATCAAGCGCGTCGTCGCCTACTCCACCATCAACAGCCTGGGGCTGATGATGGTGGCCCTGGGCTCACAGTCCGTGTCGGCGGCGATGCTCTACCTGCTCGCCCACGGCTTCTTCAAGGCGCTCCTCTTCCTCTCCTCCGGCTCCGTCATCCACGCCACCGAGCGGCAGGAGGTGAGCGAGCTGGGCGGGCTGGCGCGGAAGATGCCGGTGACGGCGGTGGTGTTCACCGTAGGGGCGCTCTCGATGGCCGGCGTCGTGCCGCTGTCCGGCTTCTGGGCGAAGGACGAGATTCTGAACGTCGCCGGCGACCACCAGAACTTCGCCGTCTACGGCTTCCTCATGCTGAGCGTGTTCATCAGCGCCCTCTACATGACGCGGGTCGTCGTCCTGACCTTCCTGGGCGAACCGCGTGACCGCGAGGCGCAGGCGCACGCCCACGATGCCGAGCCGGTGATGACGCTGCCCCTGCTGCTGCTGGCCGCGCTCACCCTGGTGGCCGGTTTCGTCGCCTTCGACGGGGTCGGCGAGGTGCTGGGGTTCCCGGGCGGCATCGGCAAGTTCGTCTTCCTGGAGGAGCCGGAGGCGTTCCACTTCCCCTGGGACGTGGCCGTCCTCTCCACGCTCGCGGCCGTCGCCGGACTGGCCGGCGGCTTCTACTTCTGGTCGGGCGACGCCACACCGGCCCGCCGTGCGGCGGAGCTATTCCGCCCGGCTTACGTGACCCTCCAGCGCAGGTACTTCATGGACGACATCTACCAGTGGGGGATCAACCGCGTGGTGCTGGTGGCCGGCGCGGTGATCGCCTGGTTCGACCGCGCCGTGGTGAACGATACGGGCGTGAACGGTTCCGCCTGGCTCGGGGTGTTCGCCGGGTTCGAGCTGAAGTTCCTGGAGACGGGCAAGCTGCCGAACTATGCCCTGGCGATCGTGGCCGGCGTGATCGTGCTGGCGGCGGTATTCATGGTGGTGCGGTTGTAGCGATGGACTGGGTGCTGTTCGCGCTGATCGCGATACCGCTCGGCAGCGTGCCGGTGTTCATGCTCATACCCTCGCGCTACCCTCAGATGGTGCGGAGCTTCGCGGCGGCGTCCGGCTTCGCGATGTTCGCACTGTCCGTCCTCACGTTCGCGCGGTACGAGTTCGAGGGCGGCAGAGGGCTGCGCTTCGATCTCCGCCTGGACTGGCTGGAGAACGTGGCCTTCCTGAAGGAGAACGGCATCACGCTCCACCTGGCGGTGGACGGCATCTCCGCCCCCATGGTCCTGCTCACGGGGATCGTGATCTTTGCCGGCGTGTTCGTCTCCTGGAACATCAGCTACCGCAACAAGGACTACTTCGCGCTGCTGTTCCTGCTGGTGAGCGGCGTCTTCGGCGTGTTCCTCTCGTTCGACCTGTTCTTCCTGTTCTTCTTCTACGAGGTGGCCGTGCTGCCGATGTACCTGCTGATCGCCGTGTGGGGCGCCAGCAGCAACTTCGGCACGTTCACGCGAACGAAAGAGTACGGCGCGATGAAGCTGATGCTGTACCTGGTGGGGGGCAGCGTGCTCATCTTCATCGCCATCTTGGCGACGTTCGTGGAGGCGGACAAGGGGACGTTCGACCTGTCGGTCCTTGGCTCCGTCGCCTACGACGAGAACTTCCAGAAGACGTTCTTCCCGTTCTTCATGATCGGCTTCGGCGTGCTGGCCGGCCTGTGGCCCTTCCACACCTGGTCGCCGGACGGCCACGTGGCGGCGCCGACGGCCGTCTCCATGCTCCACGCGGGCGTGCTGATGAAGCTGGGCGCCTTCGGCATCCTGCGCGTGGCGATCACGCTGATGCCGGAGGGGGCGCAGTTCTGGGCCCCCGCTCTCATGACCCTGGGGGTGACCGGCGCGCTCTACGGGGCGATCTCCGCGATGGCGCAGAAGGACCTGAAGTACATGGTGGGCTACTCCAGCGTCAGCCACATGGGCTACGTGCTAATGGGGCTGGCCACCCTGAACACCATCGGCGTGAACGGCGCCGTGTTGCAGATGTTCGCGCACGGCGTGATGACGGCCCTCATGTTCACCCTGGTGGGCGCCATCTACGATCAGGCCCACGTCCGCGACATGACGGTCTTCGGCGGGCTGGCCCAGAAGACGCCGCGTCTGGCCGGCTTCTTCGCCATCGCCGGGCTATCCTCGCTGGGGCTGCCCGGCCTGGCGGGATTCATCGCCGAGTTCCACATCTTCGTCGGCACGTTCAAGACGTACCCGTGGGCGGGTGTCCTCGGCATCGCTGCCGCCGCCATCACCGCCACCTACATCCTCCGCATGCTGGCGATGGCGTTCTTCGGGCCGTTCAACGAACGCTGGGCAGGGTTGAAGGAGATGCGCCGGGGCGAGCAGTTCGGCGGTGCGCTGCTCATCGTTTTCATCGCCTTTATGGGCATCTGGCCGGCGCCCTTCATCGACCGCATCGCCGATAGCGTGCGCGCCATCCCGGGGGTGAGCTAGGTGCAGCCGAACATCGAGTGGTCGCTCCTGGCGCCGGAGTACATCCTGGCCGGCTGCGCGGGGATGGTGGTGCTGCTGGACCTGTTCTGGGGCGGCCTGCGCAAGGAGCACCTGGCCTACATCGCCGCTGCGGGCGCGCTCGCTTCCTCGCTGACGGCGCTCATCTGGGTCGATAACGACACGAACTTCGCTGGCCTCATCGACATCAACGACTATACGGCGCTGTTCCGCGTCTTCTTCGGGCTGATCGGCGTCTTCGCCTGCATCGCCTCGGCGCGGTTCGTCAAGGAGCGGCTGCTGCACGCCGGCGAGTACTACGGCCTGATCCTGCTGAGCGTCCTGGGCGCCAACATGATGGCCGCCGCCAGCGAGCTGCTGACGGCCTACATCTCGCTGGAGCTGCTCAGCTTCAGCCTCTACGTCCTCACCTCCTTCGCGAAGTTCGACCTGCGCTCCAACGAGGGCGGGCTGAAGTACATGCTGCTGGGCGCTTTCTCCTCCGCGATCTTCCTCTACGGCATCAGCATGATCTACGGCGTGACCGGCTCCACGCAGTTCGACGAGATCGCCGCCGCCCTCTCCGGCGACACGAGCGACTTCGGGATGGCGATGTTCCTGGGACTGGTGCTCATCATCGCCGGGCTGGGGTTCAAGGTGGCTGCGGTCCCCTTCCACATGTGGACGCCGGACGCCTACGAGGGGGCGCCGCTGCCGATCACGGCCCTCATCTCGGCGATAGGGAAGGCGGCCGGCTTCGCCCTCTTCCTCAAGCTGTTTGCCCAGGCGTTCATCCCGCTGGTGGACGACTGGCGGGTGTTCATCGCCGTCCTCGCCGCGGCGACGATGGCTCTGGGCAACCTGGTGGCGATCCAGCAGCACAACATCAAGCGGCTGCTCGCCTACTCCAGCATCGGGCAGGTGGGGTTCCTGATGATGGGGATCGCCGCCCTGACGCCGGACAACGCCGACGCCGCCAGCGCCCTGGTGCTGCACCTGGTGGGCTACGTGATCACCAACCTGGCGGCGTTCGTCTGCGTGATCATCTACTACAACTGGACGGGCAAGGAGGAGATCAAGGACTTCGCGGGGGCAGCTGAGCGGGCGCCCTTCCTGGCCGTATCGCTCAGCATCGCCCTCTTCTCGCTGGCCGGGATGCCGCTGTTCGCGGGCTTCGCGACGAAGTTCATCCTCTTCCAGGCAGCCGCCCAGCAGGACCTCCTGTGGCTCTCAGGCGTGGCCGTGTTCTTCAGCTTCGTCTCCCTCTACTACTACCTGGTCGTCATCAGGGAGATGTACCTGGGGCAGCCGGAGGAGCCGTCCCGCTTCCCCATCCCCAGGCTGGAGTACGCCGCCCTCTCCCTGCTCATCGCCGGCGTGTTGGCGGTCGGCCTCTACCCGCAGCCGCTGTTCGACGTCGCCGAGGACGCCGCGGTGTCGATCACGGCGAGCGCGGCGTCCGGCAGCGTGAGCGCGCCGCCGTAAGGCCAGCAGGTGAACCGTAGAAAGCTGGTACGGCGGCTCTCGCAGGGCGCGGTGAGCAACGTCCGGTTCGAAGACCTTGCGGATCTCGCCGAGGGGTTTGGCTTCAGACTGTCACGAGTGAAGGGAAGCCATCACATCTTCACGCACCCGGCGATTCCAGGCCTGATCAACTTGCAGGAAGTCGGCGGTCAGGCGAAGCCTTATCAGATTCGGCAACTCCTACGGCTCGTCGAGCGCTATAATCTACAGTTGGGTGAGGCTTCATGAGCGACTATCACATCAACATCTTCTACAGCGAAGAGGATCGCGGCTACATTGCCGACATCCCTGACCTTGAGTCGTGCTCAGCCTTTGGTGAGACGCCTGAGCAGGCGCTGGCGGAGCTCGAGCGTGCGAAGGCGGCCTGGCTGGAGGCCGCACGCGCCGAAGGTAAGCCGGTCCCGCCACCGCGCTATCGGCCGGTAATCTACCAGACGACGCCCTGAATCCGCGTCTTGTCCCGCTGGCGGTCACGGCGAGCGCGGCGCCGTAGGCTGACGTCGGTGGAGGCTCTACATCAATCAGTGTGGATTAGGCTAAGGATCCTTAGCAGAAAGCTCCTGTCGTTCCGATAGCCGTAGGCTCTCCTTTTCAGCGTCTTGATGCGATTGTGCTTGCCCTCCACGAGGGCGTTGGTGATCGGATAGCG
>JAUYGU010000173.1 GCA_030690405.1 Dehalococcoidia bacterium | reverse complement strand
TTATCTCCTCCGGCCAGCCGCGCTCCCGCATGACCGCGGCGCCCTTCAGGGGGTGCTCCTCGGCGTTGGGGTGGGCCTCGTAGTCGAAGTCGTGCAGCAGGCCGACGATGCCCCACTGCTCCTCGTCGCCGCCGTACTTGCGGGCGTAGGCGCGCATCGCCGCCTCGACGGCGAGGGCGTGCTTGCGCAGGGGCTCCGTCTTCGTGAACTCGCAGAGGAGGTCCCAGGCGGCTGGGCGGTCGTAGCCGCCGCTCACTGCGCGACCTCCTTCACGGCGGCGGAGTAGACGAAGCTGCCGTCCTCGAGCTGATACCAGACGTCGTTCCCCGCCTCCACCGCCTCTCCACGTACCTTGGCGACGACCGTCTTCTCCTCGCCGGGCGTGATGGCGCCGACCACCGTCTCCTGGCCTCCCTGCGTTGAGGGCGACTCGCGGACGTTCACGCTCTCGTCGACCGTGATCTTGAACGGCGTGACCGGAGTCGCGTTGGGCGCGGCCGGGCTGCCGGTTGCGCTCGGCTCCGGCGAGGGGAGCGGCGACCGCTGGAAGAAGGCCGGGGTGCCGGTCGCCTCCGGATTGTTGTCGTCCAGCAGGAAGTCGCCCGAGTCGTTGCAGGCGACGCCGGCGAGGGCGAAGATGCCCAAGATCAGGAGCAGCACGGCTAGCGCGCGGGCCATATCGTCTCCTCCTTCGGCGGACGCATCAGGTGGGTACCGCCGTCGCGAACAAGAGTCCCTTGGCCAGCACCTCGCCCGCCAGGACGAGGGCCATTGCGATGTACAGCAGCCCCGTGGCCGATTGCATCGCCCGGACGCCGCTGGAGTCGAATGCCATGTAGGAGAGGACGGCCGGGAAGGCGAGGCCGCCGCCGATCCGCATCCAGAAGAACGGGTTCGCGCCGATGGACCCGTCCACGGACGTGGTGATGCTTTCCCTCGGCAGGGCCAGCGAGGGGATCAGGAGCAGCGCCTGGAATCCCAGCGCCAGGAGGAGGAAGAGCGTCATCTCCCGCAGCGGCTGCTCCGGCAGCCGTGGCGTCACCAGGTACCAGTGGCCCAGGATCATCCCCATCGACACGGCGCCGAGCACCAGAGCGCCGACGATGAGGCTGAGGAGCGTGCCAACGTATCCCCACGTCGGCAGGGCGAACACCTGCGAGAGCAGGGCGATCGCTGCCAGCCCGGCGGCCGAGGCGAGGCCGCCCGCGATCAGCCCCGGCCGGCGCGCCTGCGTCAGCGTCAGTAGGGCGTACGGCAGGGCGAGCGCGAACACGACGGCGAGGGCGACGCGCGCCGGCGGCATGTAGGACGGGTCCAGCGGGTAGCCATCGACCTCGCTGGAGACGGAGACTTTGGCGGCGATCCAGAACGTGAGCGCGGCCGTCACGAAGACGAGCCCGGCGCCGAACTTCACGAAGGAAGCCACGGCGGCGCCCCGCAGGTCCGCCAGCCAGAGTACCCACAGCCCGCCGATGGTGAACTCGGCGAAGATGATGAGGAGCGTAAGGGGAAGGGCGTCCGCGCTCATGCGACGTGACCCATGATAGGGTCAAAGAGTTAGCGGGTCAAAGGGTGGGTCGCCCGCCAGCTCGCGTAGGCCGCGGAAGTCCTCCAACTGTTGCGAGAACGGCCGCCGGCCCTCTGTCCGCGGCGAAGGGTGGTAGAGCGGCACCAGCGTGCGCCCGCGCCAGCGGAGGGCCCTGCCGGCGTCCCGCGAGAGCGCGAAGGCGTGGCGCTCGATGATCCGGAGCGCCTCCAACGCTGCGGTTCCCAGGGTGACGACAAGCGGCGGATCCACGAGGCGGATCTGCGCGTCGAGCCAGCGGGCGCAGGCCGCCACCTCGCGGCGGCGCGGCGGCCGGTTGGCGCCGTTGCGCAGCGGGTTGCAGAGGAGGGCGTTGGTGAGGAACATCTCCTCACGTCGCAGGCCCGCGGCGGCAGCACCCGCTGAAAGCGCAGGCCGGACTGATCGGAGGTGAAGGGCGCGGCGGCGTGGCCATAAGGATCGAGGCCTCGCCGCTCACCATTCCCAAGGCGCTTCTCGTAGACATCGCGGCCTCTCTGGCGTAGGCGCGGGGGATCGTCGCGCCGCCGCCGGCAGGCCGGGCCGGCGCCGCCCCTGCCGCCACGCGATACAATAGTGCGGTGATGCTCGAACGTGATCCTCAGGCCTGGGTGCTGAAGGCGCTGCGCGAGGCCGGCGGTTCCCTCCTCGCGGAGCTGGCATCGTTCGATGAAGACGTCCTCCGCTGGCGGCCGGCCGAGGACGAGTGGTCGCTCAAGGAGATCGCCGCCCACCTGCGCGACGCCGAGGAGCTGGCGCTGGCACAGTTCAACGCCTTCGCCTCCGGCGGGTCGAGACCGCTACCCGTCTGGGACGTGGACCTTCTCCCGCTGGAGCGTGACTACCAGGACGAGGAGATAGACCGTCTGCTCGCCTCATTCCGCGACCTGCGGCGGGAGACGACGTACCTCCTGTGGGGGCTGACGGACGCCGACTGGGGGAGCAGCGCGCAGCACCCCTACCGCGGCGAGGTGACGCTGGGAGAGATCGCGCACGAGCTGGCCCATCACGACCTGGAGCACCTCTGGCAGGTGCAGCGACTCAAGGAGCGGCTGCGGGAGACGGTCGCCGCGCATGAGGGCGACTAGATCCGCGGGTCAGGCTTAAGCCTGACCTTCGGCCGAGGCGGGGGTGACGGCTCAGTTACGGGAAGTACGACTCCGGGGCCACCCGCAGGACGACGCGCTGCTCGCTCCTCGCACGCTCCTCCAGCGCCGGGCGGGCCGACTCCGGCAGTACCCTGCCCGTCATCTTCCCGCCCACCGCCATCATTACGTCGACGGCGCCGTCCTCCTCGACGCGGCCGCGGCCGTACACCGTGAGGTAGGGGAAGGGCGGCTGCTCGCCGATGACGCAGACCGTCACGCGAGTGTCGCGCCGTACCGCCTTCGCCTTGGCGCGGGTCGCCGTCGTCGAGATCAGCAGGTCGTCGCCGTCCATCGTGTAGTAGACGGGTGAGAGCTGCGGCCGGCCGTCGGCGCGCACAGCCCCGACGACGGCCAGCCGGTGCTCGCTCAGGAATGTCCTTCGCTCCTCAGGTGTCACGGTTGGTCCTCCTCCGCTGGTGAGCGTGTGGCGCATGCGGCCCCTTGGCGGCGCTAGCCGCTGTAGGTCCAGCCGGTGTAGGTGGACGTCAGCGCCTCGGCGTCGCGCTCGACGCGACCGTCCAGCACGCGGGCGATGACCAGCGTGTGGTCGCCGGTGGGGAGGAACTGCTCGGCCTCGCATTCCAGCCAGGCCATGGCGTCGTCCAGGACGGGGCAGCCCCGCTCTGTACGCTGGTAGGGGGTGCCTTCCAGCTTGTGGTGGACTTTGGCGGCCTCCTCCTCCGAACGGCCCTTGACCTTGGAGCCGTAGTACGGCTGGGCAAAGCGGGCGGCGAGCTCCATGCTCTCCAGCGACAGCAGGTTGACCGTAAAGACCTTGCCCTGGCGGACGTTGGCCAGGGTACGGGCGTCGTTCTCGAATGAGACCGCTACCAGACGGGGGTTGAAGGACACCTGCATCACCCAGTCAGCCATCATGGCGTTGACCTCGCCGTCCATGGTGGAGCCGACGATGTACAGGCCGTAGGGCATCTCGTCCATGACGCGCTTGACGTCTTCCTCGGACATTGGAGCCTCCTGTTCGGCGGCCTACGCTCTGCGGCATAGCTGAACCGGGCCGCGCTCCTATTCTACCAGCCGTTCTCAGGCTGATGGCTGTCGGGAGTCCTGCATCTGCCGGACCGCATCCGCCAGGGCCGCCGGTTCGCTCACCGGTGCGGAGCACATCGTGCTCAGGCAGACGTAGGCGGCGGGCGCCGGCTTCGGCGGCAGGAACAGCGCCTCCAGCCGCGCGGCGTCCCGCTCGGGATCGAGGAGCTGGACGATGCGGAAGGGCACGTCCAGGCTGAGCGCGGCGCGGTGTAGGGCGCGGGCGCTCTCCGCCCCACCGACGATGTTGACCGCCGCCGGCGGCTCCAGAAGCAGGTCCACCTGCCTGGCGTACCCCGCCGCGAAGTAGCCGAGGGCGTGATACGAGGGCGCGAACGCCTCCAGCGTCGCCTGCGCCACCCGCCGGTACTCCTCGTTACGGGTGAGGTGGTGCAGCCGGATGAACAGCTCCGCGCAGACGGCGTTGTCCTGGATCGACTTCTGGCGGTCCGCCAGACGGCCCAGGCTATCGCCCCCGTCCCAGACGTCGAAGAAGCCCGCCGGCGGGCCGTCCCCCTGCCGGTCGGCGAAGCGGTCGAGCAGCAGCCGCGCGAGCGTTTCGGCGCGGTCAAGGTGCGCCGAGTCGCCGGTCACCTCGTGGGCGTCCAGGAGGGCGCGGGCCGTGTGGGCCTGGTCGCCCAGCAGGCCGGGCACGTGGGGCGCGCCGTCGTGGTAGCGGAACATCGCTCCGCTCTCCGGCTGGCGGCACTCCCGCCAGGCGAAGTCGAGCGCCGCCAGAGCGGCGTCCGCCAGCTCCGGCCGCTCCAGCGTCCACGAAGCCTCCAGGTAAGCGGAGGCGGCCATCGCGTTCCACGATGTGTAGCAGGTGCGGTCGATGTACGGCTCGGGGAGCTTCTCGCGCTCGGCGGCGGGCAGCTTGTAGAACTCCTCGTCGGCGTCCTGGGAGCCGAAGAAGAAGCCGCGCTCCGGGTCGCGCAGCTTCGCGCTCAGGTACTCGATCACGCGTGTCGCAGCGGCGGCGTGGGCCTGGTCGCCGCTGGTCCGGTAGAGGGCCAGGAGGTTGCGCAGGAGGCCGGCGTTGTCCTCCAGCATTTTCTCGTAGTGCGGCTCCGACCAGTCGCGCTGGGTGGCGTAGCGGAAGAAGCCGCCCCACTCGTGGTCGAAGACGCCGCCCGCGGCCATGAACTCCAGCGTCTTGCGGGCCATGTGCAGGAGGTCCGGGTCGCGGCTGCGGCGATGGGCGTAGAGGAGGAGGTCGATCGAGTCGGCGTGGGGGAATTTGGGCGCCTCGCCGAAGCCGCCGAAGACAGGGTCGTAGGCCTGGACGACCGCCCGCAGGACGTCGCCGAAGATGGCGGGGGAGAGGTCGCCGCGCTGTCCGGCGGCCGTCGCTTCGGCGCGACGCTGTCGCAGCTCCTCGACCTTGCGGTCGATCTCCTCGCGGTTGCTCTTGTACTGCGTGACGATCTTGGGCAGGTGCTCCAGCATCGCCTCGGGCGGGATGTAGGTTCCGCCGGTCATCAGCTCCCCGTCCGGGGTGAGGAAGGCGGTGGTGGGCCAGCCGCCCAGGTTGTAGCGGGCGTTGATGTCGGGGCGCTGGTCGTTGTCCACGCGCACGGGGACGAAGTGCTGATTGACGTAGGAGATGACGCCGGGGTCGGAGTAGGACGTCTCGTCCATGACGTGGCACCAGTGGCACCAGACGGCGGAGAGCGCAAGGAGGACCGGCTTGTCCTGGGCCTTCGCCTCCGCGAACGCCTCATCGCCCCACTGGCGCCAGTGGACCTCGTGGGCGCGGTTCGGCCGCGGCGAGAAGTGGAACCGCGTGTCTGATCTGGCCATGAGCGGCCGGCCTTTCTAGGCCGGATGTCGCACCGGCTGTGCCCGTTCCAGCTTAACGGAATGCCGGGAGGGGAGCAAACGCGTACAATCGTTGCAGGGGGAATCAGTTGCGTCGCTTCGCTGTGTCTCTCAACGACCCTCAGCCGTGGGACTCCTGCGGCATCAACCACGCGTACGAAGATCCCAATGTGGGGTATGCGGGATGCTAGCCGCTGGAGGAATGCGCTTCGCCGCTTCGATCGGTGCTGCGGCCGTGATGATGCTGCTTGCGGCCTGCGCTAATCAGCCTGACTCGCCGCAAGGCCCAACTGCCGGTACCCCCGATAACGCCAGCGAAGCGACACCTGATCCGTCCGCAGGGGCTGGCGAGGGGCGCGAACGTATCGTAACGATCAGCGCCTCCCGCTGGGGCGGCTCGTACAGCGCCCGCGCTCTCGACCGCATGGTTCGGGCCTCCCCCACCATACTTGTGGGTCGGGTCACGGGTGTGACCATCGTCTACCCTTATCGGGGCCAGCCGCTGCCGCTGCTCCATTCCGATGAAGAGGAGGGAGAGCCTCCCCCGCCCGGTCATCCGAAGGCTACGGTCACGATTGTTCCCGATCCGTCTTACCTGGGCCCGCCGGGGAGCCTGTTCGACGTTGAGGTGCTGCGGGTCGTCAGGTCTTCGCCCATCGAGATAGGCGGCGTCGTCTTCGGGTTCACCGAGGTGAAGGCCGGCGACACGATCACCGTATCTCAGCTTGGAGGGCTGGTGGATGGCGTGGTCTTCCAGGACGAGAGCGACCCCATCATCCGGGTGGGCTCGACTTACCTCTACTTCCTGGGTGAGCCAGAGCCCGGCACGTTCACGAGTGACCCCTTCGAGCGGTTCATCGTGGACGGTGGCAAGTTGCAGCCGGTGAACCGCAACGCGTCGAACCTGGAGGGCGTGAAGGCCCTGGCCGGCCTGCCTGTGGACGCGGCGCAGGCCACGATTGAGGCCGCCCTCGCCGCGGCGCCTGCGCCTACGCCCCAGCCCTAGCGCTTGATCTCGGCGACGAGCTCCGCGGCTAGGTCGTAGCGCCCGAACGAGGGGACGAGGTAGACGCCGGCGCACTTCTCGCGGCAGAAGGCGAGGAAGTCGCGGGCCATCGCCTGGCCTTCGCCGGGGCCGCGCTCCTCGCCGGCGCGGCGCATCCGCTCGCGTATCGCGTCGGGGATGTTCATCCCCGGCACCTCCTTGTGGAGGAACTCCGCGTGGCGCGAGTTGTGGAGGGGGAGCACGCCGACGATGACCGGCAGGCCAAACCGCTGCGCCTTGTCCATGAAGCGCTGCAGCACCTTCTCGTCGAAGACGTTCTGGGTGACGAAGAAATGGGCGCCCGCCTCCGCCTTGCGGCGCATCAGCCGGAGTTGCGGCTCCAGCGGGTCGGCGTTGGGGTCGCAGGAGGCGCCGATGAAGAAGTCGGCCTGGCCGGTGATCGGCTTGCCGGTCCAGTCCACGCCTTCGTTCAGCAGCTTGAGGAAGCGCATGAGGCCGACGGCGCTGATGTCCCAGACGCCGACGATGTCCGTGTAGCCGCCCACGGAGGGTGGGTCGCCGCGCAGGCAGAGGATGTTGCGGATGCCCAGCACGTGAGCGCCGACCATGTCGGAGTGGACGGCCAGGGCGTTGCGGTCGCGGGTGGGGTAGTGCATGACGATCTCGACGCCGAGCTCGCGCTGGAGGAGGATGGACATGGCGAGCGGCGACATGCGGACCTTGGCGGTGGGGCTATCGCCGACGTTGACGGTGTCGATGCCGGCTTCCTTGAGGAGGGCGGCGCCCTGGAGGGCGCGGCGGACGCGCAGGCCGTGGGGCGGGTCCACCTCCGCCGAGACGACGAAGCGGCCGGCGGCCAGCTTCTCGCGCAGGGTGGCCGGCTCGGCGGCGACGTCAGGCTTCGGCGGCGCGGCGGCACCGGGGTTGGCGCTCTCGGTCATGGCAAGGGATAGGGTAGCAGAATTGGCGAGAGGCCGAAAGCCGAAAGGTACGGAACAATCCCCGGATGCATTCCGTCATTGTTCGTGTGATAGACTTGCTCCGGTCTGAGAGGCGATAGACCATGAAGAAGGCACTTCTAGCCGCGCTCCTCGCCATCGCTGCGCTCGTGGCGCTGGCCTGCGGCGGGGGAGGCAATCGTGTGCCAGCATCGCCGTCTCCGGGCTCCCCGCCCATCGAACTCAATTTCGATGTCCCCTCAGACATCGAGGCCGGCCAGGACGTAACGTTCAGGCTCACCGTTACAAACGTTGGCAATGCGCCGCTGGAGCTAGGGCTTGGCGGCAGGGCGGATGGTGGCTACCAGGGCAGCTTCGGTTTCTTCATAGCAACGGCCGATGGCGAAGAGGTTACGTGCAAGCTGTGCGCGAACGGAGCAGCAGATGCGAGCCTGTCGTATCGCACTCTTCAGCCCGGCGAAGAGATGGAGTTCGGATGGGACTGGGACCAGACGGACAACGATTTGCTGCCCGTGCCGCCCGGAACGTACTCCGTCTACGGCACGTTCAACGCGCTGGACGTCGCGCGGAACGAAGAGAAGATCGAGATGCAGACGGAGAGTCGGCAGTTCGTGATCTCGCCGTAGTCTCTCCTACGCCCTGACCCCTGCCGCCGCCTTCATCTGCAAGACGATGAGCTCGTAGTCCGCCTGCGGGATCTGGTGCAGGTTGCCCTGGAAGGCCAGCCGCCAGTGCTCCACCGGCCACTTCTTCGTGTACTCCATCCGGGGCGCGATCTCCTTGACGTCCAGGTACTGCTCCGGCGTCAGGACGATCTCCGGCGTCACGTTTACGCGGAACGGGTAGTCCTCCTGCGGCCCTTCGGCTGCGCTCAGGACAGGCTTCTTCTCGGACTTGAACACCTTGGTGTGGTCCTCGAAGTAGTCGGAGGTGACCTCGGCCAGGCCGCCGAACTTCATGATCTTCGTCAGGTAGAAGATGAGCTTATCGCCGGGCTGCATCCCGGCGACCTCGCGGCGGCGGGTGCTCTTGAAGCCGAAGACGTCGAAGCCGCGGGCCTCGGCGATGCGCATGTTCTCCTCGGAGCCGACGACGATCCAGTAGGTGGGCATGGGGCCTCCCTTCGGTCGGCAAACCAGCAAACCAAGAAACCTGCAAACCGGTAAAGCCGAATTGGTTTGCAGGTTTGTGGGCTAGCTGGTTCTAGCGCGGCGAGGGCCGCGCGGTTCTAGTGCGCGCAGGGGCTGGCGCTGCCGCCGCCTTCGGCGGTCTGGAAGCTGGAGCCGCAGGCGCAGGACTTGACGGCGTTCGGGTTGAAGATCGTGAAGCCGGCCTTCATCAGGTCGTCCACGTAGTCGATCTCCGCGCCCTCCAGGAGGGGAGCGCTGTCCGGGTCGATGACCAGCCGCACGCCGTCGTGCTCGATCACGAAGTCTTCCTCGTCGGGCTGCTTGGCCAGGGCCATGCCGTACTGGTAGCCGGAGCAGCCGCCGCCCGCGACGAACACACGCAGGGCGGCCTGGCCCTCCAGGCCTTTGTCCTTGAAGATCTCCTTCGCCTTATCGGCGGCCTTGGCGGTGATCGTCAGCATTGCGCACCTCGTCGGATTTGGGAAGCAACTGCTTTCTATACTCCGGTGTGAGCGTAACAGACAGGGTCAAAGCTGTCAACGACCCTCCGGCCGCGGCTCTACACTCTTCAGTGTGGATACAGTTGAGGTGAGTAAGCAAAAAGCATCTGGCGTTTCTGTAGACGAAAGGCAAAGAAACGGCTACAGAAAGGAGGCCAGATGCAAGAGGATGT
>JAUYGU010000162.1 GCA_030690405.1 Dehalococcoidia bacterium | reverse complement strand
AAAGCCGCGGCAGCGATTGCGCCCAGCCCCGCCCGGCAGGGACGGGGACCTAACCCTGCGTTTGCCTAGTCGAGCTCCAACTCGCGCTTGACCTCGCGGGTGGGGGGCGGGACCGCGGCTTGAAAGCCGCGGCATCGATTGCGCCCAGCCCCGCCCGGCAGGGACGGGGACCTAACCCTGCGTTTGCCTAGTCGAGCTCCAGTTCGCGCTTGACCTCGCGGGTGGGGGGCGGGACCGCGGCTTGAAAGCCGCGGCAGCGATTGCGCCCAGCCCCGCCCGGCAGGGACGGGGACCTAACCCTGCGTTTGCCTAGTCGAGCTCCAGCTCGCGCTTGACCGCGCGGGTGGCGTCCATCATCACCCGCAGCTTCCCCTCGGCCTCCTCGACGGTGCGGGTCTTGAGGCCGCAGTCGGGCAGGATCCAGACGCGTTCCGGCGGCAGCAGCTTCAGCGTGCGCTTGATGCCGTCCTTCACCTCGTCGACGGGCTCCAGCACATGGGTGTGGACGTCGACGACGCCGACGCCGAGGTCCTTGTCGCTGTCGAAGGGGTGCTCCTCCAGGAGCTTGAGGTATTCGAAGTTGGTGTTCTTGAACGCCAGGTGGATCTGCTTGACGGGCAGCCGCAGCATGTCCGGATAGATCAGTTCCACCTCGCCGTAGCAGATGTGGGTGTGGAACTCGCAGTCGATCCCCTCGACGACGCGTTCCATCGCCTCCACGGCGAGGTCGAAATCCTGCCGCGGCCGCGTGTGGATGGCGGGCTCATCGATCTGGACGTAGCGGGCACCGGCCTTCACGAGCTCCTCGACCTCGCGGCGGATGACGTTCGCCATGTCGAGGACGGCGTCGCGCCGCGACGGGTAGTGCTCATCGAACGACCACTCCACCATGGTGTAAGGGCCGGTGAGCATCCCCTTGACGGGCCTATCGGTGAGGCCCTGGGCGTAGCGCCACATCTCCACGGTCATGGGGCCGGGCCAGGCGAGCTTGCCGGCGATGACCGGCTTGTGGTAGTAGCGGTTGCCGTAGGAGCGGACGAGGCCGCCCAGCTTCATCCCCTCGATGGTGCGGCCGCCGGGCTCGCCGGCGAAGTAGGCGACCATGTCGCCGCGCTCCATCTCGCCGTGCACGAGTACGTCGAGGCCCAGCCGCTCCTGGGAGCGGATCCAGTACTCTGTGGCCTGGCGCTCCAGCTTCTCCAGCTCCTCGCGGTCAAGCTTGCCCTGGGAGAACTGGCTGCGGGCGCGGGCCAGGTAGTCCGGCTTGGGGTAGCTGCCCACCGCGGTTGTTACGAGCGCTGACATCGGTACCTCGATCTTCCCGGATCTGGCCTTATGCTATCAGGTCTTGTGGGCAGGGCTGAAGCCCTGCAGCTACACCGCATTCCTAGACCGCCACCGCCTCGGCGCGACGCACGCCCTCGACCATGCGCTTGAGCTTCTCGAAGGCGACCTCGCGCGGGAGGTATTCCAGTCCGCAGGAAGGGTTGATGTAGAGCCGTTCCGTGGGCACGAGCTGACCGACCCTCCGTATCTGCTCGGCGATCTCGTCGGCGGTCTCCATCCGTGTGTTGCGGGCGTCGACGATACCGAAGCCGAGGCTTTTGGTGAACGGGCCGGCTTTGAGGGCGTCCCAGTTCCCGGGACCCCAGACGAAGTCGAGGCCGATGACGTCCACCGGCAGGTCGTTCAGGAGGGGGAGTATGCCGGCCGTGTCCGCGAACCAGGTGTGTAGCGCGGTCCGCGTGTGGACTCCGTCCAGCATCGCCGTGATCGCCTCGTGAAGCAGGGGCGCGTCGTCCTTGTTGTGGACGATGGCGGGTTCGTTCACCTGGATGAACGGCGCGCCGGCGGCGGCCAGCGCCAGCGCCTCCTGGCGGAGCGCCTGCGCCAGGTCCAGCACCAGCCGGCGCCGGTCTCCGTAGTGCGAATCGGTGGAGAGGGCGGCCAGCGTGTACGGCCCGGTGAGCATCGCCTTCACGGGCTTCGTGCTGTGAGCGGCCGCGAACTGGTAGTCGCGGACCAGGACCGGCTTCCGCCAGCCGACGGGTCCGCTGACGGTGGGCTGACGGTAGTAGGTGTTGGTATCGAAGTAGCGGACCAGGCCGCCGATCTCGAAGCCCTCCAGCCCCCGCGCGACGTATGTCTGGTCGTCGTCCCAGCGGACCTGGCCGTCGGCGATCAGGTCCAGGCCGGCTGCGAGCTGCTCCCCGATGATCTCGATTGTGACCTCGCCCTGGATCTGGGCCAACTCCTCCGGGGTGATCTCGCCGCGGTCCAGGCGGGCGATGGCCTGGCGGAGGCGGGCGGGCCGCGGCCGGTTGGGTATCTTCGGGTAGCTTCCTGCGACTGTCGTTTGCATGAGCTTGTCCTACAGTACTTGTTCCGGTGAGGAATCGCCCGGCGCTTCGGAATCAGAAGCCAAAGGGCGGGCGAATCCGAAGCTGAACCAGCGACCGCGCAAGTGCATTACATCTGACGGTCCTGGAGCACCCGCGATTGTAGCACGGGCCTATAGGGGCGTCAACGAAGGTGGGTACCAAAACGGGAGCGAGCCGGTTGCCGACAAACTCAACCGGCTCGCTCTGTGCCTTTGCGGCGCGGGAGGGGGTGCTGACCGCTCCGCTGCTTTCAACGTTAGGTTAGTGCCTCGCTGGGGTGGATGGGTTAAAGGCAGGTTAGAGGGGGGGTAGGAGTTCGGTAAGAAACGAGAGGAGGGGCTGGGAAATCAGCGAGCCGGCTGCTTATTCAACAGCCGGCTCGTGATTTCTGCTCGGGGCGGGAGGGGGTGTTGCCGCTCCGTGCACTTGCAAGGCTATGGTACGGCGTAGCGGTCAGGGCATGGTTAAGGAACGGTTAGGCGGGGGTGTTAATTCGGTGAGAATCTGCTTGCAAAGTTCACGGTCTTCCAGTATGCTTGGCAGGCCAACATAACCGAGGGAGGGGCGCGCTCATGGCTGACGCAGGCGTAGTTAAGCGAACGTATCCCTGGCAGACGTCGGTCGGCGGGGTGGAGATGACGCTCCGCTTGATGGAGCCCTCAGACCGCGACACGATACTGAGCTTCGGCCGCTCTCTCCCGGACCACGACCTGCTGTTCCTCCGCTCCGACGTGACCGATCCGAAGGTCGTCGATGAGTGGGTCGAGAACCTGAAGAAGGGCCGCACGATCACGGTGATGGCGGAGGGCGGCGGCGAGCTTCTGGGCTACGCCAGCCTGCACCACAACGAAGTGCTGTGGACGCGGCACGTCGGCGAGATCAGGGTCCTGCTCAAGCCGGAGCTGCGCGGCTTCGGCCTCGGCAAGGCGCTGGCGAACGAGGTGTTCGCGATCGCCAAGGACCTCGGCCTCCAGAAGGTGATGGTGCAGATGACCACCGATCAGCGCGGCGCCCGCGGGATGGTGGAGAGCCTGGGCTTCCGGCCGGAGGCGCTGCTGGCGGACTTCGTGATGGGCCGCGACGGCCGGACCTACGACCTGCTGATAATGTCCTACGACGTGACCGGCTTCAGCGATACCGCTGAGACCCGTCCCCGACGCTAGCCGGCATCTGCGGCCAGCGGCTGTCCCGCTGAAGGCGCTGCCCGCTTCCGCGCTGGCTTCTGCTCCGTTTCGGCCACGCCCACCTCGGTCGTTTCCATTGGGGTGACCCCCGCCGCCGACCTGAGCTCCACGTACGCTTGCGCCAGGAAATCGCCCAGCCGCTCAACGTCCGGCGCCGCGCCGGCGTCCGCCGTCAACCCGAAGTAGAGCTTCTGGTTGTAGCTGGTGATGGCGAATCCGACCCCCATCTCCCCGGCGATGGGTACCATGGGGTAGTGCGCCTCCAGGCGGTGGCCGACGGAGTAGAGAGGGATCATGGGGCCGGGGACGTTGGTGCAGACCATGTTGGCGACGTTGTTCGGGGGAGCCGGAAGGGTACCCAACAGCGCCTGGAGCATCGGCGGCACGTTCCCCAGCGAGTCTGACAGGAGCTCGATCCCGTCGGCGATGTGGTTGCGCTTCAGGTTGTCCGTCCGCTCGCGGACGATGTTCAGCCGCTCGATCGGGTCGCGCACGCCCAGGGGGACCTCGACGAGGAGCATGGAGATGCGGTTGCCGAGGCTGCCGCGCTCGTCCTCGCGGCGCACGTTGACGGGCGTAAGGACGCGGGCGACCTGGCCCTCGGTATCCATGCCATGCGCCTCGTAGTAACGGCTGAGGGCGCCGCCGAGGATGGCGAGGACGACGTCGTTGACGGTGCCGCCGCAGGCCTGGCGGATGGCGCGGACTTCGGCGAAGGAGCATTCGCTCCAGGACTGCTTTCTTTCGCCGGAGAAGGCCTTGTTGAAGGGCGCCCGGCGGCCCGGCCGCAGGAAGTAGGGGAGGACAGTCTCCAGGGCGCGGTTCAGGCTGCGGACAGAGGCGGGATTATCGATGGCGCTGAGGAGTGCCTTCTGAGCGTCGGCCGCGGTCCGGAGGTTGGTGGCCAGGCGATCGAACATGGCGTCGAAGAAGCGTGATACGGGGTCCGGGATGGAGGTTACGGCGACCGGTTCCGGGGGTGGGGGCGGGGGGGCCGGGTTGGGCGAGACGTCGAACACTATCATCAGCAGCTCGATGCCGGAGACGCCGTCGACGAGGCAGTGGTGGACTTTGGAGACGATGGCAGAGCGGTCGCCTTCGACGCCGTGGACCAGGTACATCTCCCACAGCGGCTTGTCGCGGCTGAGCATGCCCTGGAAGAGCCGCGAGGCGAGCTCGCGGAGCTGGTCCAGGCTGCCGGGGGGGTCCAGGCGCAGCGGCATGATGTGCCTGCGGATATCGAAGTTGGGGTCCCACTCCCAGGTGGGGTGGGAGAGGTTAAGGGGAGCCGGGACGATGCGCTGCTGGTAGCGCGGGATGAGGTGTATCTTGTCCTGTATGTTCTTGACGAACTTATCGTAGGGTATCTGACCCTGGCACACGGCTACGGAGCCGATATTCATGGGCGTCTCTTCCCGCTCAAAGTACAGGAAGGTGGCGTCCTGGGCGCTGAGGCGGCGGCTAAGGTTGGCCTGTGACATGTTAGGCCCCCCGTATGCGTCCGGCACGACGCCGGACGGAACTGTGTTTGACCCGTGTTCCCCCGCGAGCTACTGAGGCATTGTATAATACCTTTTCACCTACTGTCGACAGTGTTCGCTGAACGGTTGGCGGGAAAATTTGGTAATATAGAAGACGGGCATACTGCGGGTAGCCGGAGTCTATAGCCCAGGGGAGGGGTCTGGTTTGGCCACTTGGCAGCCGACCAATACTGAAGAGTTTGAGGCCATGGCCCTGCCGCTCTGGCGGGAGGCGCTGGTGGGAATGGACTGGCTTAGCCTCCGCGCTTCGTCGGTATATCGCGGGATCGGCGTGCCCCACGGCGACGGCAGTGTCGTCGTCCTCATACCCGGCTTCCTCGGCTCGGACCAGTACCTGGGCGATATGTTCTCATGGCTCCGTCGCATCGGCTACCAGCCGTACATGTCTGGCATGGGCCGCAACGCCGAGTGTCCGGACACCCTGACCGGCCGGTTGATCGAGACGGTGAAGAGCGCTTGCCTGGAGAGCGGCCGTAAGGTGCACCTGGTGGGCCACAGTCTGGGCGGGACGCTGGCGCGCAGTGTCGCCGTGCGGAAGCCCCAGCTCGTCGCCTCGGTTATCACCATGGCGGCACCGTTCCGGGCGGTGCGTGCCCACCCTATGGTGCTGGGCGCGGCGATGATCGTCAGGCGGCGGATCCTCTCCGAAGGCTCCGTTCAGCCGGACTGCTACAGCGGCTTCTGCTCCTGCGACTTCTTGAACTCGCTGCGCCAGCCCCTGGCCGAATCGATCGTCGAGGCGGCGATCTACACGAAGGGGGATGGGGTCATTGACTGGCGCTGCTGCGTCAACGACGACCCGGAGACCGACATCGAGGTGCAGGGGACGCATGTGGGGCTGGTGTTCAACTCCCAGGTGTACCGTCACGTAGCGAACGTGCTGGCCACCGCGGTGGAGCGGGGCCAGCACGTGCCGGATAGTCAGACGGCGTAGCGCCGCTTATTCGGTCTTTGTCTCTTCGCTCTGGGCCTTGCGGCGCGGTCGCGGCTCACCTTCAGCCTTGGCGCCGTTACCGCCGCGTCCGGGGCGGATGACCTGTCGGGCGCGCTCCTGGGCGCGGCCGAACACTCCGCGGGAGCTCTCGATGACGGCCTCGCCAGCCTGGCGGTTGGCGTCGATCAGGCGGCGGAGCGCCTCGCGGCCCTCCTGCTGCGAGTCAAGCGCCTCATCCAGCCACTGGCGGGAGATCTCGAGGACACGACCCTGGGTTTTGGTGAGGGTCTGAACGACGGCGCCGGTGGCGCCGGCGAGGTTCGTGGGTGACTTGGCGACGGACTGCGCCAAGTCCAGGGCCTCGTGCTGGCCGGTCTGGGCCTGCTCGATGAGGCCCTTGGAGACGCGGTAGCCGCGGTCGACTCCGGCCTTGAGGGTGTCCAGGACGACGTCATAGGCGTTGTCGACGGCGCCGAAGAACTTGTCGACGGAACTTTGCTGTGCCATGGGGCAACCTCCTTGACAAACTAATGCATCTAAGTGCAAGATACACATAGTAACACGTGCTGTCAACCCCAGGCGGCAAGGCGCAACGAGGAAAATCGACAAATTTCACAAATGGCTACGCAGAGCAGACGAACCGGGCCCCGCGACGACGAGACGGACGCCGACGGCGAGAACAGCCGCCGCCAGCCCCGTCTCCACGGCGACTTGCTGGCGTCCAGCTTGCTGGCGTTCCTCCGCAACTGGCCGGCCTACGGCTACCAGTTGGTAAGGGAGCTGAGCAAGGCGGGCCTGCCGGCGTTCGACTCGGCGACGGTGTACCGGACCCTGCGGCAGCTTGAGCGGACGGGGATGGTATCATCGTTCTGGGATACAACGGAGTCCGGTCCGGCGCGGCGGATGTACTCGCTGACGAAAACGGGCGAGGCGTTCCTCAATTTATGGCTGGATGTCCTATCTCACTACCAGAGCATCTTGCAATCAGCCCTCAGTTCGTACGACAATCTGCAGAAGCGGGGGAAGAGCGGCGGCGACCGACCAGCAACCGAGGAGCCCAGGCGCACGCGAGGCTCGAAACAGGGAGGACGCCATGCCTGACAGTAACGACCGGGCGGACGTTGGACAGCTCTGGCGCAACTGGCTGACCGACACTGAGCGCCAGTGGAACGCCTTCTTCAACGACGTGATGGGCACTGATTCCTTCGGCCGCTTCATGGGTGGGTACATGGATATATACTCCACCTTCCAGCGGATGGTGGCTCAGAACATGGAGCGCTCCCTCTCCACGCTCAACGTGCCGAGCCGGAGCGACGTCCTGGATCTGAGCGAGCGGCTCAGCAGCCTGGAGGAGAGGCTCTCCTCCATCGAGTCCAGCATCAACGCCCTTGCCCAGGCCGTCGGCCACCCGAGCCGGCCGGCCGCGGTCACGCAGCTTCGTCCCCGGCGCACCCGCCAGCCGCGCAGCCAGCCTGCCGGGACGAAGTAACACGCCGGCCCTCTGCGCCGGCGCTGGAGTCGCCCTATGGTAACCGTTCGCATCCCGGAAACGCCCCCGCTGACAGAGATCTTCCAGGCGGAAGCGGTCAAGCGCAACCTGGACCGTGTCCGCCGGGGGATGGACGTTATCTTCGACCGTAACCCGCCGGTGGTGGGCGCCACGCCGAAGGACGTGGTCTACTCCAAGGGCACGATGCGTCTGTACCGCTACCGCCCGGTCACCGATGAGGTGTACCGGATACCCTTGGTCCTCGTCATGTCGCTGATCAGCAGGCCGTACATCCTTGACCTTTCGCCGGGGCAGAGCCTGGTGGAGTACCTGCTGCGCGAAGGGTTCGACGTGTTCATGGTGGACTGGGGCGTGCCCCGCCCGGAGGACAGCCGGCTGACGCTGGAGTACTACGTGCTGGAGGCGCTGCCCCGCAACGTTGAGGAGGTCCAGAAGGTCACCGGCGAACAGGAGGTGAGCCTCCTGGGGTACTGCATGGGCGGGCTGATGGCGCTGATGTACAGCGGCATCTTCCACGACGCCCCGGTGGCGAACCTGGTGTGCGCCGCCACCCCGGTCGATTTCGCGGGGATGGGGATGTTCCGCCGCTGGAGCGACCGGCGCTGGTTCGACGTCGACCGGATGGTAGACACGCTGGGCAACATCCCGCCCGACCTGATCTTCCGCTCGTTCGAGATGCTGCGCCCGGCCGAGCGCTGGGCGGCCTACGCCCGCCTGTTCGACAACCTGTGGAACGACCTCTGGGTCAAGAATTACCGATTGTTCAATCGCTGGGTATACGACCAGATCCCCTTCCCCGGCGAAGCGTACCGCCAGATGATCAAGGAGCTGATGTGGGAGAACAAGCTGATGAAGGGGCAGCTTGCCCTGGGCGGCAGGAGGGTGGACCTGACGGGGATCACCTGCCCGGCGCTGAACATCATGGCCCAGCACGACCATATCGCTCCCTTCGCCGCGACCCAGCCGCTGACGTCTCTGCTGGGCTCTCAGGATAAGGAAGACATCGTCCTGAAGGGCGGGCACGTGAGCCTGATCGCCGGGCGCAACGCCTTGTTCCGGCTGTGGCCCCAGCTCTCGCAGTGGCTCAGCGTGCGCTCCGTTTGAGGATGGCCGGTTGCACGTAGACGGCCGCGCCGTAATCATCACCGGGGCCTCCTCCGGGATCGGCCGGGCGACGGCGCGGGAGTTCGCCCGCCGGCGCGCCCACGTCGTCCTCGCCTCGCGCAATCGCGACAAGCTGGAGGAGCTCGCCCAGGAGCTGGCGGACTTTCCCGGCCGGCGCCTGGTGGTGCCGACTGACGTGACCGACCGCTTCGCGGTAGAGGCGCTGGTCCGTCGGACGGTGGAGGAGTTCGATAGCGTCGACGTGCTGGTGAACAATGCCGGCGTCGGGCTATTCGCGCCGATCGCCGGTGGCAGTCTGGACAACATGCACCATCTGTTCAACGTGAACTTCTGGGGCGCTATCCAGTGTATCCAGGCGACGGTCCCCTATATGCGAAGGCAGCAGCGTGGCCACGTCGTGAACGTCTCGTCGGTGGCCGGCAAGGTCGCGGCGCCGTACATGGGGATCTACAGCGCGACCAAGTTCGCGCTGACCGCGGTGTCCGACGCGCTGCGCTCCGAGCTGGCCGGAACGGGCGTCCACGTGAGCACGGTGTACCCGGGGCTGACGGAAACGTCGTTCCAGGAGCAGATGTTGCGGGAGGTGGACGTGCCGGACCCGCCGCGCTACCTGCCGAGTGCGAACGCGGCGGCGGTGGCGAGGCGGATCGTGCAGGCGGTGCGCTGGAGCCTGCGGGACGCCTACGTGACGGCCCAGGACTTCGCCGCCGTCACCGCCTATCCCCTCGCGCCCGCCATCGCGGACTGGGCGGTGCGCTTCTTCTGGCTGGGGGCCGGGACCCGACCCGCCTCGCCGGACAGGGGACCGCCGTACACGGAACCGGCGGAGGCCCCGGCGGCCGACCCGGCAGAGCCGAACTCCGAGACGCCCTAGCGGGGCGTTTCGGCGGCCCGGTTAGTCCACGAGGCGGACGAACTCAATGCCGCTCACCGGGTCGTAGATGCCAAAGGTGGCGTCGCTCGTAGGGTCGAAGACCGTCTTGACGAAGGTGCCAGTAATCTCGCAGCTATTTCCCGTGCACTTGCCCGGGGGCATGCTGTTCAGGAACATCCCCGTGAAGTACATGATGGTGACAGGCTTGCTTCCGTTCGGGAACTCGTCGATGACGGGGATCAGCACGAGGCGCAGGCTGTCGGAGGCGAACGGGTGGCAGGACGGGTCCACGTTGTAGGTCCCGTCGCCTTTGGGAATGAGGACATCAGTGAACTCGTCGCAATCCGCGCTCGTGTTGTCGAAGCGGTAGTTGAAGCCGTCCCGGGCGGCGCTGATGACGTTACCGGTCTGGGTGGGCGCCGTCGGGTCCTGGCATTCGGGCTGGCTCTGGGCGCAGACGCCGGTCTGGGTCCCGTACTTGATGGACTGCTCCAAGACGGTGGCGCCGTTGCCGTCGATGCGCAGCGGCCCGAAGTTGCCGTTGCTGGGGTTGGTGGCATCGTACTTGATCGTAGTGGGATCGCCGTCATAGTTTATGGCGCTCTCCAGCACGCCGAAGGGCAGGATCCCTGAGAGCGCAAGGGGAGAGCCCACCCGTGCGGTCGCGTCGGCGCGGACCTCGGTCGACACGAGGCCGAGGACCCGTCCGAAGATGAACGACGTTTCCCGCGTGACTTCTACCGTGACGGAGGTGTTATCGGGAGAGACGGTGATATCGAGCTCGTCTCCGGAGGCGAGGTCGATGCCGTTGCTTTTGGCCCACTCCTTCGCCTGGTCGCCGGCCAGCGCCGCGCTGTCCGGAAGTTCGAGGGCGCCCGCGAGTGCGGCGGCGTCGGCGGCGTTCTGGAGAACGCGGCGCTCGTGAAGGATCATCCCGACATCGATCGCCATCGCCGCAAAACCGAAGAGCACGCCGGCCGCGAGTGCGAACATGATAAGAGCCTGGCCGCGCTCAGAGCGCCTGGTCCCAGGCTGTGGTCGTCCGGTGTTCGCGCGCATCGGTTTACCCTCCCTTGTTGAGCCGGCGGAGCTGGGGGTGCGCGCGGGTCTTCCATAATCATGATGCCATACGGGAGACGTGATTGAGCGGGGTTCATGGTTAACGTAAAGTAAACGTCGCTGGCGGGGGCGCAGCGGTGAGAGGATTCCGGGAGCGAGCGGGCGTTAGCCGGCCGTTTCGGCGGCGGAGCGTTCGCCGAGGTGACGCACCTGGGGCATGACCTTGTCCCGCATCAGCTCCATGCTGCGCAGTACCTTCCCGTGCTCCAGCCCGCCGATGCGGGTCCAGGCCAGGTAGTGGGTGATGCCGCACAGCTCGTGGATCTCAGCGATGCGCTCCGCCACCTGGTCCGGGCTGCCGCAGACAACGGAGCCGGAGGCGACGATGCGGTCCCACTCCGCCGACTCGATGGCGTCTCGGGCGGCGGCGTAGAACTCGTACGTCTTGACGGCGGGGGCGCCCTTGGGCGGGGCGATGTACCTGGCGAAGGTCTTGTAGTACCACATAACGGCTTCGCGGAAGTCCGCCAGCGCCTGTTGAGTGGTCTCCGCGACGTAGGTCATGGTAAGCCCGGCGATCTCGAAGCCGGCGGGATCGCGTCCGTGATCACGCAGGGCCGCGCGGTAATGCTCGATCAGGGAAGCGCCGGTGTTGACGTTGAAGCCGAACACCGGTGCGCACATGAGATTGAACCCGTCGCGGCCGCAGAGCTCGAACGTCTCCGGCGAGAGGGAGGCCATCCAGATGGGCGGGTGCGGCTTCTGCAGCGGCTTGGGGCGCACGGACAGGTCGTTGACCTGGTAGAACTGCCCCTGGTAGGAGAAGCGCTCTTCCGTCCAGGCTCGCTGGATGATCTCCACGGATTCGTGGAAGATGTCGCGGGAGCGGGCCTGGTCGACGCCGTAGCCGGCGAACTCGTGGGGCTGATAGCCGCGCCCGACGCCGAGATCGATGCGGCCGCCGGATAGCAGGTCGAGAATGGCGTAGTCCTCCGCCACTCGCAGGGGGTGGTTCAGGGGGAGGACGACGACGCCGGTGCCGAGGCGGACCTTCTGGGTGCGGGTGGCGAGGGCGGCCAGGGTGACGGCCGGCGAGGCGCAGTAGCCGTACTCGCTGAAGTGGTGCTCGGCCAGCCATACGGAGTCGAAGCCGAACTCCTCGGCGCGCGCCATGATGTCGAACTGCTCGTCGACGATCTCTTTTTCGCTGCGGTCCATCGGGTTTTCAAACAGGTGCAGCTGACCGAACTTCATGGCCGTCCTCCAGTCCCGCGCTCTCGGATGCCCCATTGTAGACGTGAGCCCCCGCGCCTGTCCATCGCCGGGGGGCGTCCGTGACACAGGCCCCGCGCGCGGGTAGACTGGCGCTGACCAGGCGTAGCCGATAGGAGCACGGAGAATGACCTACGAGACTCTTATGGTGCAGCGAGAGGGGCCGCTGATGACGGTGCGCCTCAACCGCCCGGAGAAGCGGAACGCCATCAACCTGCGGATGCACGCGGAGCTGCAGCAGGTTTGCCGGGAGCTGGCGGAGGACTTCGAGACGCGGGTGGTGATCCTGGCGGGCGAAGGGGCCGGGTTTTCGTCCGGCGCGGACACCAGCGAGTGGGGCCAGGCGGGCCCCGACAACGAGCTCGAGCTGCGGCACATGTCCGCCGTCGGCAGCCGCAGTTCGGCGGCCCTGGAGTCACTGGACCAGGTGACGATCGCCGCCATCCACGGCTTCGCGGTCGGCGGGGCGGTGGTGTTCGCGCTGTGCTGCGACCTGCGGCTGGCCGGCGAGAGCGCCTGGTTCTCGATCCCGGAGGTGGAGCTGGGGATACCGCTGAGCTGGAACGCGCTGCCGCGCCTCTCGCGGGAGGTGGGGCCCTCGCGGGCGCTGGAGCTTACGATCATCTGCGACCGTTTCAGCGCCGCCCAGGCGTACGAGTACGGGATGCTCAGCCACGTCGTGCCAGACGGGGAGGTGATGCAGGCCGCGCGAGAGATGGCGGCGAGGATAACCGATCATCCGCCGCTGCCGGTCGCGCTCACCAAGGCGACGATGAGGGCGCTGAAGCGCGGCAGCGAGATGGGGGACACCGTGTACAGCGATGGCGACCTGCTGCTCTATAGCC
>JAUYGU010000155.1 GCA_030690405.1 Dehalococcoidia bacterium | reverse complement strand
CTGTGTTTACTCCGCGGCTTCAGCACCTTCAGGTTGCGAGTGTTGCCCGAGAGCTGTTGCAGCAGCTGTCGCAGTTCACAGGCGACCCGATGATATTGCCTATCCCCGCCGAGGCGCCAGCTGAGATACCAAGGATCGTGCTCACGGACTCTACCGGGGCCATGCAATTTCAGGTCGCGCCAAGTCGGTCCGACTTATCGTTGGCCCGCCAGCCGGGCGGTCGCCTAGACGTCAGTGAATTCTTTGAAGGAGCGGGGGAGAAATTGGAGGTACTCCTTGGTGCGCTGGGGGTCCGGCCGGGTCGGCTGGCTGTCACTGGAACCTTCTTCCATCGATCTGATGATCCGGCTATGACTCTTGCCACTCATTTTTGCCAGTCGCACTGGGTGGAGGAAGGTCCACTCAGAGATCTTCGTGCCTTCGAACTCCACGCACACCGCCGCCTCGAACCGCCCGAAGGTCCGGCGCTCAACTCTTGGATTCGTTGCAAGACAGGTTCGGTGTCTGACGCCGGGACCACTTTCCCCGCGATAATCGTGGAGCGCGACATTAACAGCCTGCCGGAAGAGGCTGAAGGGCGGGAGTTTGATGCAGATGCACTTAGGAGCTTCATGAGACAGTGTGGAGCCCAGCTATCGGCAGAGATTCCCGCATACTTCAGGAGGGTACCCTAGGATGCGGCTAGGCAAAGTCGAGGATGTCACTGATCAGGTAGGCGACCTTTTCCCGCCGGCTTTGCACGACACGGCTGGCACCGTCCGCTCAATGACGGAAGTATTTGCCCTGGCCGACTCCGTAATCCTCATTGATTCGACCGCGATAATCTCTGAAGTCAAGGACATGGTTCCCCGCTTGATGATGAAGGATTGGGCATTCGGCACCCCCCTTGAGGGGCACCAGCGGGTATCGGCGCTTGTACCCGCAGATTACCACAGGCTTTACAACAAGCTCTTCCTCAATAGGATTTCTGCGTTGAATGCGCTCCTTCCGGCTGCAGAGATCTCGGCCGATTTGCTGCGAGCCCATGAGACGGTGACCCCGCAGAGCCCGGCCCTGAGTAGCCAGGTCACCGGCATCTCGCATGACTTGGTCGGCCACGTATTAGGCGTCACTCAGCTATCTACTGGGTGGGATGGGTATCATGCCAAGCCCATCGCGGGCCATACGGCGGAGATTGCCATCAGTCTGCTGAACTACGTCCACGCTCGGGCGACAGCTGAAGGCCTGCTGCTCCAGTCGCCGCTAGTGAGCCCGACTCCCGACGGGTCGATTCAGTTGGAGTGGGATCATCCCGATGTCTTCCTGACAGTTGAGATCCCATTACGTGAACCGATATCCTTTTACCTGGAACGCAAAGACGGAGAAGAGCTCGGAAGAGATGCGGCCTCCCAAGAGGAAGTGTGGGAAGCTATCAGATCCGTCTGCAAGAGCTAACCGGGGAGACCAGCCATTGCCGCTCCATCTGCCGAGATTAGCGACGACGTCTGGCTAGTCCGTGGAATAGCCTCGACAGACATCCAGGACGGCCGCATCACATCAGCGGCATTCAACACACAGAGACTGTCAGTCAGCATTCTCACTCCGGATTCTGTCAAGGCTCTCCTTGGAAATCAGCAATCGTTTAGAATGTTGGCCGCGATAAGGGCTGGTCTGTGTCGCGAGCTCGATCTAGAAATCGTGCCCGATCCTGCCGAGGAGGACAAGGATCACGTGATCGTCCTTCTTGAGGCACACGGAAGCAGTCAGCGACAGAAGCGAGCAAACGCCCTTAGAAATATGGCGGTCAAGACCGCTGTTCAAGTAGGGAGTGAGCCTGAAGAGCTTTATCGCGCTCTACGAGACAAATGCGCTGAGTATGACCGCGCCTAAGGTTCCAATGCCCTCTAAACCCGCGGCAGGCCCAACCGCCGCGCGCCGCCTCCGCCTTCCACATCCGCCCGCCCTCGCGCTACCCTCGTAGCGGCACGTTAACAGCGCAGCGCAACCCCGCGCCTCAGGAGACCCGTCCGGCAAAACAATCAGCGCATGGCGCGCCGTCTCAGGTTCAGCAGCCCCCGGAACCCGAAAATCCACAAATTATCAATCAACCGCCAGATACGGATCGCCGGAATCAATCAAACGTCCGTATCTGAGCTCAGGGTTCTCTGGCTTGCTGGTTTGCTGGTTTCTGGGCGGGGCGGCGCGGGGTGGCACCCCCCTACCCCCGCGGCAACCCCAGCCCCCGCGTGGCGATGATCCCCCGCATGATCTCCGACGTCCCCGCCGCTATCGTCGCGCCCACGCTGGTTACGTACGTCCGCGCGAAGCGCCCGCGCAGCCGCGCGTACTTGGAGTCCTCGCGCAGGGCACCCTGCATCCCCATCACCGCCACGCCCGTGTTCGCCAGCCGCTGCCCCAGTTCCGAGTGGTACACCTTCGCCGCCGACGACTCGTAGTTCGGGATGTGCCCCTTCGCCTGCATCGACGCCACCCGGTACGACAGCAGCCGCCCCGTCTCGATCTCGACCGCCACGTCCGCCAGCCGCAGCCTCACCTGCGTCCCGTCGCCGTCCGCCACCGACCCGCCGCGCTCGTCCCGGATGTAGCCCACCAGCTGCTCGAAGCTGCGCCGGTACTGCGCCGCCGTCGAGATGTTGGACCGCTCGAAGTCCAGCGTCGTCATCCCCACGTACCAGCCGCGGTTCTCCTCACCCACCAGGTACTTCGCCGGCACCCGTACGCTATCGAACACGATCTCGTTGAACACGTGCTCGTCGGCCATGTTGACCAGCGGGTTCACGCTGACGCCCGGCAGCTCCATCGGCGCCACGAAGTAGCTGATCCCCTTGTGCTTGGGCGCCTCCAGGTCCGTGCGCGCCAGGAAGAAGCACCAGTTCGCCTTGTGCGCGTTCGACGACCAGATCTTCGTCCCGTTCACGACGTAGTCGTCGCCGTCCTTCACCGCCGTCATCTGGAGCGAGGCGAGGTCCGAGCCTGCGTTGGGCTCGGAGTAGCCCTGGCACCAGACGATCTCGCCGGAGGTGATGCCGGGCAGGAACTGCCGCTTCTGCTCCTCCGTGCCGTAGACGATGAACGTGGGCCCGGCGTACACCACGCCGATCAGGCTGGTGTTGGGCGCGCGGTGGTAAGCCATCTCCTCCGAGAGCACGACCTGCTTCATGAAATCGAGCCCCAGGCCGCCGTACTCCTCCGGCCAGGCCGGCGCCACCCACTTCCTGGCCGCCAGCCTCTTCGTGAAGGCGAGGGCGAACTCCCAGTTCTCGTCGTGCAGCTCGAACGGGTCGTAGTCCCAGCCCTCCGGCAGCTCAGCGCGCAGGAACGTCCGCACCTCCTGCCGGAACGCCTCCTCTTCGGGCGTGAAGCGATAGTCCATGGCGCTACTCCTTCGCTGGCCAGCCCAGGGCGCGTTCATTCTACCATGCGCCGGCGGGCGCTCAGGCTATGCTCAGCCCTGGGGGCACTGGTCGACGAATATCCCGTCCAGCCCCACCTCAACCCCGTTGAAGTACCCCTCCTGGATGAACGAAGCCAGCACCGGCCGGAAGAAACCGGTCAGCTGGCCGCAGAGCGACTTCGCGGCCTCCTCCGGCGTCCCGAAGGAGGCCGATGCGTCCAGCCGCTCCATCGCCACCCGCAGGTTGGGGTCGATCCCGCCGCCCGGGTACGAGGACAGCAACGGGGGGTTCTTCTCCGTGCCCACCTCGGCGACCGTCAGGTAGCCGCCCTTGGCGCTGCCGTAGTTCGTGATCCGGTACACCGCCCAGCCGCCGCCACCGCCGCTCCCGTCGCAGGCCTCGTTGACGGAGAAGCGAGACACCAGGTCGCCTCGCTGGGCGTTGCGCACCTGCCGGTAGAGCTGCCGGCCCAGCTCCGCCCCCTGCAGGTCCACCGCATACTCCGTCACGTCCGAGACGATGTCACCCGAGATAATGCTCTCCTCGATCGTGGCGACGACCCGCGGGTCCAGCGCTTCCGTGCCGATCACCAGCTGGCCGCTGTCCCGCACGATGTTGGTCTTCTCCAGGAAATACTCATAAGCGAAGGAGTACAGCGCCATACCGAACAGGTGATAGCGGGCCCCCCGCTCGTCGCCGCCGTCTCCCCGGTAGTTCTCCAGCATCTGCTGTACGGACGGGCTGTCGCGCTTGTCCCGCAGGGTGTTGTGGGCCGTCACCAGGGCCTGGAATATGTCGCCCCCGTTCAGTTCCATCGCCTTCCCGAACACCTGGCCCATGGTGATAGAGTTGTACTGCCTGGTGCCGGCCCGCGCCTCCTGGAACTGGTCGGTGATCCACTTCTCCAGGTTCTTCTCCTGCCCCGTGCGCACCGAGCCCGCCTCGAAGCCCAGGTAGTCCAGCAGCGTCGGCAGGCCCGGTATCCTCTTCAGGTTCGCCGCCGGCTCCTGCTTGGAGCACACGGCCCCCTCCGCGAAGCTCCCCAGCGTGTTCTGCGGCAGCCGGCCCAGCGCCTCCTGCACCGCGCCGGAGCCGTACGCCGTGGCCACCCCCACAGGGGACCACACCAGGTTCTTTATCCACTGCATCACAGAGAAGTGCGCCACCCTCACCGTCGCCGTCCCTGCGGCCATGTCCACAGAGAAATCGCTCAGCACCTCCCAGGTGCCGTCCGCGCTCCGCAGCATCGGCATCGCCGAAGCGGCCTCGCCCTCCCCGATCCCCAGCGCCGCCAGCGGCGCCCGCACCTCCACCGGCGCCGCAAAGGCCGCGCCTTCCGGCCCCAGGGCGATCTGCGGCCCCGCGAACTCCGCCGCTGATAGTGCGAAAAGCGGCCCGTAGAGGGGATGGATCCCGCTGGTCTGAGCGTTGTCCAGCGCATAGGCGACAGCCGCCAGGTGGAGCCCCGGCTCCCTCTGCGCGAGCGATCGGACCGTCGCGTCTACCTGAGGTCTCGCCTGCACCGACAGCTCAGCCGCTTCCCCCAGCGCACCGGCGGGCACCTCCACGACAAGCCCGCCGATCAGCTCATCGCCGGCGGGAACCTCGATTCGCCCTCCCTCGGACCCTACCGGCGATCTGTAGAGAGCGCCCGCCTTAGTGATGAGCGTCCACGGCCCGGAGCCGTCCGTACGGCAGCCCGCCAGCGCCAGCGCTACAAGCACCAGCGCTACCAGTGTCACGCTCCGCTTGGCAAACACGGCGGGTCTAGCGCGCCAATTCACAACCCTTGAAACGCGCGACGGCCCCACTCGTTAAAGCGAAAGCGGTCCCGCCACTGGCTGTCCCTATGACCGGAGGGCCGGCAGCGCTATGGCAGATCCTTCAGCCCCGCCTTCGCCGCGCTCACCAGCGCCGCCATCACGCCCGGCGGCTGCTTCCCTTCCGACATTAGCTGATGGCAAAGCGGTATCTGGTCGAACGTGTACGTCTCGCCCAGGCAGGGGTCGATCTTGCCGTCCAGCACCAACTGGTTGAACGCCGTTGCCTGCTCATCGTTGGCGAAGTGCGAGCCCTGGAGCCGCTTCTGGCGCATCCACAGGTAGCGCAGGTCCACCGTGGCGTTGAAGCCGCTGGTGCCCGCGCAGATCACCACCATCCCGCCGGTGTCGCAGACGAAGATAGAGGTCGGGATCGTGTCCTCGCCCGGGTGCTCGAAGACGATGCGCGGGCTGCGCCGCTCCCCCAGCGCCTCCCACAGCTTGGCCCCGAAGGCGCGCGCCCCCTGCGTCCACCTGGCGAACGCCTCACCGTCTGTCCAGTGCGGCAGCATCCCCCAATGATCGAACTCCTTGCGGTTGATGCACCCCCTGGCGCCGATCCGCCGGCAGAACTCGAACTTGTCCTCGCTGGAGACCACGGCGACGGGTATGCCCCCGAACTCCCTCACGATCTGTATCGCCATGGAGCCCAGGCCACCGGAGCCGCCCCAGACGAGGACCACGTCGCCTTGTTGAACCGTGTGCGGCGGCCAGGCGCGCAGCATCCGGTAAGCGGTCGCGCCCACCAGCGTCGGCGCCGCCGCCTCCTCCCAGGTCAGGTGCGGCGCCTTGGGCAGGCACTGGTGCGCCTGCACCTTCGTGAACTGCGCGAACGACCCCCAGTTCGTCTCGTACCCCCAGATCTTGAACGAGGGGCTGAACATCGGGTCGTTGCCCGCCTTCACCAACGGATCGTCCTCGTCCCACCAGCCGCAGTGGATGACGACGCGGTCGCCCACCTTGACGTTCGTCACCGCGCTCCCCACGGCGTAGACGATGCCGGAGGCGTCGCTGCCGCCGATGTGGAAGCCGGTGGTGTCCCCCTCCCGCTCGCGTGCCTTGATGACGTTGACGGGGACGCCGCGCGCCGCCCAGACGTTGTTGAAGTTGATCCCCGCCGCCATCACGCACACCAGCGCCTCGTTCGGCTTCAGGCCGGCCGGGACGTCCACCTTCTCGATTTGGAACGCCTGCTCCGGCTCCCCGAAGCGCTCCGGGCGGATGACCTGCGCGTACATCTGCCTGGGGACGGTGCCGACGGGCGGTACCTCGCCGAGCTCGTAGACGTCCCTCACGTTGACCATGGGCTCCCTCCCGCGATTCGGCTGTGGCTGCAGGGACTCACCCCTGCCGGGGCAGGGTTACGGTATCACGACCGCCGGAGAGCGGGCAACGCTGGACGCTAGTCGCTCCTGGGCAGCCCCAGGCCGCGGGTGGCGACGATGTTGCGCTGGATCTCGCTCGTACCGCCCTCGATCGTGTTCGCCACAGAACGCAGGTACTGGTACTCCAGCCGCCCCTTGAGCGGCGACCACTTGCTGGCGCGGTCCAGCAGGCCGTACAGCCCCAGCAGGCGCATCCCCGTGTTGGCGATGCGCTGGGCCAGCTCCATGGCGTAGAGCTTGACCGCTGACGACTCGTAGTTGGGGATCAGCCCCTTCGCCTGCATAGTCACGACGCGGTAGGAGAGCATCATCGCCGCCTCGGTCTCAATGAAGCGCTCCGCCAACTCGTAGCGGAGGGCGGGGTCCGACTTCGTGCGGACGACGCCGTTGTTGCTGTTCTCCTGCGAGAACCGGATCAGGTCTTCCACGTTGTGCTGCTGCCCCACCGCGGAGCCGATGCTGGAGCGCTCGATGTCCAGCGTCGTCGCCGCCATGTACCAGCCGCGGTTCTCCTCGCCCACCAGGCACTTGGCTGGAAGCCGCACGTCCTCGAAGAACACCTCGTTGAACTCGTGCGTGTCCGCCATGTTGAACAGCGGTCGCACGGTGATGCCGGGCGTCTTCATGGGGACGATGAAGTAGGAGAGGCCCTTGTGCTTGGGGGCGTTGGGGTCCGTGCGGGCCAACATGAGCATGTACTGCGAGATGTGGGCGACGGTGGTCCAGATCTTCTGGCCGTTGATCACGTAGTCGTCGCCGTCACGGACGGCGCGGGTCTGGACGGAAGCCAGGTCGGAGCCGGAGCCGGGCTCGGAGAAGCCCTGGCACCACATATGCTCGCCGGAGAGCATGCGCGGGATGAACTCCTGCTTCTGCTCCTCGGAGCCATAGTGCATGATGGTGGGGCCGATGATCGCGACGCCAAGGCCGCCGATGTAGAGCGGCGAAGGGGCCCGCATCCGGGCAGTCTCCAGGTTATAGATGAACTGCTCCATGATCGACATGCCGGCGCCGCCGTACTCCTTGGGCCAGGCCGGCGCCACCCACTTCTTCTGCGCCAGCTTGGCGCGCCAGGCGAAGAAGTTGCCGGCCTGCGTGAAGATATTCACGCCGCCGCCGCGCAGCTCCGCCGGGCACTCTTTTTCGATGAATTCGCGGACTTCCTCCCGGAAAGCTTCTTCCTCTGGGGTGAGGCGAAAGTCCATCACGGTCTCCTTTCGACGAGCCGGCCGAGCGGCCCACGGCCTGCCGGCCATGCCGAATTTCGGCACTGGGATGATACGCCAACCTTGACGTGCAAGTCAAATGCTTTACGAAAAAATGTAAGGTTTGGAATCGCGTCCCTAGAATGGCGATTCGCGGTTTGGTACCGGCCCGTCAGCCGCCGAACAACACCATGCGGTCGAAGTACACCTCGTTCCGGGCCAGAAGCTCCCCCCGTAGCATGACCAGGTCCATGCCGTCGATCTCGGCGGTCTTCCCTCCGGCAGCAGGCGTCAGTTGAGCGTGCCAGAGGAAGGCGCCACCGCAGCCCTCAGCGAAGGGGTGGAACTCCCGCAGCGACCACTGCATCTTCCAGCGCTCGAACAGCTTGCTCAAGTACCTGCGCATCGCCTCGTGTCCCACCACCGGCCCGCGTGTGTTCGGGTCCTGGTAGACGCAGTCCTCCGTGTAGCAAGCGACGACACCGTCGACATCCTGCACGTTCCAGGCCGAAAGCACCCTCTGACTGAGCCGCTCCGCTTCCCCCACATCAGTGAGCTTGACCACGTCCGTGCCCATGACATCGCCTCCTTGAAGATCTGAGTGTCGCCAGCGCCAAGGATAAGCGCCGTTAACGTAAACGTCAAGTCCTTTACAGAAATATGTAACGCAAAACTGTAAAGATTCTCGCAGCCTGGACGCGCCGCCCTCCTTAAGGGCGCCCGGAGGCGTTGCCCGGCCCCAGTTGTCGCGGCTAGAGAGGCGTCAGCAGTCCCCATATCATCTCGCCCAGGTCATGAGGCGAGTAGCCGCGACGGACCGGCACCCGTAGGAGGGGGAGCCCCGCCGCACTAAGTGCGGCGTCAACGAAAGAGTCGCGCTCACGCCTCGCCGGCCTGGAGTGAGAAGAGTCGTCCAGCTCGATGGCCAGCCGGGGAGCAAGGGTGTCGCGGCTGCAGAGGACGAAGTCCAGGTGTTTGCTGATGATCCTGTTGTGATGGGCCTGCCGGTCCCTGGTGTCTCGGGGAAGCCACAAGACGTCCGCCAGCCTCACCTTGGCGAAGACCAGGGTATCGCCGTCCACGGCCTTGAGCAGCACGCCGTAGAAGGAGCGCTCCGCCGCCGTCAGCAGGCTGTCCACCTTCCGGTACGGCGGCCGCCGCGGACGCAACAGCCGTTGCCTCGCAAGAATCAGGACAACCACGACGAAAACGGCTGCTGCTATCAGCGGTACTTCCATGCGCGGTCTCCCTTCCGGAGCGGGGTGTCAGCCCTGCTCCCCTTCCCTCTCGGCGCGCTCGCGCTCCCGCGCCTCCGCCTCCCGACGGCGATCCCGCTCGTCCGCCGTCTCCGCCAGCTCGATAGCCCCCTCCTCCGTCGTCCGCAGCTCCGCCTGCAGCCGCTCGCCCAGCACGGCGTAGCGGTCGCCGCCCAGGTAGTGCAGCGGCCGGTAGTCCGCGTCACCGACAAGCCACGTCTCGTCGAAGGAGTCGCTCTCGGCCAGGACGACGAGGACGCGGCCCACGAACAGCGTGTGGTCGCCCAGACGCAGGGCGTCCTCCAGGCCGCACTCGATGTGCGCCACACAGCCCTCGATGAGCGGCGCGTCCACCTTCGTCGCCTTGAACGTCGGCAACTTCGAGAGGTCCAGCTTGTTCACGTCGCGCCCGGAGACGACGCCGAAGTAGTGCGTGTGGTTCATCAGGTCGCGCGCCGGAAAGTTCAGGGCGAACTGCTCCGAGAAGCGGACCATATCGTGCGTGTGGCGGGACGGGTGGACGACGACGCCGACGAGCGGCGGCGTCCGCGAGAGCGGCGTCATCCAGATCGCGGGCATGACGTCCGTCTGGTCGCGCCAGCGGGTGGTTACCAGGGCCACGGGCCCGCCGTCGAGCAGCCGGAGCGCTTCGGTGGCATCTAGCGTGCGTCGCATGACAGGGCCGATTATACAACCGGTCGCGGCCGCCGGCTTCGCGCACTGCCTACGCGAACAGGAACGAGACCGCCATCACGACGGCCGCCAGCGCCATCACCACTACCGTCGTCACGCCAAGGACGTTCGCGAGAATGCCGTTACGATGGCGGCCCATGATCCGCCGGTCGTTGCTGACGACGATGATCGCCACGATGAGCACCGGCGAGATGACGCCATTGACGACCGCCGCTATGAATAGCGCCCGGATCGCTCCCACACCGGAGAGGGCGATCACCAGCCCGATGACGGTCGCCAGAGCGATTACCACGTAGAACTGCGGCGCCCGCAAAGGCCTCTCCTCCAGCCCCTCCCGCCAGTCGAACACCTCAGCCACAGCATAGGCCGCGGAGCCCGCCAGCACCGGGATCGACAGCAACCCGGTACCCACAAAGCCGATCGCAAACAGGATCGTCGCCTTGTCGCCGGCGCGGGAGGCCGCAGCGCCTCCGCGGCCTCCCGCGCCGTGGTGATGTGCAGCCCAGCAGGGTACAGCGTAGCCGCCGTCGTCAGGACGATGAAATAGAACACGACGTTGGCCAAGAGCATTCCCATGTCCACATCGATCTGCGCCCGCCGCAGCTCGGGCTCGCTGCCGGCAGCGATGTGCCGCTTATGCATCTCCTCCACCTCCTCCGACGTCTGCCAGAAGAACAGGTACGGCGAGATCGTCGTCCCCAGGATGGCCACCAGCGTGGTGATGAACGAGGCGTCTAAATGCACATCGGGTATGAACGTCGCCCTCAGCGCCTTGCCCCAGTCCGGCCCGGCGAAGAAGGCGTCCGCGATGTAGGCGAACAGCACGAACGTCAGGATCTTCAGGTAGTTGGCGAACACGCGGTACGGGACGAAGATTTCGGTCGTGGCGATGGCGATACCGATGGGCACGATGGCCAGGCGCTCCGGGACGCCCGTAAGGAGATCGACCCCGGCCGCCACCGCCGCGATGTCCGCACCAATGTTCACGGAGTTTGCTACGAACAGCAGGAGTACCAACCCCATCAACATGCGCCGCGAGTAGTGGCGGCGCAGCACAGTAGCGAGTCCGCTGCCCGTCAAGAGGCCGATGCGGGCGCACATGTTCTGGATCGCCGCGTTCAGGGGCAGCGTGAACACGGCGGTCCAGAGCAGGCTGTAGCCGGTCCGAGCGCCGGTCACTGAGTAGGTCGCGATGCCGGAGGGGTCGTCGTCGGAGGCGCCGGTGACCACGCCCGGGCCCGGCAGGCTCCACACCTTCTAGGCGAGGCGCCGGACGCGCTGCCGGACTCCGGCCGTCCGGTGGTCAGCGGTCATGTGTGACTCCAGGCCGGCCCCACAACGACATCAGCCGGGGAGGGGCCCTCAGGCCCCCTTCTTGGCGAACCGCACGTGCCGGCGAGTGCGTATCGCGCCCGCATCGACCGGAACGATGCTGATCGACCCGTCCGTCTCCAGCACAGCGATCCGTACGTCCTTCACGTCCGACACGCCGTGCTCGCGAATCGCCATCAGCACGTCGTCCTCGCTCAGCCCCTCTTGGGCCAAGTGTTCAGGCACGAACCTTCCGTCGTTGATGAGGAGCGTCGGCGTTCCTTCAACGGCCCGCCTCAGCCAGGGCAGCCGCTCCCGCGCCGCCGCCACCCCATAGTTCACGGTGACCAGGACTCCCGCCGCGATCAAGCCTCCCGTTACGGACGTGTCCGGACCGACCATCGCGTTCTGGACGGCGTTGGCGATGAGGAGGATCACGACCAGGTCGAAGGGCGTCATCTGGCCCAGCTCCCGCTTGCCGGCGAGGCGCAGCCCGGCGAGCAGCGCCAGGTACACGATGATCGTCCGCGCAACGATGCTCAAACCGTTGACGTCCAGCTCAAACACCGCTCACGCCCCCTTCACGCCGCTGCCACGCTCATATCCAGCGCCGAGAACGGAAGAACGCCAGCATGGCGAGGGCGATCGCCACCATCGTCCCGACGACGGCGGCGAAGCCCCACAGCTCGCCGAAGCCGGGGAACTGGTTGTGACTGAAGTTCATCCCGTAGATGCCCGATATGAGGGTCAGCGGCAGGAACACCGCCGCCGCCGCCGTCAGCACCTTCATCACCTCGTTCAGCCGGTTGGACACCACCGAGAGATAAGTGTTGAGGGCGCCGTCCGCGAGGTCCCGTAGCGCCTCAATCAGGTACTCCACCCGCACAAGGTGGTCGTAGATGTCGCGATAGTAGATGGCGGTCTCTTCGCTTATGAACTTCGGGTATTCGTGACGGGAGAGGCGGTTCATGATATCGCGCTGGGGCGTGGCGGCGCGGCGCAGCCGCAGGGCGTTCCGCTTCACCATCATGATCTGGTGCAGGATGCCACCGTCGGGGTTGTGCAGCACCGCCTCCTCCAGGGCGTCGATCGTGTCGTCGATCGCGTCCACCACCGGCAGGTACTCGTCCACCAACGCGTCCAGCAGCCCGTGCAGGAGCCAGTCCGCCGGGTGGGAGAGCACGTATTCGTCCTGGCGGCAGCGGTCACGGAACTGATCGATAGCAGAGACCGGCTCTCGGCGACTGGAGACGACGTAGTTGGGGCCGAGGTAGAAGTTCACCTCGACGGACCTGATCTCGGCGTCAGGGCGGTACTCATCCAGGGCCTGGACGACGATGAACAGGTAATCGCCGTGATCGTCTATCTTCGCCGGGTCGACGTGCGGGCTGAGGCAGTCCTCTATGGTCAGCGGGTGGAAGTGAAAGACGTCCCGCAGGACGGCGGCGTCCGCCTCGGAGTGGATGAAGAGGTCGACCCAGAGGAGGCCGGCCGTGTCTTCCAGAGCGGCGCGCAGGGCGGCTTCGTTAGCCGGCTGGCTGACGGCGCCCGCGCCGGAGCGGTAGAGGACGGCCATGCTGGCGGCGTCTGACATCGGCGCCATTGTAGCGCGATGCCGCGCCGTCCGCGAGCGTGGGAGGACCAGCTAGGGGGATGCGCCCGGCGTGGGCGTTTTTGCGGCGGAGTCCTCCGCCTCGCGGGCCCGGCTGGCCAGCCACTGGTCAGCCCATCCGGACACCGCCTCGATCGCCGCCTGGAGCGCCCGCCCCTTCTCCGTCAGCGAGTATTCCACCCTCACCGGCGTCTCCGGGATGACGGTCCGCACGACGATCCCCTCCGCCTCCAGCTCCTTCAGACGCTGCGAGAGCATCCGGTCGCTGAGACCAGGGATCGTCTCCGTGAGGTCCGTGAAGCGCTGGACGCCGCTGAGGAGGGCGCGCAGCACGGCGCCCGTCCAGCGGCCGCCGATGAGCTCCACCGCGCGGTGATAGTGGGGGCAGAACGGGCCTAGGTCATGGTCTGTCACGCAATCATTATTACGCAGAGTAAGTTACTTGACAAGTGTTAGCTCACCCCTTTATAGTCTCTTATTAGAAGTAAGTGCCCAAACGAACAGGAAGGAGTGCACGCTTTGACCACCGCCCAGACCGCCACCAGCACCTGGACCATCGACCCGGCGCACTCGGCCGCGGAGTTCGCTGTCAAGCACCTGATGATCAGCACCGTCAAAGGCCAGTTCACCGAATTCGAGGGCATGCTTCAGATCGACGAGGGGAACCCGGAGAACTCCTCCGTTGTCGCCTCTATCGACGTCGCCAGCGTCAACACGAACCAGGCTGACCGCGACGTCCACTTGCGCTCTGACGACTTCTTCAACGCCGAGAAGTACCCAAAGATGACCTTTCGCAGCAAGAGTGTGCGGCACGTGGAGGGCGACCTCTGGAAGGTCAGCGGCGACCTCACGATCCGCGACGTGACGCGCGAGGTCGTGCTGGACACGCGCTACGAGGGCCGCGTCGTCGACCCCTGGGGGAACGAGCGCGCCGCCTTCACCGCCGAGACCACGATCAGCCGTAAGGAGTTCAACGTGCGCTGGAACCAGGTCATCGAGGCCGGCGGCGTGGCCGTCGGGGACAGCCTGCGCGTCACCCTGAACATCGAGGTCATCCGCCAGAAGTGAGGTGAGCCCCGCCCCGTGCGATAATCGGAGCGTGACCGCCCGCATCCTCGTCGGCACCTGCTCCTGGGCCGACAAGACCCTCGTCGATAGCGGCTGGTACCCGGCGACGGCGAAGACGCCAGAGGACCGCCTCCGCTTCTACGCGGAGCAGTTCCCGATAGTGGAGGTGGACGCCACCTACTACGGCCTCCCCTCGGAGCGCAACGCCGCCCTCTGGGTGGAGCGCACCCCGGACGACTTCCTGTTTGACATCAAGTCGTACGCGCTGTTCACCCACCACCCGGCGGCCCTGCGCTCGCTGCCAAAGGACCTGCGCGAGGCGCTGCCGTCCGCCCTCCAGGAGAAGCGCAACCTCCACTACCGCGACGCCCCGCCGGACCTCCGCGACGAGCTGTGGGCGCGCTTCAACTCCGCCCTCCTGCCCCTGGACAGCGCCGGTAAGCTGGGCACCGTCCTCTTCCAGTTCCCGCCCTGGTTCCTCCCCGGCCGCGACTCCGCCGACTACATCCTTGAGGCGAAGGAGCGCCTGGGCCAGTACACGATCGCCGTCGAGTTCCGCAACGACCGCTGGCTCTCGGAGCGCAACCAGGAGCGCACCCTCAAGCTGCTGGCCGATAACGCTATCCCCTTCGTCTGCGTGGACGAGCCGCAGGGGTTCCGCTCCAGCGTGCCGCCCGTCGTCGCCGCCACCGCCGCGGTGGCCCTAGTCCGCATGCACGGCCGCAACTACGAGACGTGGGAGAAGAAGGGGATCGGCGCCGCCGAGCGCTTCGACTACCTGTACCGGGAGGAGGAGCTGGAGGAGTGGCTCCCCCGCGTCCGTCGCCTGGCCGAAGGCGCCCGCGAGGTGCACGTGCTGATGAACAACTGCCGCAACGACTTCGCCGTGCGCAACGCCCGCCAGCTCGCCGGCCTCCTGGGCGCCGCGCCGCCCGCACCCGCCTCCGGCAACCAGCCGCCGCTGCTATAAGCTCGCAGGAGCATTGAAGCAATGGAACAAGGGGACGGCCAGCGGAGAGGAGACTGGCGGAGGGGGTGGGATTCGAACCCACGGTACCCGAAGGTACACACGCTCTCCAGGCGTGCCCGATCGACCACTCTGGCACCCCTCCGCGGTGAGCGCTTCGCAGAACCGAGAACCAGCAACCCGCAAACCAGTAGGTTCTGGGTTCGCGGTCCTTGGTTCTGATTCCTGGCGGAGGGGGTGGGATTCGAACCCACGGTACGCCCAAAGACGTACAACGGTTTTCGAGACCGCCGCCTTAAACCGCTCGGCCACCCCTCCAGTCTCAGTTTAGCAGAGGCCGGGGGTGGACTTCAGTGGGTGCCAGGCCCCGCTACCGCCCCTTCTTCGGGACCGTGCGCTGGTAGCGCGCCCGCATCTCCTCCTCCGCCTCCCGCGCGGCCTCCCGCGCCTCCTCCCACGCCCCCTGAAGCTGCTCCTGCAGCCCCCGCATCGTCCGGCGCAGCCCGGCCAGCGTGTCGTGGTTCTCCCCGAACCCCTCCTCGCCGACGGGCTCTTCGCCCGGCGACGCGCCCTCTTGCCGCTCGCGCTTCTCCGGCGCCAGCAGCAGCGCGCCGACGAAGCCGACACCCAAGCCCAGCAGCAGGCCGATGATGAATCGCATTGAGCTCCTCCGTTAGCCGCCGGCGCGGCGGGTGAACCGGCTCACCACCACAACGAACCGTCTGGCCCCGGCGAAGATCCCGTACGTGCGCACCACCGGCGTCACCGCGTAGTCCGAGATGAAGGCGACGGTGCCGCGCACGTTCTCCGTTGTCTCGCGGACGTTCTCCAGCGTCGGCTGAACGTTTTCGCCCACGACGCTCTTGACCTTGCGAAGGGTCGCCACGCTGAGGGCGCCGATGACGATTGCGAGGATGATAGCGATCAGGAAGAGCACCGTCCCCGCGATGGTGAAGCTGATTATCGTGACGTCGCGAAAGTCCTGGAGGGTATCGATTCCCATGATGCGCTACCTCCGTGTGGGGTTGGGGCGGTCCCGCCCGGGGCGGAGACGCGGCCCATTATAGCACGCGGACGCGCGAGCGCCAGATTGCGGGTCCGAAGCCGCGGGCGGCGTCAGATGCGCCGCACGATCGTACCGCCACCCAGCAGAAGCTCCCCGTCGTAGAACACCACCGCCTGACCGGGCGTCACCGCCCGCTGCGGCGTATCGAACCGCACCTCCGCCGTGCCCCCGCTCACCGTCACCGTCGCCGGCGCCGGCTCGCTCCGGTAGCGGATGCGCGCCGCCGCCCGGAACCGCCCCTCCGCCGTCTCGCCGGAGACGAACGATAGCTCCTCGGCGATCAGCCCCGGCGCCATCAGCTCCTCCCGCGGGCCCACAACCACCGCGTTCGCCTCCGCGTCCACGCCGATGACGAACAGCGGCTCGCCGCTCCGCCTGAGGCGGACCGGCAGGCCACGGCGCTGGCCCACGGTGTAGTTCACGATCCCGGCGTGCTCCCCGACCCGGTTACCGGCCGTGTCCACGATCTCCCCCGCCCGGCTCTCCACCCGCTCCGCCACGAAAGTGCGATAGTCGCCGCCGGGGATGAAGCAGATATCGGCGGAGTCCGGCTTGTCGGCGTTCGGCAGGCCGTGGCGCCGGGCGATGGCACGAACCTCCCGCTTGGCGTGCTCGCCCACCGGGAACAGGGTCCGGGAGAGCTCCTGCTGGCCGAGGGTGTACAGCACGTACGACTGGTCCTTCGCGGGGTCGGCGGCGCGCCACATCTCGAATCCGTGCCCGTTCTTACGCAGGCGCACGTAGTGGCCGGTCGCCAGGTAGTCGGCGTCCAGGGCCAGCGCGTGCTCCAGCAGCGGCCGGAACTTCACGCGGTCGTTGCAGGCCAGGCAGGGGTTTGGCGTGCGCCCGCGCGCGTACTCCCGCACAAAGCTATCAACGACGCCGGCGGCGAACTCCCGCTCGAAGTTCAGCACGTAGTGCGGCACGCCCAGCCGGTCGCAGGCGGCGCGGGCGTCGTCCGTGTCCTCCACAGAGCAGCAGTTGCGGTGGTGACGCGGCGCCTCCGGGTCCTCCTCCGTCCACAGCCGCATGGTGACGCCGACGACGTCATACCCCTGCTCCAGGAGCAGGGCGGCGGCGACGGAGGAGTCCACGCCCCCGGACATAGCTACGACCACGCGAGAGTTGAGCATATCGCTTACATGCTATAATACCTTTCCACAGCCAGAAAGGCGTGCCGAGGAGGACACCTGGAAGCGGGAGTTCTGGCCCGAAAAATCGTAGATCTCCTGGCGGAGAAGCAGGCGGAGGACGTGCTGCTGCTGGACATCAGCAAGGTGGCGTCCTTCGCCGATTATTTTGTGATCGCCAGCGGCCAGACGGACCGTCAACTGGAGGCGATGCTGGAGACGGTAAACGAGGGGCTCTCAGGCGACGGCGTGAAGCCGATGGGCCGCGAGGGCAAAGCCGGCTCCGGCTGGGTGCTCCTGGACTACGGCGACGTCATCGTCCACCTGTTCGGCCGCGAGGAGCGCGACCACTATGACCTGGAAGGGCTCTGGCACGACGCCAAGCCCGTCCTCCGGGTGCAGTAGGGGCAAATGGCCATCCGCCCCTAGTCCCCCTGCTCGTTCTCGTTCTCCTTCTCGCCCTCAGCCTTCGGCTTGCGCCCGAACTGGCGCATCGCCTCGCCCATCTCCCGCAGGCGGGCGTCCACCAGTGCGTTGACGCTGCCCTCCGGGTAGGTGCCGTCCGGCTGTCGCTCGCCGGCGGGTAGCCCCGTCAGCAGCTCCATCGCCTCGTCCACGCTGTCCACGGCGTAGATGTGGAAACGGCCCGCTCGCACGGACTCGATCACGTCGTCGCGCAACATCAGGTTGCGCCGGTTGCGGCCGGGGATGATCACGCCCTGCTGGCCGCCGAAGCCGATCGCCCGGCAGACGTCGTGGAACCCCTCGATCTTCTGGTTCACGCCGCCGATCGGCTGGACCTCGCCTTTCTGGTTCACGGAGCCGGTGATCGCTAGGTCCTGCCGTATCGGCGCGCCGGCCAGGCTGGAGAGGACGGCGCACAGCTCCGCCAGCGAGGCGCTATCGCCCTCAACCGGCTCGTACGCCTGCTCGAAGGAGATGGAGGCGGAGAGGGAGAGCGGCTTGTCCTGAGCGTACCTCCAGCCCAGGTAGCCGGTCAGGATGAGCACCCCTTTGTCGTGGATGTGGCCCGTCAGCTGAGACTCGCGGTCGATGCTCGCCACGCCCTTCTGCCCCATGTAACTGCGAGCCGTGATCCGCGAAGGCCGCCCAAAGCTGAACTCGCCGAATTCGAGCACCACGAGGCCGTTCACCTGCCCCACCACGGAGCCCTTCACGTCCACCATGATCACGCCGCGCGTGATCATCTCGCGGATGCGCTCCTCAACCAGATTCAGCCGGTACACCTTCTCGCCGATGGCGCGCTCTACGTCCTGGCCGCGCACGATGGCGCTGCCCGCCTGCGCCGCCCAGTAGTCCGCCTCCACGATCAGATCGCGCATCTGCCCGAACCGCGCCGATAGCTTCTCCTGGTCGCCCACCACGCGGCTGCTGTGCTCGATAACCTTCGCCACGGCCGTGCGGTCGAAGTGGCGGAGCTTCTCGCGCTCGCAGGCGGCGCAGATAAAGCCGGCGTAGGCCACGGCGTTCTCCAGCGTCCGCGGTATCTGCACGTCGAAGTCCGCCTTGACCTTGAACATCTCCCAGAACTCCTCGTCGTACGTGGAGAGCAGGAAGTAGGCCAGCGGTTCCCCGGTGACGACCAGCTTCAGGTCCACCGGGATCGCCTCCGGCCGCAGCGCCTGGGGCGAGAGCAGGCCGTACTGCTCCATCGGGTCCTCCAGGCGGACCTCCTTCGTCCGGATGAGCCGCTTGAGGCCGTCCCAGGCGCCGGCCTTGGTGATCACGTCCACCAGGTTGAGGATGATGTAGCCGCCGTTCGCTCGCTGGACGGCGCCCGGTTTCAGCATCGTGTGGTCGCTGACGTAGGTGCCCAGGTAGGCGCGGCGTTCGATCCTGCCGAACAGGTTCGCCCACGTCGGGTTCGGCTCCACGATGATGGGCGGGCCAGCGGCCTGCAAGTTGTCCACGAACACGTTGCAGCGGAACGCCAGGAACGGGTCCGGCTGCGAAGTCGCGGCCAGAGCGAGCGCCGCGCTCGGCGCCCCATTGCGCTCCCGAAACATCTCGACGTTGCCCAGCGTGAACTCCCGCAGGTGCTCCAGGAACTCCCCCACCTCCTCGTGGCCGACGTTCTGCTCGATCACCGAGTCGAACAGGCCGGTCACTGCCGTCTCTCCCACCTGGCGGTCGAGCTGGCGCAGCCGCTGGGCCGCGTCCTTTTCGATCGCCCGCAGGCTCTCCCCCGCCTCCGCCACCGCCTCCATGATCCGCTGCTGGCGGCCCTCTATCTCGGCCTGCTGCGCGGCGTCAAGGGCGGCGAACTGCTCCGCCGTTATCGGCTTCCCCTCAACCAGAGGCATCACCGCTACCCCCACCGGCGAGAAGCGGAGCAGGAAGCCGCCCTTCTCTGCCTCCTTCTGCGCGTGCTCCATCACGCGCTGCGCCTCCTGCTGGCCCCCCTCCAGGATGTCGTGGCGGCGGTGCTCGTAGTCCTCGCTGGCGAAGGCGCGGCTCACGCTGCTGCGGACGGCTCCGAGCAGCTCCTCCAGCTGGTCGCGCAGCCTCCTGCCGACGCCCGGCGCCAGCCGGAGGGCGTTCGGCTGATCCGGGTCGTCGAAGTTGTAGACGTAGCACCAGTCGGCCGGCAACGCCAGCTCGCCGGCCTGGCGGCGCTGCTCCACCGTCCTCTGGATGTACTCCAGTATCGCCGTCGCCTTGCCGGTGCCGGTCAGGCCCGTCACGAAGATGTTGTAGCCCGGCTTCGCCAGCCCCAGCCCGAACTGGAGCGAGCGCACCGCCCGCTCCTGCCCCACGAACTCCGATAGCGGCGTCAGCTCATCGGTGCATTCGAAGGTGAATGTGGCGGGGTCGTGCGCCAGGCGGAGCTCCTCGGGGGGGACGCTCAGCTTCTCGGGTTCCGGCACAGGGACTCTCTCGCGGCCTCAGTCGGCGGCTTCGAACAGCCAGCGGTCCACGTCGCGCGGGTACGGGCACAGCTCGTCTTCGCGGAAGAAGAGAGCGACCTCCCGCTTCGCGGACTCCAGGGAATCCGAGCCGTGAATCAGGTTGCGGCCCGTCTCCAGGCCAAGGTCGCCGCGGATGGTGCCTGGTTCGGCGGCGGCGGGGTTGGTGGCGCCCATCGTCTTCCGAACCGTCTCCACGGCGTTCGTCCCCTCAAACACGGCGGCGATGATGGGGCAGGCGGCGATGTAGGAGATGAGCTTCTCGTAGAACGGCTTGCCTTCGTGCTCGGCGTAGTGGCGGCGGGCCACCCCCTCCTCCATCTGGAACAGCCGCAGGGCGATCATTCGAAGCCCCCGGCCCTCCAGCCGCGACAGTATCTCGCCGGCGAGGCCGCGTTGCATCGCGTCCGGCTTGATCAGGACAAGGGTGCGTTCCACGTCGCGCTCATTGTAGCATCGGCGGCGCTACAGGCTAGCGCGTCTGCGGAACGATGGCCGGCGGCCGCAGGTAGACGACCCGTAGCGCCTCCGGCCCCCGGCCCTCGCCGGCGGCCAGCCGCCGCCAGCCGAGCTCCGCCAGGAGGGCGGCCCGGCGCACCGACGCCGCCGGCGATGCGACCACCCCCCTTCCGCCGGACGCCTCCGCGACCGTCGCCGCCAGCTCATCGTCCACCTCGCCGCAGAACAGCGCGGCCCCTCGCGCCTTGCGCACGACGTCGGCCGGCCAGTCGAGCCGGGGCGCGGTCACCTCCCGCCAGGGTCGCGAGCGGTAGGCCGCCCAGGCCAGCTCGCCGCGGCCGGCCCGGTGCACGGCGACGATCCGGCCGGGGAAAGCGGCGTGCTGGTAGGCGTCCAGCTCCAGCCGGCCGACGCCCGCCACCGGCAGCTTCAGCGCGTAGGCCAGCCCCTGCGCCGTGCTCACCCCCACCCGCAGGCCGGTGTACATCCCCGGGCCGGTGCAGACGAACAGCGCCGTCAGCTCCGCCTTCGACGTCCCCGCCTGCGCGAGCAGCCGCTCGATCGTCGGCAGTAGCTCCACGGTGTGGTTGCGGCGGCAGCGCCAGGTGATCTCCGCCTGCAGCACGCCCTCCCGCGACAGCGCGAGCGACGCCATCTCGGACGCCGTGTCTATCGAAAGCTCCACGCCTACTGCAGACGGTAGATCAGGGCATCTTCAATCAATGTATTGTTGATGCGGTTCTGAGAAAAGCGTATCTCGCTTATCCCGGGCCCTGTCTGCAGGGCAGTCCGGAGCAATTGTATTAGAGGGTCATCCGGACCGGCAACGACGACGTCATCAAGCTTCAGGGGATTCAGTTCGCCTCTGTGGGAAGCGAATACGCGCTGCACCTTCTTGTAGACCTCTCTCGGGCCTCGGTCGCTGACTTCCGGCACGACTATCATCAGGACCCAATCATCAGGTTCGGACCTATATAGCCAAAGCGCCGACCGGATATTGAGCTTAGCAGCATCGGCGAACTCGACGAGCTTCCGCCCGCGGCTCGCCAGTCTATCTACCAGTGGTCCCTTAGCCATGAGAGAACTCCCCTTTTTCTGTCCACAATGGCGCGCAGGAAGTCTCGAACCTTCGCCTCCCCGTGCCGCTCGTACCGGGCATCTTCTGTCCAGTCTTTAACAATGGCCCAGTTGACTGCGAAAGTTGCGTCGCTCTGTGTTTTGATATCAAGCTCATCTTTCAAACCCGCCACCCCGACTAACTGACTCAAATTGTGCGTGTATGCCTGATTCACTAACGCCTTGTTGGGAAAATCGTATTGCCGTGTTTGCTTGGCGATGCAGGCCTTCAGGGCGCACTCGACCGCGTATCCGGCCAGGTAGTATGCACCATCGAAGAAGGACCTGTCGTACAGGTTGCGGGCCTCCTTCACCCTTAGCTCAGCCAACTGCTGCAAGTCAGCGCGATTCATCTCAGGTCACGACAAGGGTCTGGCCCGTTCATTATAGTCTCCGGGTAGCAACATCGGTAAGCATCAATCTCACTGGTCAGCGCCTCAGCCGCTCCAGCAACCGCCGCGGCCGCTCGCCCTCCGCCTCCACGGTCAGCCTGCGTTCGCGCTCCCCCGTCACCTCGAACCGGACGTGCAGCCGTTCGGGGGGAAAGACATGGATCGCCCGCTCCGGCCACTCCGCCACAAGCACGCCGTCGGCGCAGTACTCGTCCAGCGCCAGCTCCTCCGCCTGCTCCGGCGCCTCCAGCCGGTAAAGGTCCGCGTGGTACAGCTTGCAGTCCCGCCCCTGGTACTCGCCCATCAGCACGAACGACTTCGATGATACGGACCCCTCGAAGCCCATCCCGCGCGCGATCCCCTGCACGAACACGGTCTTGCCAGCGCCCAGGTCGCCGGAGAGGAGTACCGTGTCGCCGGGACGCAGCAGCCGCCCCAGGCGGGCGCCCAGCCGGCGCGTTTCGCCCGGCCCTCTGCTCTCCAGAATCAGCGCCCCGCTCACGTCCGCCCAGACGGGCGACCTTCCGTCCGCAGGTGGTCCCAGCCAACGGCGGCGGGCAGCCGTATCTCCTCGCCCGATCCGTCCACCAGGCGCGGACGCCGCTCTGCGTGCTCCACCATCTCGCCGATAACGGTGATCTCCGGCCCCAGCGCCTCCAGCGTCTCCGCCGGCGCCACGAGCAGCAGCTCGTAGTCCTCGCCGCCGGCGCAGGCCAGCGCCAGCGCGTCGTCCGGGTAGGCGTCACGCAGCTCATCGCTCACCGGTACCGCCGCCGCCCGCACGACCGCGCCGAGCCCGCTCATTTCGCACACGTGCCCGAGGTCCTGCAGCAGCCCGTCCGAGATGTCGATGGCGCAGGGCACGCCCGCCGCGACGGCCCGACGTGCCGCCGCCAGCGGCGGCCGCGGCCGCAGGTGGGCTCGCACCAGCGGGTCGTCGGCGGGAGCGCCTTCGTTCAGCCGTCGCAGCCCCGCCGCGGAGTCGCCCAGCGTGCCGGTCACAGCGACCGCGTACCCCGCGCGCGCCCCGTCGCGCCGCATCAGCTGAGGCCGGCCATCCGCATCGACCTCCGCCCGGCCGAGGACGGCGACGGTGATCACCACCTGCGGGGCGCGCACCACGTCCCCGCCGGTGACGGTCGCGCCGTACTCGCGGGCGCACTGGCCGAGCCCCTCGTACAGCGCGTCCACGTCCGGCACGGCGGTCTGCGGCGGCAGGGCCAGCGTGACGAGGGCGTACTGCGGCAGGCCGCCCATCGCCGCGATGTCGCTGACGTTGACGGCCAGCGCCTTCCAGCCCAGGTCCGCCCACGGCGTGCGGCCCGCTAGGAAGTGGACGCCCTCCACCAGCGTGTCGGTGGTGGCCAGCATCACGGCGTCGTTGACACGCCAGGCGGCAGCGTCGTCGCCGATGCCGACGATGAGGCCCTCCGGCTTCGATGCGCCGGCGGCCTTCGCCAGCCGCTCGATCAGCCCGAACTCGCCCAGGTCGGAGACGTTCACGGGGCCATTATACGGCGGGGCCCAGACGGGCCCGTAGGGGCTGCTATACTCTCCGCGTATGCGCATCGCCATCGTCTCGGACGTGCACGCAAACCTGGCCGCGCTGGAGGCCGTCCTCCGCCATGCGGCGGACGGCGGACCCGTCGACGCCATCTGGTGCCTCGGCGATACCGTGGGCTACGGGCCCCAGCCCTCGCAGTGCGTGGCCAGGCTGCGCGAGGCGAGGGCGACGCTGGTCGCCGGCAACCACGACCGCGCGGCGACGGGGAAGATGGGCACGGAGGAGTTCAACCCGGACGCGGCGACAGCCGCGCTCTGGACGCGCGACCACCTGGAGGAGGACGCCACCGCCTACCTGGACTCGCTGCCGGAGGTGACCCACGACCCGCAGCGCGAGTTCACGCTGGTGCATGGCACCCTGCGCTGGCCCCTCTGGGAGTACCTCTACTCCTACGAGGCGGCGCGCGCCCACCTTGAGCGCCAGGAGACGCCGTTCTCCCTCGTCGGACACACGCACGTGCCGATGCTGGTCGCCGAGGGTGAGAAGTTCGAGCACGGCTGCGAGATGTACTACCTGGAGGACGGCCAGAGCGTGCCGCTCCCGGACGACCGCAAGATCGTCCTCAATCCGGGCAGCGTCGGCCAGCCCCGCGACGGCGACCCCCGCGCCGCCTACGCCCTCTACGACACGGACGCGCGGACGGTCACGGTCCATCGCGTGGAGTACGACATCGGGGCAACGCAGGCGCTGATGGAGACGGCCGGGCTGCCCCGGCGGCTCATCGACCGCCTGAGCGTCGGCCGCTGACGCAACCATCCCCCGCGCAATGAATTGCGCGGCTCCCCAGGACTATGCCGCGGACTTCAGTCCGCGGTAGAACACTTTGGGGAGGGGCCTAGGCTAGACCAGGTGCGACTCGAACCAGGCCCAGTACTCAGCCCAGTCCGGCTGCGGCATCCAGGCCGGCCGCGTGAAGTACATCGAGCCCGCGATGGCGAACGCCTCGAACGGGTTGGCGGCCACCAGCGTGCTGCTGCCGCCGCTGCCCGTCGTATACGTTAGCGGCCGCCCCTCGTAGACGTAGAGGGCGTTCAGCACGGCCCACGGCTGGTCTATCGCCGCGCGCACCTCCTCGTCGCTGCCCGTCTGCCGCCAGCCTGTCGCCGCCATGAAGGAGCGCATCTCCGGTTGGAGGAGCGACAGCGCGTACTCGTCCGGGCCCACGCCGCGCGCCTGGTAGGCGTGCATGATCTCGTGGCCGATCGAAGCGCTGGTGGCGCCGACGCTCAGCACGACCTCCTTCGCGGCGTGATAGCCGCCGGGCCCCTGGTCGGAGTTCGTGTAGTAGGTCATCGGGTGAGCGCCGTAGGGCTGCCAGCCGTCGAGGGTGCGTCCATCGTTGTTCGAAACGAAGGTCAGCGGGCCGGCGGGGTAGGAGACGACGGCGGAGATCACGGTGTCCGGCAGGCGGTCCATCGCGCTGATGACGGCGCCGACGTTGTCCGCCTGCGCCTCCTCAGTCGCACCCCAGTCCTGCCCATCGAGGACGATCCGCACGCCGTAGGTGCGTGCCGCCTCCGCTGCCAGCCGCTCCGCCTCCGCCACAGGCTCCGGCGCCGCCGCGGGCGCCACCGGCGTCGGCCCGGCGGACCAGGAGCTGGCGGCGGTCCTCGGCGACTGGACTGTCGAGGAGCTCGGGTCATCGGCGACGCCGGCCTCGATCTGGATGTCCGGCGCGCCGGCCTCCGCGAACTCCCACTGCGGCGTCGCGGACGGCTCTGCGGTCGCCACGGGCACCCCCCCGCCGGCGGGCGCGCCATGAGAAGTGGTCTGGGCGACGATGACGCCCGCCACCGTCATCAGCAGGAAGAGCAGGCTTATCGCGGCTATCGCTATGTAGAATGCGCGGGGACCCGATGTCTCGTGTCCGCCCAGCCCGCCGTTGGGGCTGAAGCCGTTGCCGTTTTCCTGCCAGGTGGGGTGCCGGCCCCTGGCCATAAGTCCTCCCTTTGGGCTCGCCCCGGGCTCCGGCGCTGTCGCAGCCGATGCTGTCGGTTCCGCTGCCGTCTCTGTCGATGCCTTGGTCGACGGACTTCGGGAGAGCCGTATTCGTTTTCGAAGTGCGGATGGAGGCCATCGCCTCCAATTTCACCTTAGGACAACCGAATCTAAACGTCAGTTAACGCACGGTTAAGACTGCCGGCTATCGCCCAATTTATGCGCGGCCATCGGCGACCCGTTCTCGGCAGACAGGCGTTCCCGATATAATGCGGGAAGCCCCATGCGCGAAGTAACCGTAGTCCTCGCCCTCGGCCTCAACGAAGACCTCGTGGCGTCCATCCGCGAGGTCAGCCCCCGCCTCCGCATCACCACCCTCTCCTGGGCGCAGCGCCGCGCCTACCGCGGCGGCCGGCCCATCTGGTACGCCTACGCGGAGGAGCGCCGCCCGGACGAGGAGAGCGAAGAGGAAGCGCAGGCCAGCCTGGCCACCGTCCTCACGGAGATGGAGGTGCTGTTCACCTCGCCGCTCATGCCGCCGGACCTGGGGCAGCGCGCGCCCAACCTCCGCTGGGTGCAGCTCACCTCCGCCGGCGCCGATCGGCTGCTGGACAGCCCACTGGTACGCGGCGACGTCACCGTCACCACCGCCAGCGGCATCCACGCCGTCCCCATCGGCGAGTACGTCTTCGGCGTCATGCTCGCCTTCGCCAAGGGCCTCCCCGGCGCCATGCGCGCCCAGGCGGAGCGCACCTGGCGGCCCTACCTGGCCGAGGAGCTGCACGGCAAGACCGCCGGCATCATCGGCTTGGGCGCCATCGGCGGCTACATCGCGAAGCTCGCCGCGGCGGATGGGATGCGCGTCCTCGCCATCCGCCGCTCAGCCGCCCAGCGGCAGAAGGGAGGCGAGACCGGCGACCCAAACGTGGACGAGCTGCTGCCGCCGTCCGGCCTGCCGTACCTGCTCTCGCAGTCCGACTACGTGGTCATCGCCGTTCCGCTGACCGCGGAGTCGCGCGGGCTCATCGGCGAGGCGGAGCTGCGGGCGATGAAGCCCACGGCGCGCATCGTCAACATCGCCCGCGGGTCCGTCATCGACGAGGCGGCGCTCATTCGCGCCCTCACAGAGGGCTGGATCGCAGGCGCGGCGCTGGACGTGTTCGAGCGGGAGCCGCTGCCGCCGGACAGTCCGCTGTGGGGGATGGAGAACGTGCTGCTCACGCCGCACATCAGCGGCGGCACGCCGGTCTACATGGACCGCGCGGTAGCGCTCTTCTGCGATAACCTCCGCCGCTACCTGGCGGGGGAGCCCCTGCGCAACGTCATCGACGTCCACCGCGGGTACTGAATGGACATCCGGTCATGCGATATACCGACTTCACCTACGAAGAACTGCGCGAACTCCTGCCCCGCGTAGGGGCTGCCTTTATTCCGCTCGGATGCACCGAGCAGCAGGGGCCTCACCTGCCAACCGACTTCGACACCTGGATGATCACCCGGCTCTGCGGGGAGATAGCAGACACCCTGGTGAGCGAACACGGCCAGTCGGTGGTAGTGCTGCCCACCTTACCCTTCGGGCCGACGCCGGAGCACGCAGGGTTCGGATTCGGCTACGTCAACCTCCGCCAGTCCACACACGAAGCCGTGGTGGAGGACGTACTCCAAAGCCTCGCGGACCAGGGGTTCTCAACGCTCGTGATATGGCGTGGCTGCGGTCAGCACGACCTTGGCGCCGTGATCGACCGGTTCAACGCAACCCATCAAGGCTGCGCCGCCTATCAACCGGTCATCGACTACGGGGCCATCTGCGACAGCGCTTTCAGCCGCCCGGTGCCGGGCGGGCACGCCGACTCCTTCGCTACATCCATTCGTCTGCACCTGGACAGAGACGCGGTTCGCATGAAGAATATCCGTGAGCCCACGTTGCAGCCGTTCGAATGGGGCGATGACATGGACTTCGCCGCGATTTCGGACACCGGGGTTATCGGTGACCCGACTCAGGCGAGCGCCGAGGCCGGAGCGCGGATCTGGGAGATGTGCGTTCGCGAGGGCGTTCGCCTGACGACGCTCCTGGCGGAGGGCCGCGCGGGCGAAGTGCGGCAGACGTGGCACTTCCTGCCGTAGCGTACCAGCGCGGCCGTCGCCCCTACGGCGTCGCGCCCACCAGCCGCGCCTCCTCCGGCCTCGGCTTCGGATGCAGCGCCGCGTTCAGCACGGCGTCCACGCTGTCCACCAGCACGAACTCCAGCTCTCGCCTCACGTCTTCTGAGATCTCGCTCAGGTCGTTCTCGTTTTCGTCGGGGACGATCACCCGCTTGATGGCGGCGCGGTGAGCGGCGAGCACCTTATCGCGCACGGCGCCGACGGGCAGGACCTTGCCCCGCAGGGTGATCTCGCCCGTCATCGCCACGTCCTTGCGCACCGGCCGCCTGGTGATAGCGGACACCAGGGCGGTGGCGATCGTGACACCCGCTGAGGGGCCGTCCTTCGGTATCGCGCCGGCGGGCACGTGGATGTGGATGTCGTGCTTATCGAAGAACGACGGCTGGATGTCCAGCAGATGGGCGCGGGAGCGGGCGTAGGTGAGGGCGGCCTGGGCCGACTCCTGCATCACCTCGCCGAGCTTGCCGGTGAGGATGAGCCGTCCCTTGCCGGGCACCGTCGTCGCCTCCACGAACAGCACGTCGCCGCCGGCCATCGTCGCTGCCAGACCGGTCGCCACTCCCACCTCGTCCTTCTCCTCCGCCAGCTCCCAGCGGAACCGCGGCTGCCCCAGGAACTCCGACAGGTTCTCGTCGAGAACCGTGATCGGCTCCGTCTCAGCCTTCGACACGCGCCGCGCGATCCCGCGGCAGATCGCCCCCAGCTCGCGCTCGAGGCCGCGCACGCCCGCCTCGTGGGTGTAGGAGCGGATGATCTCCAGGATAGCGTCTTCGGTGACGGTGAGGACGCCGTCCGGCAAGCCGTTCTCCTTCACCTGGCGCGGCAGCAGGTAGCGACGGGCGATCTCCAGCTTCTCGCGCTCCGTGTAGCCGGGCAGCTCGATGACCTCCATGCGGTCGCGCAGGGGCGGCGGGATCGGGTCCTGCAGGTTGGCGGTGGTGATGAAGAACACCCTGGAGAGGTCGAATGGCACATCCAGGTAGTGGTCGCTGAACGTGTGGTTCTGGGCCGGGTCCAGCACCTCCAGCAGGGCGGATGCCGGGTCCCCGCGGAAGTCCACGCCCAGCTTGTCCACCTCGTCCAGCATGAACACCGGGTTGTTGGAGCCGCAGCGGCGCAGCTCCTGGATGACCCGCCCGGGCATCGCCCCAACGTAGGTGCGCCGGTGGCCCCGGATCTCCGCCTCGTCCCGGATGCCGCCCAGGGACATGCGGATGAACTTCCGGTTCAGGGCGCGGGCGATCGACTGGCCGAGGGAGGTCTTGCCGG
>JAUYGU010000121.1 GCA_030690405.1 Dehalococcoidia bacterium | reverse complement strand
AAGGTCAGCATAGTGGCAGTACCAACGGGCGGGGAGGCAGCACCTGGAATCGATGTATACACGAAAGATTAAGGAGTGCTCAATGTTACGGTTCCCCCGGCTTACCACACTCGTCCTGATTGTCCTGTTCGCCACGCTTCTTTCCGCGGCGGGCGCCATGGCAAGTCCCGGCGCGCAAACCGCGCCCGGACTGGGTTCGGCGGCGAGCTTCGCGGTCCTGGGTGGCCAGACGGTGACTAATACCGGCCCGACCACTATCTTCGGAGACCTGGGTGTCAGCCCAGGTAGCGCGATCACTGGCTTTCCTCCGGGGAGCTTGACCGCGGGAGCGACACACGCAGCGGATGCCGTCGCGCTTCAGGCCCAGAGTGATGTCACCATTGCCTACGATGATCTAGCAGGCCAGGCCTGCACCGGCGATATTACTGGTCAGGATCTGGGTGGCCAGACGCTCACCGAGGGCGTCTATTGTTCTACGTCGTCGTCGCAGTTGACGGGAGCACTCACTCTCGACGCCCAGGGCAACGCCGATGCGGTCTTCATTTTCAAGATGGTGAGCACGCTCACGACCGCCAGCAGCTCGTCTGTCAGCGTGATCAACGGCGGTACAGCCTGCAACGTGTTCTGGCAGGTCGGCAGCTCCGCGACTCTTGGCACAACCACTCAATTCGTAGGAAACATTCTCGCGCTCACGAGCATCGCCCTGCAGAATAACGCGGATGTGGTCGGCAGGGCCCTGGCGCGAAATGGTGAAGTGACTATGGATACCAACGACGTCTCGATCCAGGGCTGCCCTGGTGCGCCGGCGGCACCGACCCCGACGGGCACGCCGACCACACCGACAGTCCCTGGCTTGCCGAGCACCGGCGGGGCTCCTCTGCAGAATGGAGGCTTCCCTTGGATCGTGGTGCTGGTCGCCTCAGTCATGGGCAGCCTCGGCGCCGTGGTCTTGGTCTTGAGCGTCCTGGGCGTGAGCGCCCCGGTGCGCCGCCGCCGCGAGTAGCAGGCGAGGGCGAATAGCGTCACAGTGTATGACACGGAGGATTCAAAATGGCTGGCAAGAAGATCGAAGGTAGGATCGGGCAGGTTAAGGGTAGAGTGCGAGTGGCCGTCGGCAAGGTAACGGGGGAAAAGTCTACTGAGCTGAAAGGGAAGGCGCAGCGAGCGAGAGGAAAATTAATGGAGAAGCTCGGTTAGCGGAGGGCGAGGGGCAGCAGTTCACATCCCGGGGACGCCTCTCCGGCCGGCGGCCCGCGCCCGACTACAAAATCTTACCAGACGGGAGGTGAGTTTATGCTAGGCCAAAACATATGGCTGGTAATTATAGTCGTATTCAT
>JAUYGU010000112.1 GCA_030690405.1 Dehalococcoidia bacterium | reverse complement strand
AGATAGACGTAGACGAATGGGACCCGATACAGGTACAGGACCTGGAGATTGAGTTCGGCGAGTTGCCTCCCGTCGACGCGACTCTGAAGGTGGCCACCGACGACGAGAACATCTACGTGCTCCTGGAGGTGCCGGACGCGTTCGACTACAACCCTGCCGAGCACGACTTCTCTGCGGCGATGGCGGTGATGTTCCGCATCGACGATGCGGCCCCGGCGTCGATGGGCGTAGAGCTGGAAGACCTGGAGGCCAGCCTCGGCGTTGTTGACATCTGGCACTGGGAGCTGGACTGCGGTCCGGGAGAGATGAGCGGCGGCGGGGACACCGGCGACGACCCAGAGTGCAACCTGGATGACGAGTACGCCCCCAACCCCGGGGACCGCGAGGACGACGGCGGCGGCGACACACCCAACAACCCAACGGGCGAAAACAGCCTGTCCGGCGTCTGGACGCACACGGCGGCGGAGGCCGGCGGCGAGGGCACCTGGATCTTCGAAATGTCCCGCCCCCTCCAGACCGGCGACACGCAGGACGCTCAGTTCGCCAGCGGCGAGAAGGTGTACATGGCGCTGGCCTACTGGGACCCCGACGAGACCGTCGAAGGATGGACAGGCGCGGGACACCTGCAGAGCGCAGACAACGGCTGGCTGGAGGTGGCACTTCCGTAGGTCTCCTTTGGAGTGGCTGTCCGGGCGGTGCTTGGCACCGCCCGGACGCCGCACCTGCCGAAGGCGGCGAACGGAATCCCCGTGAGGAGCCGGTCTCACCATGACAGGTCTAGCCGGGACGAAACGCTCTATTGTTAAGCCCGTGGCCATAGGCTTCGGGATTCTTCTCCTGGCCATCGCGCTGTTGATGGGCGGCTGGCTGCTCTTTATACTGCTCCGGCCCTCACCCCCTGGCTTCGCTCCGACGAGCGGCCAAGCGCTCGTGGTGGCCGGCCAACTCCCGGAGTACACCATCGATGCGCGGAGTCGCCGGGAGTGGGTCTACTTCGACTTCTCAAGCGGGACAGTGGTCTCCACGTCGCGGGACAGTCTGGATTGGGACCTGGCGTTCAAGCGCACGGACATCCTCACGAACGGTGGCGATACGAACCCCGCGGGCGCGAGCGGCGCTGTCGACCTGGGGGAGATCCCTCTCAGCGAGGCCGTCCCACCGGCCGGTGGGTATCTTGCCGACGCCACTGACGACGAGAACGGGGTTGAGAACCCGGCCCTGCACAAGTGGTACAGCTACAACTGGACCACCCACATCGTGAACAGCAAGGGGCACATCTTCGCGGTACGTACAGCCACGGGAGAGGTGGTCCTGCTAAAGTTCGCCTCCTACTACTGCGACGACGGCTCCTCCGGCTGCGTCACGTTCCGCTACAAGCATGTGCAAAACCCCTGATCGCACTGGATGCCGAGGACCAGCCCGATGCCGGCAAGCCCGACCTCACGGTCGTTGCAGAGAAGGCGGGCACATCCTGCGGCTTCTGGACCAGATGGCCTTCAAGTTCGACATCTCACCCTAGCTTGAGACGGCAGTCGCGGGGACGAGGCGTGCCCTGACGCTTACGGCCCCGCCGCTGCCGCCGGAGCGTGACGCGCGCACGTCATGCCGGAGGGGAGGTTGAGCCAGACGCTCACCTCCCCTCTTCTCTTCCCGTGTCAGCCAGCGGGCGGGAGGGAGAGCGTAACAAATCGACATAAGGCTGGTTATTGATAGTGAGCCGCCGCAAGGTGGACCGGATGCGGCGGCTCAGACCACCGCCTTATGCCCGCCCGTGGAGAGGTACGGCATGCGTCGATACTCTATGGAGACTATTCCGGAGGGTCTGCTGACGGCCCTCGACGACCGTCTGGACGCGATGCTGTCCGGCGCGCCCGGCATGACCGAGGGACAGCGGGCGCACGGCGAGCTCGGCCTGGAGCTGGCGCCGCTGCTCGCGGTAGCAGGCGAGCTCATCCGGTCACGAGAGTGGATCGACGAGCGGCTGGCGCCGTGGCGCGATAGCTTACCCGTGATGGCGCACGCCGGCGCTCCAGGCGACGCCTTCGTGAGCGCCGGGCGGTGGCCGGGGCTGAACTAGTCCGGCTGGCCGTCCGGGCCGGCGGGCGCGTCCGCCGCGCGAAACCGTACGATCACCCAGGGGCTGATCCGGACGAGGCGATCCAGCCTCAAGGCCTTCTCTAGCTTCGCCAGCGCCGGGACCAGCGGGCTGTCCGACGTCCGCGAGAACGGCAGCCAGTTGAACCCGACGGCATCTTCGAAATCAAGGCCTGCCTGGCGCCCGAGCGACACGAGCTCGCCCAGGGAGCGGCGATAGTACGCGGGGCCCGGCTTCGTGCGGTAACGCCAGCGCAGCAGCCGCGCGATGACCCCCTTCCACGACAACCGGTTTTGCAGCGTGACGATGAGCACGCCGCCTGGTCTCAGGAGGCGCCGGCTCTCTCTGTAGAACCATCGCCAGTGTGTCAGGTCCGGGACCTCAACACAGACCACGCCGTCAGCGATGCCGTCCCGGAACGGAATCGCGCAGGAGGACCCGCTGACACGCACGGCGTCCACGTTGGGCGCGACACCGGCCGCAGCGGCGGCGAGACCCGGATTGACCTCCGTGGCGATCACGCCGTCCGACAGGCCCGCCAGGACGCGCGTGAGGCGGCCGGTACCCGCGCCGGCGTCGACGACGAGCCGGGGGCGGGCGCGCTCCAGGCTCCGTTCGAGGAACGTCACCTCGGCATCCGTGATGTACTTGCCCATCGTGGTCTTCGCGACCGCGTCCCAATACGGCTCGGCCCGGTCGGGGGCGTTCAGGCGGCGGCGTCTTTCCGTCTGGACGCCGGTGGCGTGGACGATAAGCGGCAGGGGGGACAGCGGGATGATCTCAAGCATGGCCTCATCACGTACGCTGCCAAGCCAGACCGCATCGCCAAGCAGGAGCGTAGCGACGCCAGCGCTTAACGCGCACGCCTGCCAGAAGGAGAGCCGCGGGATAGCGAGCGTAACCACAGCCACTCCCAGCGCGACAGAGGCGTAATGAGCAGCGGGTAGCGAGTTGGTTGTGTAGTGGAACAGCACGGTAGCTACGAGCAAGGTCGTGAGGGCTATCCGTCCTCGGGAGTCCACCAGAACGAACGATATTCTCTCCACGGGATCACTCATGTCCGCTCAACGTAATTTCTCGGATGCATCGTATCATCCCAGGTGCCGGTAGGTGAGGCTGCCCAACCGCGGTAGCAGCGGGCGGGGGGTGAAGCGGACGGCGGCGGCCAGCAGCGTGTTCGCGAGCCGCTTCTGACTCATGGCGGTCGCTCCCTTCACCTCAGGGTAGAAGTAGTAGGGCAGCACCGCCTCTTCGGAAGCCCAGAGCGCCTTGAACCGGCGCAGCCCCTCGTTGTCCGTCTCGCAGCGGCCCAGGTCGAGCTGGGTACAGCCCAGCCGCTGCCCTAGCTGTACCGCCTCCCACATGAGGGCGTTGTTCGGCCGGCGCTCCAGGAACCGCTCGTCCGAGGCGTTGAACTTGTAGACCAGGGTCCGTCCGTGCCGGAGCAGGAGATCGCCGGCGATCAGGCGGCCGTCGGCCTCGGCGACGAGGAGGAAGCCCTCCCCGGTCGCCAGGTAGTGCTCGTGAATCCGCTGGAAGAAGCGGCGCGGCTGCGGCATCAGGCCGTGGCCGCGGCGGGTCTCGAGGTGAAGGTCGTAGAAGCGGCGCAGGTCTTCGGCGCTGCCGGTGCAGCGCACGCGCACCAATTCCTTCTCCGCTTTGCGGATTCCCCTGCGGGCCGAAGGGTGGAAGCGGGACTCCAGCTCCTTCAGGGGCGCGTCCAGCGGGACGAGGTAGCGGAGAAACCAGGGCGCGCTCTTGAAGCCGTGCTCCTCCAACGGCAGCGGCGAGGGCCCGCGGACCTCCACGTAGGAGAGGCGGCCGGCAGCGGCGTCGCGGAGAACCGCCCCGACCAGGGCGGAGGCGTCGACGCCGGGGAGCGCCAGCGGAGGGCAGAGGTCGCTGAACGGCAGGCCGACCAGCCGGCGTCCGGTGAGACGGCTGCTGACGAGCATCATGGGCAGCGCGGCGGCGATGGCGCCGGAGGCTTCGGCCAAGACGTAATAGCGGGGCCGGTAGCCGTACGTCTCGCAGAGGACGGCGGCCCAGGCGGCGGTGTGGAAGACGGTCGCCTCTGGGTGGGTCGAGACGAATTCGTCCCAGGCCGGGTTGGAGCGCGGGTCGATCACCTGAACGGCGGCCACGCCTCACACTTCCAGGGGGCGGCGGAGGAAATCCATTAGCGTCATCGCGTCTACGTCTCCGGTGACCGAAAGGGCGCAGCGGGCGCCGTTCGGCCAGCGCCAGAGCCGGACGAGGGGAGCGCCGCTCTGCTCGATGAAGTCCAGGAGCGCGCGCTTGTCGTCCTCGCCGAAGGTGCTGTAGCCGCCGACGCGCAGGCCTTCCGCTCCGCCCTGCACGACGACGAACCCCTCCTCGCGGAGGTAGTCCGCCAGGGCGGCGGGGGAGCTCTCCTCCACCGCGATCACGGGCGGAGTCTGGCTGCGCAGGGTGAAGCCAGCGGCGGGCAGCAGACGGTAGTCGCCGTACCAGGGCCGGCCGGGCGGGTCCGTCTCCACGCCGCGGACGATCACCGCGGCGCTCTCGGCGTCCGGGCCGGACAGCCGGTAGCTCCCTTCGCCCTCGCGCTCCAGGTCGAGGCGCCAGGCGAGCCGGTCCGACCACCACTTCGCGACCTCCCTCAGGGGCGCCGCCCAGACCGGCGGCTCCTGCGCGCGGGCCCGCTGCAGGACGGCCTCCAGGGCGTTCCGGAGCAGCGCCACCCGCTCGTGGTGGAGGATCAGGGTCATCGCCTCGCCCCGCTCGTACACCATGTCGAGCATGCGCGTCCAGACAGCGACGGCGCGGTCGACGCTCTCGAGGCCGAGGCGGTCGACCATCGCCTCGTCGTCGGGGAGCGAGGCGGGGATATCGATCAGTCCGTTGATGCGCGAGGGCAGGCTGAGGCGGCCGGCGGCCTCGCTGGCGCTGTACAGCCGCAGCCCCTTCTGGTACGCCTCCCAGGCCTGCGGCTCCACGTCGTCCGGGCCTATAGCGTCCCAGGCGAGGGCACGGTTGCTCCCGTAGACGAGCCCGAAGCGGGCCGCCACGTGGACCGAATCCTCGTTCCAGCGGAGGTAGGGGCAGCGGAAGCCGTCGGGCGAGATCTGGAGGCTGCGGAAGGCGCTGAGGGCGCGCTCCATGTGCTCGCTCTGAGCGGCCTCGTCAAGCTGGCTGTAGTCCGTGTGGACGTAGCCGTGCACCGCCAGCTCGGCGGCGCCGTCCAGCCGGCGGAAGACGTCCGGGTAGCGCTCCAGGAGGACGGCGGTGACGGCCAGGGTGGGCGTGCAGCCGTAGCCCTGGGCGATGCCCGCGAAATCCTGGAGGGCGCGCTCCATGCGGTCCGGCGAGAGGCCGAACCGGCGCGCGATGGCCGGGAGGCGGCGGAGGGTGTTCACGGGCCCCCTTGACTCCATCAGGTAGCGCACCAGGTTCATGGCGGCGTGTCTCCGCTCCGCTCGCTGCCGGCGACGGCGTGCCTGCCGGCGGGCGCGGACAGAAGGTCATCGTGGGCGCGGATGTAGACCTCGCGCATCTCCTGCCAGGAATGCCGCTCCAGGACGCGACGGGCGTTGGCGGCGAGGCGGGCGCGCAAGGCCGGGTCAGCGTAGAGGCCGGCGAGGCAGCGCGCCAGGGCTTCCGCGTCGCCGGGCGGGAAGTAGAGGACGCTGTCGCCGGGGAAGAGGGCCTGTATGGACGGCACGGCGGAGGCGACGATGGGCCTCTCCATCGCGGCGTACTCGAAGAGCTTGTTCGGCAGCATCCAGGTCGCGAGCATGGGGACCACGCCCACATGGCAGCGGGCGATGAGGGCGGGCACCTCCTCGATCGGCGCCCAGCCGGTGAATCGCACCTGCGTTTCGACCCCCAGCTCCTTCGCGAGGGCTTCCAACTCCTCGCGGTACTCGCCCGCGCCGACGATCCAGACCTCCAGGCCCGGCACGTGGTCGCGAAGGTGCGGCACCGCCCTGATCAGCGTCTGAATGCCGTACCTCTTGAGGAGGCTGCCGTGGGTGATGACGCGGAAGGCGTCGCCGCCCTCCGGCTCGGGCGGCGGCGCCGGCCGGAACAGCCCCTCCTCCGGGACGTTCATCACGAGGGCGAGCTTCGCCGCGGGGACGCCGCGCCGCTCCCGGACGCCCTTATCGTAGGGGCCGACGACGATGGCGCGGTTGGCGAAGGCGACGCTCCATCGCTCGAGGAGGCGCAGGGCTTTGACGGGCATTCCGCCGGGGCGCAGGCCGAACTGGTCAGCGATGTGCTCCGGCATCATCTCGAACAGGTAGAGGATGACGCGGGCGCCCAGCAGCCTGGGGACGAGCGCCGCCAGGACGAAGAAGTCCGGCAGGTTGTACACCTCAACGATGCGGTAACGCCTGCGCAGGGCGAGCCGGGAGACGAGAAGGGACGCCATCGCCATGAACGCGGCGTACTCGAAGGCGTATCGGAGGGGGCCACCGCGGCGGCGCGTGAGAGGGAGACGGTGGACCATCCCTTCCCCGTAGGGCTCCCTGGCGCGCTCGCCTTTCTCGCGCAGGCAGACGACGTCCACCGCGTAGCCGGCCGCTGTCAGCGCGTCCACGTTCTTACGAACGTGCGCCTCCGCCGGGAAGTAGTTCTGGCGGATGATACAGATGCGCTTCATAGCGGGCCTCTACGGCACGGGCGATGCCTGGACGGCGTTCCGGGACTGACCAAGCGCCTGTTCGTAGACCGCGATGATCCGTCTGCTGATCTCCGCCAGGTCCATGGGGAGGACGGCATCGCGGCCGTTGGTGCGCTTGCCGAAGGCCAGCGCCTGCTGGAGCTTATCGGCCACCTCCACCGGGTCCTGGCTGCAGATGAAGCAGCCCTCCGTGCCGCCGATGACCTCCGGCACGTCGCCCACCGAAGTGGAGACGACGGGCACGTTGCAGGCCATCGCCTCCTTGATCACCATGGGCGAGCCCTCGGCGTCGGAGGTGAGGAGGAGGACATCGCAGGCGTTCATGAACGTCGGGACGATGTCGTGCGGGCGGCCGGACAGCCGCACCAGCTCGACCGAGGGGTCACGCTCGGCAAGGATTTTCATCGCCGCCTCGACCACGTCGAATCGCTTCTCCGGGCGCTGGTGCTCCCCGGCCCAGAGGACGATCTTCTTGGCGGCGGGCAGGCCGGCCAACCGGCGCGCCTCGTCCTGGGGCACCGGCCGGAAGCGGTTGGTGTCGATGCCGCAGGGGATGACCTGCGCATGGGGCACATCCAGCCGCCGCTGCATCTCCGGCGAGACGACTATGAGTTTGTCGAACCATCTCCGGGTCAACCGGCAGAGGCGGGACTCCCAGGTCATGAACACCTCCGGCCCGTGGTGAGTGAGCACGACAGGCAGGCGCCACTGCCCGCGAGCGACAAGGCCGGAGAAGACGTAGTGGGCGTGGAGGAGGTCGTAGCCGCCGCCGCGAATTCGCTTCCAGAGGCGAGGGAAACCCCAGAGGTAGTTCAGCTTGCTGCGCCTGCCGTCCATGAACAGGACATCGACGTCCACGCCCTGCTCCCGCAGGGACTCCACCTGGTCCTTCACAAAGACGCCGAAGTGGGGCCGGTCCGGGGTGGGGTACATGTTGGTGACGACCAGCACTTTCATGCCGGTCCTCCATCCCTGCCGCGGGTACGGTCTTCGTGCCGGACGAGCTGCCTGGGATTGGACAGCATCAAGCCGTTGAGGAACGTGTCGAAGCGGCTCTCGTACCCGCGCAGGACTTCGCGGACCAGCGCGTCGTTGGTCTCGGCGAAGCCGGCGGCGGTGTCGCGAACGCTCAGGCCGTGCTTTCGCGCGAACTCCAGGTACATCTCCCGCTGCTCCCGCAGCTCCGCCAGCGACGGGCTGTCCGGTGTACGCTGGAAGGCGGCCTCCGGCTCCACGTCCAGGAGATAGGTCTGCCGCGGCTTCGGGGAGAGCGCGAAGAGCAGGCCCAGCGGCGCGCGGGCCAGCCGGTTGCCGGGCGGCAGACGGTGGCTCAGCTCTACGGCGGCGTCGTGGACGTAGCGGTCGCAGATCACCACCTTGCCCCTTAGAAGGGGCAGCCGAACCCGGAAGAAGTAGACGGCCAACATATCGAAGACGTTGAACCAGGCCCAGCCTATCTGGGCGAGCGACGCCCGCAGGCCACGGCCTTCGCTTGTGACAAGGCCGCCGGAGCCGTCCCCGTGGACGGACGGGCTGCGGCGCGGGCGGAGGACCGCCTTCGCGACCCTGCTCACGAGCCGGTAGAGGGGGGAGCAGCCGCGGCGGCTCCAGACGACGCGGTGGGCGATGCCGGAGACCGTCAGCGCCTCCGAGAGGGCTTCTGCGTGAGACGTCTTGCCAGAGCCATCCAGGCCACCCAGGGAGACCAGCTCGCCGGGCTGGGGCCGGAAGCCGGACTTCTGCTTGAACCCCCAGGCGAACGTGTGCAGGAGGTTGGAGAGCCTACGAAGGGGGCGATCGTGCTGGTCGCGCAGAACCTTCTGGTAGTAGAGCGCCTTGCTGAAGGCGAAGGAGACGCGGAAGGGCAGCGCCGTGGTGCCGCGGCGCTCGATGCGCCGCCAGTACCAGTGCGCCAGCCGGGACCTCCGCAGGCCCGCCCGCCAGCGCTCCACGAGGCCGGGCGGAACCGTGGAAGCGCTGTAGAGGTCGCGCTCCAGCCTGGCGCAGACGAGCAGGGCGAAATGCAGGCCGTTCAGCCAGCCCCTGCGGCGGGCGACAGACTCGACATAACCCCAATCCACCTCCGGCGTCGCCCAGCAGGCCCGAATCTTCTCGAGGTCGTACAGCGAGAACCGCTTGTTCTCGTAGAAGGCGTGGCCCGCGTTCACCAGGATGGAGTCCGCGGGCGAGGGGACGGTGACCTCCGGATCATCGTCTGAGACGACGGCACCGTCCCAGATCGAGTCCTCCATGAACTCGGCGTCCCATCCCACCCAGGAGTGGACGTGGATGGCGGAAACCGAGCGGCCGCGGTGGAACTTGCGGAACAGGTACTTATGGGACTCGTCGATGTTCCTGAGCCAGACGTAGCCGAGCTCCTCCAGGATGGCCCTGGCCTCGGCGCAGCGGTCGCGCTGGACCAGCAGGTCCAGGTTATCGCTGGTGTAGGGGAAGGCGGGGTAGGTGCCGGCGGACTTGATCATGATGCAGGGGATGCCGGCGGCGGCCCAGGCGCGCCTTACCGCGACGTACTGTTCGCGCTGGCCGTTGTACTCGAGTGTGTCCGCCTCAATGGCGTCACGCCAGTCCGGCGAATCGGCGAGCGTCTCGGAAGCGTCCTTCTTCGCGGCCAGCGCCAGCAGCGGGAACTTGTTCTCCCTCAGCACCCGCAGAAGGGGAGCGACGCCCTCGGGCGAGAGGACACGCCCCGGCGACCGGCCGTTGCCGTTGAGCAGCGCCGGCAGGAGCGCGGTGTCGTTAGAGAGTGACGACGCCTGCATACTCGCTTACCCCGGAAGGCTCTTCGATCGCAGTCAGGAAGCGGGCGGCCACCTCGCGCCAGGAGTAGCGCTCCACCATCCGGCGGGCGCCGCCGGCGGCGGTCTCCTTAACGCGGGCCAGCGCCTCCAGGAGACGCTCATCGCCATCGGCGAACTGGAACCCCGGCCCTTCTTCGAACATCAACGGCAGGCCGCCGAAGGGCGATGCGACGACGGGCAGGTCGCAGGCCATCGCCTCCAGGGCGGAGAGCGGCACGTCGATCGCCGACCCAGGCGTCTGCACGGGGAAGAGGTAGCAGTCCGCGGCCTGGTAGAGCTCCTGCACCGCCGCGACGTAGCGGTCGATGATGGTAACGCCGGCGAGCTCCAGCTCGCGGCGCAGGACGGCGTCCTGGCCGCTGCTACTGCCGGCGACCAGGAGCGGCCGCCCTATCTTCGCGACCCGGCCCAGCAAAGAGACGTTCCGGCCGGTCTTCACATGGCCCACGTGCAGCACCAGGAACTCGTCCGGTGGCAGGCCGTGCTTGCGGCGGAGATCCGCCTTCTCCTGCGAAGTCACAGGCCGGAACGTATCGATGTCCACGCCGGAGGGGAGGAAGCGGGCGCGGCCGCCGGCGGCGCTTAGCTCATCGATCGTCGTCTGGCTCTGGGCGAACAGGTAGTCGGGCTGGATGCGCGGGATGAGCCGCCGGCCCACGACGCCGTGCGTACGGCCCTGAAGGGCGACCATGGCGACGCCTGCCCGCGGCCGGTAGAGCTTGAGCAGCCGCGAGCGCAGAAAGCTGAAGGCCGTGCAAGAAGCCGAGGGCACGTAACAGATGACGTCCGGCGCGAAGGACGCCAGGCTGCGCCGGAGCGCGTTGCCCAGGAACAGGCGGTTCGCCGGGGCGCGCACGGCGCCCTCCGGGAGAGCGCCGGAGCCGTCGGTGGAGATGCCGAGTACGGAGGCGTGCCCGGAGAGGGCGCGCAGGAACGAGACCGCGAACTTCTTTATCCCCTCGTCGAGGGGCAGCCCGAGGTCTTCGGACACGACGCAGACCCGCGCGGTCGCCTTGGCGCTCACAGCTCACTCCCGGGCGTCCCCGGCCCGCGGACCGGCTCCGCGACGGGCCGCCCGCCGCGGGCGAGAGACTTCCGCTGCCAGAGCTCCAGGTAGAGATCCTCGTAAGCGCGCACCATGCCTCCCAATGTAAAACGCCCGCTGAAGGCGTCCAGGGACTCCCGCGACATGCGCGAGGCTGTTTCGGTGTTCTGAAGCACATCGAGGACCGCCGCGGCCATCGCCCCGGGCTCTTTGGGCGGGACGAGGAACCCGGCCCGGCCGGCGGTGAACAGCTCGGCGTTGCCGCCGACGTCGGTGGCGACGAGGGGGCGGCCGAGCGCCATCGCCTCCAGCAGGAAGTTGGAGCAGCCTTCGTGGTCGCAGGACGATAGGACGGCGACGTCGAAGGCGGCGATGTAGGGCGCGACCCTGAGCTGCTGGCCGGCGAAGCTGACGCAGGAATCGAGGCCCAACTCACGGGATCGCCGCTCCAGCTGCGCCCGCAGCGGGCCGTCGCCGACGATGGCGAACCTGGCGTCCGGCAGCGACCGGCGCACGATGGCGGCGGCCTGGAGGAACGTCTCGTGGTCCTTGGCGGTCTGGAGGCTGGCCACGATGCCCGCCAGTGCACCCTCAGGCGGCACGCCCAGCGCCTCGCGCGCGGCTTCCCGCTCGCCGGGGGCGAGGTCAGTTCGGGACGGGCTGACGCCGTTGTAGATGACGCGCACCTTCCGGGGAGCGATCCCCCGCGATAGGACGTACTCGCGTCCGGCCTCGCTGTTGGGGACGACGGCGTCAGCGAAGCGGGTGAGCCGGTCCTCTGCGAAGCGGTAGGCGCGGTTGCCGAGGTGGGTGTTCAGGCGGAGGCCGCAGCGCTCCGTGGCGATCTTGATCGGCGTGCGGGCCAGGAGGGCGGCGGTCAGACCGAAGAGCGTGGCGGGCGTGAGGAACGGCTGAATGACGTCCACGCGCTGGCGGCGGAGCAGTGAGGCCAGCCGGAGCACGGTGCGGAAATCGTACTTGCCGCTGCGCTCCAGCGAGATGAGGGTCACGTCGTCGCGGTCCCGCAGCTCATCCTCCAGCGGCCCGCCCGAGTACAGGGTAACGACAAGGACGCGGAAGCGCGTCTTGTCCAGCCCCTTCGCGAGCTCGACGAGCTGGCGCTCGGCGCCGCCCATGCGCAGGTCGTTCACCAGCAGCGCAACGGTCAGCGGGCGGCCGGTCACCACTGCGGCTCTCCGGTCGGTTTCAGGTTGACGAGCTTGACGACGGCGAGGGAGAGGCCGGCGAGGAGCCAGAGGGTGAGCGTGCTATCGAAGAAGTTGTGGAAGAAGGAGTTGGTCTCGAAGGCGAGGAGCGCGCCCATGCCGCCTATGGCCACGCCCTTCAAGAATGAGTCGCTGGTCTGGAAGTAGGCCTCCACGAAGTTCTTGACGGAGAGCACGATGATCGCCAGATAGAAGAACAGGGCGGCGGCGCCGAAGGATAACCAGACGTTGAGGAAATCGTTATGGGGCGTGTAGACGCCCAGCACGCTCTTCGCCTCGGTGCCGGTGGGCGCAGGGTTGGCGGAGGCGTACTCCGGCGAGAGCTCGAGGAAGCTATTATGGCCGACGCCGAGGAACGGGTGGTCCATGGCGATATTCAGGCCGGCGCTCCAGAGGACGGGCCTGGCGGCGGCGCTGCTCTCTGAGCCCGGCCCCAGCGTATATCGGCTGCCCTGGTAATCGCTGTAATAGAGGAAGATGGCACCGGCCATGATGGCCAGGAGCCAGAACTCGCGCCGGTAGCGGCCGCGATAGATCAGGATTGTGGGAAGGAGGGCCAGGGCGGCGCTGTATGACCACGACCGCGTGTAAGTCAGGTAGAGCCCCAGGGCTAGAATGACAAGAGCGAAGCCCAGCACCCGCCGTGACTTCGTGGAAAGGTTTGCGGAGATGAGGACGCCCATCAGGAGAAAGAGCATCACCAGGAGGACGTTGCTCAGGTACACGGGGCTCTCGGAGAGGCCGAGCGATCTCCCCTCCCAGGACTCGAAGCGGCTGATGGCGCCGGTGTGCGGCACGCCCTGGTAGATCGGGGCGCCCTTGTAGTGATAGTGCTGCAGCAGGGCCACGAGGGCGGAGGCCACGGCCACCGTCAGCGCGACCAGGGCGAGATCGCGGAGGTCGTCGCGGCTGGTCACGAGAGCAGGGAGGAGAGCGAGCACCGTGACGCCGGTGACGATATAGCGGAAGAACTGGAACACGTAGCTGCCGTCGGCGTACGCGGCGTCGGCCAGGGTTGTTAGGGCGACGAAGGCGAGGGCCATCACCATCATGCCCCGGGCGGCCGGGCCCAGATCCGGCCGGCGGATGATGTGCGGGGCGACGATGAGCACCGACGCCATAACGATCACCAGGCGGCTGCTTATCCACACACTTTCGCTGAAGATGTACAGGTAGTTGCTGATTGTGAACTCGGAGACGATGATGGCGCCGAGCACCCAGATGCCCCTGCGGACGCCCAGGAACAAGAATATCGCCTCCATGATCAGGAGAATGCGGTCCATGCCGCCGGCCGTCGTCCCGAAGAGAGGGATGAGCGCCAGCGGCAGCACGCCGACCCAGGGGAAGCCCTTCGGCTGCGCGTCCGCGACGGCCCTTGCGGCCGGTCTCGCGGCGACGGCGCTCGGGGGGAGGTTGTCCCCGGACGCGTCTTGCCCCCGCCCGGGCCAGGCGAGCGACTTCAGCACGGGTCCGCCCCTTCCATCACACTTTCACCCTCCTGCCGTACATACTCCCGGCTCACGTCTGCCCCCTTGCGACCATCCGGTAGGCCGTCCGGACGGACTCCGCTAGGTCGGCGCGGGTGATCAGGAGCGTCTCCCGCAGGGACAGGCGGGCTACGCGCCGGAAGATGAACAGTACGACGCCGGCGTTGATGGCGTAGGCGACGTCCGACGCGATGGCCGAGCCCTTGATACCGATCTGGGGGAGCAGTATGACGTTGAGAGCGACCATCACGGGAACGGAAATAATCCCACCATACAGGGTCGCCTGTGGGACTCCCTGCCCCGCCAGAGAGCTGCCCAGAACCTTGTGAATCGTGTAGAAGAGGGCTGAGGGCAAGAGGATGTAGAACGGCGTGAGGCTGGGTAGGAACTCTGAGCCGTAGAGGCCCGTAATGACGAACTTGCCGAGCGCCAGAAGGACGATCACGCCCATCGCGGTCAGGAAAAGTGTCCTGCGGCAGATGGACGCCGCCATGCGAGAGTTGGTGCGGGCGTCGAGGGCGGCGCCTTTCGGGAAGAGGACAGTCCCCAGCGCCAGGGGGATCTCCCAGAGCAGTTCGGCGACGCCGAAGCCGACGGCGTAGTAGCCGACGGCGGCGGGCCCCACGAAGTAGGCCACGAAGAAGACGTCCAGCCGGTGGTTGGCGGCCTGGAACACGTATCCCATATAGCCTCGGATGCCGTATGAGAGCTGGGCGGTGAGCGCCTTGATGTTGATGGCGGGCATTATGCGGGCGTATCGGGCCAGGCTGAACACGGCGAGGCCGGCCGTGGCGAGCAGGGCGAGCAACCAGGCGCCAACGGCGGCGGTATCGGTCAGGCCCAACAAGACGAGGATGGCCAGGATGAACGCCAGCCGGGACACGGACTCGATGAACTGGACGGCGTTGAACGCCCAGACGTCGCCGTGGGCGAGGAGGAAATCCTTGGCGACGGCGATCAGGAGGATGACGCCGCCGCCCATCACGGCCATGGCTAGCTGGCCCTCTCCAAGGGTATCGAAGAAGCTGCGGTTGAAGGCGCGTATGAGAATTACACCCGCAACCCAGAGGGAGCTGATGACCAGAGCCCAGGCCAGGGTGTTGGAGAGCAACACCTGGCGCTCGAACCTCTTCTGGCCGGCGAGGTAGATGCCGGCGTAGGAGATGCCGAGCCCGGCGAATGCCGCGAACAGGAGGCCGGTGGAGGTGACGAGGCCGTAGATGCCCCGGCCGGTCGGTCCCAGGGAGCGGGCGATGACGATGCCCGCAATCGCGGTGAGCACGAGGCCGGCGCCGCGCGTGACGAAGGTGAGAAAGGCGCTGCTGGCCAGCGGCAGGTCTTCGACCGACTGCGACCGTACAGACCTAATGAATCCGGCTAGGGACGCCATGCCTCTCCTTGAACCAGCGCACATATGCTGCGATGCCTTCTTCGATAGATACGGTGGGACTGTAGCCCAGCACAGCCGCGGCCTTGCTCACGTCGGCGCAGGTCCGGGACGGATCACCCACCTGCGCCGGCAGGAAGTTCAGCCGCGCCTTGACTCCAAGGTTCTGCTCGATGAGCTGGACGACGCGGTCCAACTTCACGGGACGGCCCTGGCCCAAGTTCAGGACGTGAAGCCCCCCCAGGGGCAGGGTCGTGGCCGCCTCCAGGCCGCTCACCGTATCGGAGACGAAGGTGTAGTCACGGAGGCTGCTGCCATCGCCGTATATGGGGGCCTCCTGTCCTTCGGCCATGAGCCGGGTGAAGCGGCAGATGGCCATGTCCGGCCGCTGGCGCGGGCCGTACACGGTGAAGAACCTGAGAGCGATCGTCGTGATGCCGAAGGCGTTGGCGTAGGCGGAACACAGCGCCTCGGCGGCTACCTTGGACGCCCCGTAGGGCGAAAGGGGCCGGCAGGGGGTCGAGTCCTCGTGGGCCGCCGGCGTGTCGATCTGGCCATAGACCGAGGAGGAGGAAGCGAAGACGAAGCGCGGCACGCCGAACTCCCGGCACGCGTTAAGGAGGTTCAGGGTGCCACTCACGTTGATGTCCAGGTAGGTGGCCGCGTCCTCCAGGGAGGGCCGGACGCCCGGGCGCGCGGCCAGATGGACGACCGTCTGGACCTCCTCTTCCCTGAAGACGCGCCGCAGAGCATCCGTATCACGGATGTCGGCCTCCCGGAGGGAGACGACGCCGGCCGCCAGCGCCTGGCGGAGGTTGTCCCGCTTGGCCTCTTCCGGGTAGTAGGGATCGAAGGCGTCCAGGCAGACGACCCTCCAGCCTCCGGCGGCGAGGCGTTCCGCCAGGTGAGAGCCGATGAATCCGGCGCCGCCGGTGACGAGCACAGGCGCACTCATGGTCTGCATGCCAATGCCAACTCTAGTGCTTGACGGACCCGCGCTCCGGGCGTTCCGGCTTACGGCCGTTGCGGCCCTGCTGCTCCGCCACGTTGGCGGTCATCCAGCCGAGGATGAGGCCGCCGACGGTACCCAGGACCGCCATGTCGCGCTTGCGGAGGCCGCGCTCCGGCTCGGTTAGCACGGTATCGGCGGGATTGAGGACGAACAGGGGCTGGCCCCAGCGGAGGAGGTCGATAGCGAAGCTCTCCTGGGCTTTCGACACGTCGCCCAGCTCCGCCTCCAGCGCTGCCGTTTCGGAGTTGACCACGGCCAGCTGGGGATCTCCGGTGATTACGGCCAGGCTCAGGAGGATATCCTTGAAGCGAGGAGTCAGGGCGGCGGTGCTGGTGGTGACGGCCCCGGTCCGGATCAGCTCGTCAAGGGCCTGCCGGACGGCTTCAGCCTTGAGCTTGCTCAGGGCGTCAATCCGCGCCTGGGAGAGCGCCGCCAGGCGGTTCAAGAGCTCTGTGCGCTGCTGCTCCATAGTCACGTTGAGGCTATCTATTATGCGTTGCTCTTCGCCCGAGATCTGAGCCTTGAGGACGTCCGTGGCGGTCTGGGCCAGGAGGTCTGCCGTGTCGGCGTTGGATGAGGTGGCCAGCACCGTGACACGGAACAGCGCCTTGTCTGGGACGACCTTCACCTTCTTCGCGAGCTCCGGCTCCGTTATCTTCAGACCCTGGTCTTCCAGGGCCTTCCGCAGGCGGTTCTGGAACTGTGGCGTCTTGGCCAGCTCGGCGATCGTGACCGTGTACTCGCCCAGGAGGGCGCCCTCGTCGCTCGCACTACCGGCGGAGACGGTGCCACTGAACGATACGAATCGGGCGAGGCCCAGGGTGACGCTGCTGCTGTATGTGGAGGACTGGCCAAAGCCAATGGGGATCAATGCGAAGCCTGCGACCGCGCCCACGACGGCGAACCCCAGGATCAGCCAGATCCAGCGCCGGAGAAGAAGCCAGTAGGTTTCAGGAATCATGACGGTATCCTTTGGACTGCTGAGGAAGCCGGAACGGGCCGCATCCGCCGGCTCCGCTTGAAATAATCGCGAATCGTCTGACAGACGTAGCTGATCTGATCGACTGTCAGCTCCGGGTACATGGGCAGGGACAGGACCTGATCGGCGAACGCCTCGGTGACGGGCAGTGAGCCCGCCAGATAGCCGTAGGCGCTGCACGCCTCTTGCAGGTGGGAGGGCACGGGGTAGTGCACGCCGGTGGCTACGCCGTGCGACTTCAGCCAGCGCTGGAGGCCATCGCGGTCGCGAACGCGGATGACGTACAGGTGGTAGACGTGCTTGGCGTAGGGCTGCTCCTGGGGCGTGACTACCTGATCGATCTCGGCGAGCTGCTGGTCGTAGTGCCGCGCGCAGGTGCGGCGCATCGTATTCCAGCTATCGAGGTGGGGGAGCTTGATACGCAGGATGGCGGCCTGGACCTCGTCCAGCCTGGAGTTGATGCCCTGGATGCTGTGGTGGTAGCGGTCTTTGGCGCCGTGGTTGCGCAAGAGTTGGACCCTGGTGGCGATGTCGCGGTCCTTGGTGACGACCATCCCGCCTTCTCCGTAGGCGCCGAGGTTCTTGGAGTAATAGAAGCTGAACGCCGCCGCGTCCCCCATCGACCCGACCCTGGCATCACGGTATTCGCCGCCGTGGGCCTGGCAGGCGTCCTCGACGACGAGGAGCCTGTGCTTGCGGGCGACGGCGAGGACCGGCGACATGTCCGCCGGGTGACCGTAGATGTGGACGGGGATGACCGCGCGCGTCCTGGGTGTCACGGCGGCCTCGAGCTGGCTCGCGTCCATGTTGAAGGTTGCCGGGTCGATGTCAATGAAGACGGGGCGCGCACCGGTCCCGACGATCGCCTCGACGGTGGCGATGAAGGTGTGGGACACGGTGATGACCTCGTCCCCGGGCCCGACGCCTGTCGCCAGGAGGGCGAGGTAGAGGGCATCCGTGCCCGACCCCACGCCTATGCCGAAGCGGCTGCCGCAGTACTGGGCGAACTCTTCCTCCAGCTGGTAGCCGTTCTCCCCCAGGAACAGCTTCATTCCGCTGAGCACCTGCTCGATCTGGGGAATGATCTGATCCTTTAGGGACTGGTACTGCTGCTTCAGGTCAACAAGTTCTATTGTCATGGTGCCTATCCTCTGGGAGTTGAAGAGGCCGTAAACGGGCGGACTCCATCGTCTTCTGCGGAGTTAAAGCCAACGGTCATCATGGTGCCGTGGTTTCCCAGCGAGCGCTGCAACGATTCCAGCACTCCGACAACCTGCAACCCAGTCCAACCGTCGCTCAGGGGCGCCTTGCCGGTGCGGATGCAGTGGAGGAAGTCTGAGCACTCTTCCCTGAGCGGCTCCGCATTACCGACGTGGGGGATACGGATGTCCCCGTAAAGGTAGGTGGGGGTCTGCGGCTTGCCGCCGTTCTGCGCTGAGAGCTTGACCTCCCGGTCATAAATCTTCAGGGGCTCGCCATTGGCGAGATCATCGAACACGGCCATCCGCTCAGTCCCGATGACGGTGAAGCGGCGCACCTTGCTGGGCTCCAGCCAGCTCACGTGGATGTGGGCGAGAACGCTGTCCGAGAACAGGAGGTCGGCGTGGGCCACCTCCGAGAGGCGCCGGTTGAGATAGCCGATGCCCCTGGCGCCCACGGCCACCGGTGTCTGGCCCATCAAGTGTAGAACTATTGAGATGTCGTGAGGGGCCAGGTCCCAGAGGACGTTGACATCCGGCTGAAGGAGGCCGAAGTTCAGGCGGGCGCTGTGGATGTAGAGAAGCCTGCCAAGGTGCCCGCTCTGGATCAGCTTCCTGAGGGCCCTGATGGGCGGGCTGTACAGGAACGTGTGCCCCACCATGACGGTGCGGCCCTTCTCCTCCGCCAGCTGGATCAGCTCCAGCGCCTGGGCGGTAGTGGTGGTGAACGGCTTCTCCACCAGCACGTGCTTGTTGCGCAGGAGGGCCTTCTTGGCCATTGCGAAGTGCGTCTTGGCCGGCGTGGCGATGACTACCGCCTGGATATCGCCGGCGAGCATCTCGTCGTAGTCCTGGGTGGTGAACGTCAGCGGATAGGATACGCTGATCTGGTCCAGCCGCTCGGTGTCCGTGTCGCAGGCGGCGGCCACGCGGGCGTCAGGAAGCTCGTTGAAGACACGCAGATGTTTGCTCCCCCAGTATCCGCAGCCAGCTATGCCAACCTCAATCATGGCGACTCCCTTCAGAACGACCAGGCGCGAAAGACTATCTTCGGGATGGTGACGAGGATTATCCGGACGTCGAGCCAGGGAGAGAACGAATCGATGTACTCCAGGTCCTGCCTGATGACGTCGTCAAGGTTGGTGGTGAAGCGACGCCTGATCTGCCAGAGGCCGGTGATCCCCGGCCGCACGGCGAACCGGCGGTAGTGCCAGTCCTTGTAGAGCTCGAGCTCGTAGGGGATAGCGGGTCGCGGGCCGACCACGCTCATCTCGCCGCGGACAACGTTTATCGCCTGTGGCAGCTCGTCGAGGCCGGTGGCTCGCAGGAAGCGGCCGATGCGGGTGACCCTCAGATCCCCGGGCGGCTTGAACGCGGGGCGGCCGTTGACGATGGAGACGGGCTCGCCGGCAGCGAGCTTTCGCAGGGCCTCGCGGTGACTTCGGTCGTCGGCGTTCACGAACATTGTGCGGAACTTGATGGTCGTAAACAGCTGACCGCCCTTGCCCACCCGCTGCTGCTTGAAGAGGGCAGGTCCGGGCGAGTCCAGCCTGATAGCCAGGCCGAGGGCCAGCATGACGGGGGCGAGGACGATGAGGGCGAGGAGCGCGACGATGAGGTCCAGGGAGCGCTTGAAGGCCACCTGAACCCTGCCCCAGGCAGGCGGCGCGGCCGCGATCAGGAGGCTGCTTGCGGCGGGCGCTGGATCCGTCATGGCAGCTCCGCCTTGATCAGCTCTTCGAACACGGACACGCCGAGCGCGCCGGCTGACGGCCTGCTGCCGTCGGTAGGGGCAGCCGGCATGCCGATGTTGGCGACGCGCAGGACGGAGCCGCGCCGCTCGGCGGCGACGGTGGACCGCCCCACGCCGACGAGGGTGAAGCCGGCCTTCGTGGCCTCGGCTACGGGAAGCGAGTTCCTGCCGTCCAGGAGCACAGGCCTGCGAACAAGGCCCCGAAGCCGCCGGAAGTCCAGCGACTGGAACTCGCGCCAGGCAGTGGCCAGGACTATCGCGTCGCTGCCCTCGGCGGCCTCGTAGGCGTCGGCGCCGTAGCACACTTTCGGGAAGAGGGAGGAGACGGAGCCCATGGCGACTGGGTCGTAGGCGCGGACCGCGCAGCCCTCTTTCAGGAGGAGGCGGATCAGCGAGAGCGCGGGCGACTCCCGGATGTCATCGCAGTCAGGCTTGAAGGTGAGCCCCCAGACAGCAATGGTGACGCCGTCAAACGAGCCGAGGAGTCTCCGCAGCTTGTCCACGATGAGCCTGGGCTGCCGCTTGTTGACCCTGCCCACGGAGGAGAGCAGCCCGTTGGAGACACCCTGGACGGACGCCATCCGGACGAGGGCGGCGAGGTCTTTGGGGAGACAGCTGCCCCCCCAGCCCAGGCCGGCGGCGAGGTAGGATTCGCCGATGCGGGGGTCCATGCCCACCGCTTCGGCGACCTTCGCGATGTCAACGTCGTAGCTCTCGCACAGCTCGGCGATCTCGTTGATGAAGCTGATCTTCGTGGCGAGAAAGGCGTTGGAGGTGTACTTGATGAGCTCCGCCGTTCGGGAATCGCAGAAGACGACCGGGCAGTCCAGGCCTCCGAACAGCTCAGCGACACGCCGTGCGGCCGCGCCGTCGCGGGCACCGATGACGACCCTGGACGGCTGGAGGAAGTCGTCCACGGCGTGGCCTTCGCGAAGGAACTCCGGGACGGAGACGACCTGCGGCGCGCGGTCCCGGCGGCGGTGACCGGCGACGATCGCCTCGACCAACTCGACGGTGCCGACGGGGACCGTGCTCTTGATGGCGATGATGGGGCGGTCGGCGGCACGCAGCTGCTCGATCACGCCGGCGGCGGCGCCGACGACGGCACGGAGATCGACGGTGCCGTTCTGGCCTGATGGGGTGCCGACGCAGAGGAAGACGAATTCGCTGCCCGGTACAGCTTCCGCGTAGTCGGACGTGACCCGCAGGGTGCCGGTACGCTGGTAGTGCTGCCAGAGAGGCCTGAGGTGCGGCTCCCTGATCGGCAGCTGGCTGCGCCGGATCGATGCCACTTTGCCGGCATCGACCTCAAGGCAGGTGACATCGTGCCCCAGCTTTGCGAAGCTGGCGGCACTAACCAGGCCAACGTAGCCTGCACCGACGATACAGATACGACTCATGATGGAGATCTCACGGGAAAGCGGGGCGCCTCGGCACTTATGTTCACACAGTTGGCGCCGCGAGTTGTCTTAGCGCGGTCGATATATCGTTTGAATGCTGTCGGAAACCAGTTTGAATGGGCGCCGAGGCGCGGTATGACCTCAAACAAGCGCGAGGTATCTTGACAGGCGAGTGGTCAACTAGTTACAGTCGTGATTGCCCGTTATGGCAAGACCTAGCCTTTGGTCTGGGTCTCGCCATCAGGATGGGGTGGGAGGGGCGGCTCAAACCAAAAGTCGGGTGTTGCGCCCGTCTAACATGCGTACCCCGCCGGTGTTATGTAACATCACCACACCGGTGTTAATGGTTAGAGAGCCCTTGCCGGTCTGAGATTCGCAACCACCGGCGAGAAGACTCTAATCTCAAGAGGGGTGTAGCCATAAGGGGGGACCGCAGTGAGAGGGAGGATCACTGTACTAGTAGTCGACTCCGACCGTGATGACCTGGAGCGCACGGTGGAGTGGCTGAATGCGGCCGACTATGAGGCGATCAGTGCGGAGGACATAAGTAGCGGGCTTCGCGGGCTCTACAATTACCACCCTGACGTCGTTGTGTTCGCCGCGGACCTCGCCGCCTCGGACGGCTGGGCGGGCGTCCAGCGCATCCGTGATCTGAGCGACATCCCGGTAATCCTCGTCGCTTCGCGGGCCAACCAGAGCTCCTTGCAGAAGGCGTTCAGCCTGCAGTTGGACGGCTACCTGGTGAAGCCGGTTGAGGCGGAGGAGCTTCTGGCGCGGCTGGCCGCCGTGGTGCGCAAGACCTACAACAACTACAGCAGCCCTGCCTCAACGATCTTCCGCCACGAGGGCCTGACGATCGACTGGAAGCGGTTTGAGGTCCGGATAGACGGCCGGCCGGTCCACCTGAGCGTCACGGAGTTCAAGCTGCTGGCGCTGCTGGTGGAGCGGCGCGGCTGGGTGCTTACCTACGATCAGATCCTGACCCAGGTCTGGGGCCCGGACTACATGGGCGATAAGAGCAAGGTGAAGCTCTACATCTGGTACCTGCGCCGCAAGCTCGAAGCCACCCCGGCCCAGCCGCGCTGGATCATGACCAAGTACGGCATTGGCTACACGTTTACCGACGAGTTCTGGGACATGAACGACCAGGTGGAGGCGCTGCCCAGCCCGCGACGGTTGGGACACCGTCAGCGGCGGCCGATTACGGCGGCCTGACAGAGAGCGGCGGGCCTAACCACCGTTGAGGGCCGGCTTCCGGCAGACGAACAGCTTCTCATCGTCCAGGAGAGCGTACCTGCGGGCGAACGCTTCGCCGAACTCGTCCCTGAAGCTGTACTCCTCGACGGAGAATCCGGCCCGCTCCAACCGCTGCGGGTAGTCCCTGCCGTACAGCCTGACGTGATCCGCCTGTCCGAACTTCTCCGCCCGTTGCTCAGGCGCAGTGATCGTTGGGTCTTCGTAGGTGCGGTTGAGCTTTAGGGCGACCGGCACCTGGAGGATGGCGTAGCCGCCGCTCCTTAATACGCGGTACAGCTCCGACATGGGCTCGCGGTCGTCCGGGACGTGCTCCAGAACATGGTTGCAGATGACGACGTCAAAGGCGCCGTCGGCGTGGGGCAGGTGGGCGATGTCGGCCATCGCCATCGCCCGGCCGGCGGCCAGGTCGAGGCTCAGGTAATCGATATTCGGGCGGGCCATCAGCGCCTGGCCCAACTTCACCTCCGGCGCCACGTGCAGGACCCTGGCCAATCGGCTGAACAGATCGGTCTTCCGCTCTAGATAGAGGTAGACCAGGCGCTCGCGGTCGAACGAGTAGCAGCGCGGACAGACGGCGTTGGGGCGGTACCCGGCGCCGATAACACGCTCCTCTTTCAGCACGGGGAAGTGCAGCCCGCGGGGCATGAACTTACGGAACCTGCCGCCGCAGAACGGACATGCGAATTGGTTGCCCGCGTACAGAGGGAAGAGGAACAGGTAGCGGTTACGCGCCCACAGCCGCTCCAGGGCCGGGTGATACCTGCGCGGAACGGCCGACCTGATGAGAGACTTGAGCGCCCGCTTCAAACGATCCTCGCTGTCTAGATAGCGCGGACCAGGGCGGGCAGCTGGGCCACGGAATCGATGATGAAGTCCGGCCGGAGCGCCTCAAGGTACGCCAGGTCTCTGATGCCGGTGAGGACGCAGACGGAGGGGAGCCCGAGCTCTCTGGCCGCCTCTACGTCCGCCTCCGAGTCGCCGACAACGATGGCGCCGGCGCCGTTGACGGGGGCCTGCTCCCGAATGAGCGCACCCTTCGCTGTGTCGCCGGGCGGACTGCCGGCGGCGGTGAGGATGCGGCTGAAGAACCCATGCACGCGGAGCCGGCGGAGGTCCGCGGTCAGCACGGCCTCGTCGTGGCGCATGGTGGCCAGCACGAGGCTGGAGCGGCGGCGGAGGTCCGCGAGCGCCGCGCGGGCACCGGGGAGGAGCGTGTCGAGCCGGGTGAAGGCGGGGGTCTCGATGGCGGCCAACCAGCGGCGGCTGTACTGCTCGCGGCCGTCGGCGTCCAGGCCGGAGAGGATGCAGCCGGACGGCGCGGCGCGGCGCTTCAGCTCCCAGAACGCGGCCTGGGACAGCGGCTGCGCTCCCAGATCGGTCACTATGCGGGAGTACAGGGCGTAGTACTTCGATCGGATGTCGAGCAGGGTGCCGTCGAGGTCCAGGTAAAGGGTGGGCTCAGCCTCAGCCACGTTTCAGGCCTTCCGCCAGGCCGCGGCCATTGAGCCTGCCCGCCAACTCGCGCCGGTATCCTTCCACCGTCTCGAGGTCTGTGAGGACGGGCTCCATGTCCATGCCGCGTATCCAGAGCAGCCCCGCGGGGAGAGGATTCACCTTCCTCGCCACCGGCGGAGGCTCCTCACCGTACGCAAGCTTGACGAGCATGTAGGGCATGTTCAGGCCGGCGGAGCTGAAGAACAGGTGGGTGGTAAAGAAGCGGCCGATGTTGATCTCAGTCGGGTTGGGCACGCCCTCGTCGTCGTAGGTGAGGTCCACGGAGAAGACGCCATGGGGGCTGCCGTCGACGGCGGTGATGGCGCGCAGGGCGATCTCGTCGACCACGGGGTCGGAGACGGTCACGGCGGCGCCGGTGATGCCGGTGACGCCGGAGGGGGCGCGATCTGCGAACTCCCAGTAGAGCCGCTTCCGGCCCTGAGCGACGATGAGCTCGCCGTGGCGCCAGAGCGACTGCCAGGTGACGGAGCCGGGGCTCAGATAGGCCGCGGCAGTGTAGCGGCCCCAGCCGTTGTTGAAGTCCAGCCACATGCGGGCCTCGTCCAGGCTCTCGGTGTGGAGGGCGCCTCTGCCGGCGGCGCCGATGACCGGGCGCAGCCAAACGTGAGGGGAGGCTTCGAAGGCGGACCGTAGATCATCCGGCGAGGCAACGAGGAGGGTCTCCGGAACTGTGAGCCCGGCGTTGCGCCAGGCCTCGTAGGTACGGTACTTGTCCTGGCACATCTCCACCGTCTGGGCGGCGGGGAGGTAGGTCGCGGCGTCGATGTCCTGCCGGTTTTCGGAGATCACGGAGATCTCCAGGTCGGGCTGGGCGAAGAGAAGCTCCGCGCCGGTGGCGGTGATGATATCATTGAGGACGGTTATGTACCGCTCCTCGGAGGCCCGGAGCCCCAGGTGGCGCTCATCGATCTGGGCCCGGGCGAGGGTGTACACGTCACAGTCGACGCCGATCAGGTGGAACGGCTCCGGCGCCATCCGTAGTGACTTTATGAAGTTGAGCGCGGGCGCGCCGCCTGCGCCGGTCACCAATATCCTCTTCATCCCTGTCCTCCCCAGGAAGAACCGGCCGGACGCGGTCAGTGGACATAACGTCCAAGGCGCGGGGAAGCGACGATCCGGCAGATTCAGACTAACAGGCGGCCCTGGGGCCAGCGGTAAGAATCTTGTCACAACTTGGTCTGATTTTCCGCTTGCCAGCGGCCGCGCGGGTGAGATGGCTGGCGCCGGCCAGGTAACAATGGACCGCGCTCATGCGTCTTGTCTGTGCGGTGGTTTCGCAACGCCTGTACCGCGATATTGGTATCTGGTTGAGTGGTATAGTTGAAAGACGGTGATTATGGTTAGGCGACGGGCAGGGGCCAGACCGGCGACAGCTCTGGCGCTGGCGGGCATCGCCCTGGCGGCGCTAACCCTCTCCTTCCTGGCGAATGCGGACCCGGCGTCCGCCGCCGCCACGCTTGTGATCAGAACGCCCGGCACGTACGACGGCCACGGCGCCACCATTGACGTGGACTGCGGTGCGGACAACAACGTCCTGATCCAGGCCAGCAACGTCACCCTGCGGAACTACACGCTCCTCCACGCCGAGGAGGCCGCGGTCAGAATCGACGGCAAGGACGCGGACTACAGAAACATCGTCATCGAGAACGTCACGATCAAGGACTTTAACTGCGCCGACGGTGGAAACGATCAGCTTCGCGCCGGTGTCGCCTGTTGGGGCTGCACCGCACTCACGGTGCGGAACTCGCACATCGAGACGGGTCACACTTACGGCGACGGTATCTGGGTCAAGAACTACGGCCCGAGCAAGGGCGGCGGCCACACCTTCACCGGCAATAGGATCATCGGCGGCTGGGACGGCATCGGCGGGGAGCCGGAGGACAAGCCCTATGGGGGCGTCTACAAGAACACGCTGATCCAGGGGAACTCAGTGAGCGGCTGCCACGACGACGGCATCCAGGTGGAGGGCGGCAACGTCAACGTCAGAGTGAAGGGCAACACCGTCACGGACTGCGGCATCGGCGTCGCCTTCGCGCCCAACATCACCGGCCCGCTCTACATCGAGGGGAACGTGCTCCGGAACCTGCGCGTCGGGGACTACGGCCAGCAGGCGGCGTTCAAGATCGGCGACGCGGAGAACAGCAACGCCAAAGGAATAGCCTACATCACCGGCAACACGATCAGCACGGCGGGCGACGGCTTCATGCAGAGCAACCCCGGCCTAAGCCCTATCGTGTTCACTGACTCATGCCTAAACGTCAGCCGCTATGTGTACGAGTTCACCGCGCCCTTGCCGGCGGGGTCGTCCTTCGACCGCAACGTCCTAAAGACCACGGACACCACACGCTTCGCCAAGATAAATAATGATAACGACTACAAGACGTTGGCCTCTATCCAGGCCATCGGCATGGATGTGAACTCGCGGCTGGGCACCTGCAGCTCGCCGCCCCCTGCGCCGCCGCCTGCGCCGAAGCCACCGGCGTCCGCCGGCGGGTCTGACGGCTCCGGGGGCGGAACGTCAGGCTCCGGGGAGCAGGTGTCGAACAGCACCCCCAAGCCGCCCGGCGCGTCGACGACCGCAGGCGAGCCCGGAAGCGCCAGCCGGACCCTGAGCCCGGACAGCTGGGCGCTGATTGAGTCACGCCTGAGCGGTGGGGAGTCCGGAGAGAGCAGCGCCGAGCGGGCGCTGAGACGGGCTGACTGGTACGGCGTCCAGAAGGACGTCTGGGTGCCGCTAGGGCTGGTCGTCTCGCTTCTGAGCCTGGACGTGGTCAGGCGATGGCGCAGGGCCCGTCGCGCGGCGCCGGGCGCGACGACCTAGGTCCGCTCCGGCGCCAGGCGAAGCGTCAGGCGAGCGCTCCGGCGTGCGGACCGCCGCGGGCACCAGCTCGTTGTAGACGCCGATCAGCGTCTCCAGGATGCAGGCGCGGTCGAACTCACGTCCTCGCTCTCTGCCCGCGGCCGAGAGCTGCTGTGCCAGCGCCGGGTCCCGGTAGACGGCGGCGATCCTGGCACCGAGATCGTCCGGGTCCTCCGGCCTGAACGTCAGGCAAGCCTCGCCGGCTATCCAGGGCGGGCCACCCAGCCCGGCCACCACCAGCGGCACGCCAAAGGCCAGGGCATCCGTGATGCTCCTGCCGGACGGCTCCGGCCAGCGGACGGGATGGACGAATAGCTGGGTCTGCAGGTAGTGCTGCGCGATCTCCTGCTGCGGCACCCAGCCCTGGAAGCTCACTGAGGCGGAGAGGCCCAAACGGTCCGACATCGCTTCCAGGGCGGCGCGCTCCGGCCCATCGCCGGCGATGACCAGAGCGACCGGGAAGTCCAGACCAGCCAGCGCCCGCAGGAGGATGTCCACCCCCTTCTCCCGGGTGAGCCTTCCAGCGAAGAGCATGCGGAACGGCTGCCCGTCGCGGGCGGAGACGTTGACTTGCCGCTCCATGTTCGCTAGCGACTCGTAGTCCAGAGGCGAAGGGAGCACCGTCGTCTTCTCCGGGTTTACGCCGTACCAGGAGTGTATCTCGGCGACAGCCGGGCTGGGCGCCAGGAAGCGGTCCAGCCGGTTGACCAGGGCGAGGCTCGCGTAGTGCTCGGCGATCCGGGCCGGCGCCAGTAGCAGCCGGTTGGCCAGCGGCAGCGGCCGGTGCCTGAGCCTATCGAGGAGGGAGCAGTGGCGGTAGCAGTCCGAGTTCATACGCGCGACGTTGGTGCAGAAGAAGCCGTAGTTATGCAGTCGCGCCACGACCGGCAGTCTGCCGCCCAGCCGCTTGTACAGGCCGGCCGAGACGACCAGGGAGGGGGCTTCGATGTGGAGGAGGTCGGCGCCGTCTTCAAGCCTCTTGAGACGCCGGGCCAGGATGAGACGCTGCCGCATGTCCAGGTAGGTGTCTGACAGGCGCTCCTCTACAACACGGTAGGGCAGGTCCGGCAGGAGCGAGTTCATGGCGGGCGACACCGTGATGACGGTGACGTCGTGACCGAGCTCGCTGAGACCCGACGCGAGGGAATGCAGGGTCATATTGGAGCCCCCGCCGGTCCGAAGGCTCAGCTTGTGCTCAACGAAAGTGACGCGCATGAGTCCTGCATCTGGATCTGGCGGCCGCGCCAGCCCCTGTCGCACGGGCGCGGTCAGATAGGAGCGTAGCACGGCCCGCCCGCTTCTGAATCAAGGATATCGCGTCTGCGGGGGCAGCGCTATCGGAGCGGGGTCTGAATCCGGTTAGATTCCCGCCGCTTGTGACATCCGTAACGGAGCTCAGGCGCGCTGCGTCAATAATCCGTAAACACCGCGCCCTCGGGGACGGAAGGAAGGAGAGTGAGTATGAGCAATCGCATGTATGAGGACGCTGGAAGCTCTTCGCACGAACCGTGCATCAGCGCGACACACCGTGTGTTCCGGGACGACTCCGGCCCCGGTTCTCGCCGGGGAAGAAGCGCCGGCCTGGTGCGGGCGCTGGCCCTGGTGGCAGTCGCGGCCGCCGCCCTCTTCGTGATGACCAGAGGGGGCAGCGCCAACACACTGGTCGCCGGCGCTGGGGGCTACTCGACGATCAACGCGGCAGTCCAGGCCGCCGGGGCCGGCGACGTAGTGCTCGTCCACGCCGGCACGTTCAGCGAGCAGGTCGAGCTCAACAAGGCCGTTACCCTGGCGGCGTTCGGCGACGGGCCCGTCTGGATCAACGGCAACTGCGCACGAACGAACAACATCCACATCGCGGCCTCCAACGTCACCGTGAAGGACGTCGGTGTCAAGAGAGCGAATGAGGCCGGCATACGCCTAGACGCCGCCAGCAACGTCACCATCGACGGGGTGACGGTGCAGGACTACAACTGCGCCGAGGGGCAGGACCAGCTCCGAGCCGGGATCGCTTCCTGGGGAGGCGGGTCACGGCTGACGGTGGTGAACAGCCGCATTGTGCGGCGCGTCGAGCTGGCGGGCTCGCAGCTGGGGTTCGGGAACGGTATCTGGATCAAGAACGTGGGCACCGCCACGGGCGGCGGCCACCACATCGCCGGCAACACGATCATCGGTGGCTTCGACGGCATGGGCGGCGAGCCGGAGGACCAGGTCTACGGCTCCTTCTACAAGGACAGCGTTATCGAGAACAACGTGGTCACAGACTGCTGGGATGATGGCATCCAAGTGGAAGGTGGCAACATAAACGTCGCCGTCAGGGACAACCGCATTGAGCGCTGCGCCCTGGGAATCGCCTTCGCTCCCACGCTTCAGGGCCCCCTCTACATAGAGCGCAACACGATCCTGGACGGTGTTACCGGCTTCTACGGAGCGAACGCCGCCTTCAAGATCGGTGACAGTGTATCCTCGGTCGGCACGGTCTACTTGCGGGGGAATGTCGTCAACACCAGCGGGGACGGCGTCAAGCAGACGAACGGCGGCCTGCCGGTCATCGTCGCTGACCACAACGTCCTGCAGGTGGGACGGTACGTCATCGAGACAGGCGACGCCACGCCGGCGGGCACGAAGTACGACTTCGATTGCGCCTTCACGACGGACTCAACGGGCCGATTCGTGAAGTGGTCCGGAAACCGTTACGACAGTCTCTCTCAGTTCCGGTCCGCCACGGGGCAGGAGGTGAACGGCCGGGAGACGCAGGACTGCTCATTCCTCGGCTCGGCGGTCCCGAATACGACGCCGATCCCCGCTCCGGCACCGACGCCTACGCCCGTCCCGACCCAGCCGCCCGCGCCCACGCCGACTCCTACACCGGCGCCGACCCCGCCGCCGACGCCAACCCCGCCGGCCGGCGGGGTGAGCACGGTGCCCGGCTGCCAGGGCGAGGCGCCGCGCCCGGCAGGCGCTTACTACTACAGCCCGATCTTCAACTACGACCAGGTGGGCTGGCGCAACGATCAGAACAGCCACTACAACGCGGCCTTCGCCACCGCGTTCCCGATCTGCGCGGCGGTGAGGATCAGCTCCGTGAGGGTGCCGGTACTGGCAGCGGGAAGCGCCGGCTGCAAGCTTGACGTCGGTCTGTACACGGACACCGTCGTGAACGGGAACCACCGGCCGAAGAACGCCTTGTGGACGGCCCGCGTGCGCGGGGACGTCGCGCGCAACATCGACATCCCGGTTACGATCGACCTGGCGCCGGCCGTGTACCACCTGGTATGGGGCACCTCGACGCGATCAGGCTGCTCGCTCGTGCCCGGCATACACGGCACGGCCTCCTGGAACCGCTACATCGATTCGATAAACTCCAGCCCGCGCATCAACGAGGCGCAGGCCAGCTACTACGGGAGCGGCCTGTGGCCGGCCTGGCCCAGCAGGTCGGGGTTCGACAAGGGCGGCTACTACCTGCAGATGTTCTACTCGCAGTACCTTCCCAGCCGCTAGCGCCGGCGGCGCAAGCTCACGAATAGCGGCGCGGCGCAGCGCGGTGGCGGGGCTCAAATTCCCCGCCACCGCGCTTTCTCATACCTTCGGCATGCCTGAACGCCCAGAAGAGGGCAATTCTGACCGGATTCAGACCGCCGCTCAGTCCGCTACGCGTTCGGCCCGCCGTATACTTTGGAGAACAGCGCAGACACGCGAGACCTTCGCGGGGATGCGCTGCAATCCTGTAGCAGCCGATCGCGGAAATGACGAACCTATGACAACCAGACTAGCCATCTTCATTGTCGCGCTTCTGACGACCGCGGCATTGCTGGCGGTCGTCCTTTCCGCGCCGCCGACGGAAGCGGCGACGGTTACCCTCCAGACGCCGGAAACGCAGAACGTGGATGACGGCATGGTGATCCAGGTCTCGCCGGCGCTGGAGTACGGAGCGCACAACCAGATGTCGGCCGGCGCCCCGGGGATCAGCCGGGACCGCCAGGCGTACGTCAAGTGGTCGCTGGCCTCATTGCCGGCCGGGGCGACTGTCACCAACGCCTCGCTCCAGCTGTACTACGCCACGGACGGGCTTGAGACAGACGACAGGATATCGCTGGGAGTCCACTCCGTGACGCCGTACCCGACCTACGCGGTCACCGGCCAGGAGTGGACCGAAGGAGCGGGTGGCAGCTCCGGAGACGTCTGCACCGGGGCAGAGCTTTGCTGGAACACGAGGCCTGCGGGGGGCCAGGTAAGCGGCAGCCCTGAGAGCAGCGTCGCGTTCGATGGGAGCGTGCCACACTCAGGCTGGTACGCCTGGGCGGTCACGCAGATGGTCCAGCAGGCGGTGAGCAACGGCGACGGTAGGCTGACCATCAGCCTGCGGTCGACGTGGCTGGGGGGAAGCGAGGGTTCGTCCGACTTCGTCACCTTCCGAACGAAGGAGCATTATTCCACCAGTCTTCGCCCAAAGCTGGTGATCGAATACACGACGGGCGGCGCGTCTACGCCGACAGCTACATCAACACCCGCGTCGACGCCAACGCCCACGCCCCCTGCAACTCCAACGCCGACGCCGACGCCGACGCCCACGCCTGCGCCCACAGCCACACCGACAGCTACGCCAACGCCAACTCCTTCGCCCACGACGACGCCCAGTGCAACGCCGCCGCCGTCCGGCGTGGACGGCTGCGAGAACGAGCCGTTCCGGCCGACGGGGGCCTACTACTACAGCCCGATCTTCAACTACGACCAGGTGGGCTGGTACAACGACCAGGGCAGCCACAAGAACGCGGCCTTCTTCTCGCCCTATCCGATCTGCGCCGCCGTACGGATCACTTCGATTAGAGTGCCGATCCTGGCGCCGGCGGCGGCGGGCTGCACGATCGACATCGGCCTGTACAGTGATGTGGAGATCGAAGGTAATCACTACCCGAAGAACCGTCTGTTCAGCGCGAATGTCTCCGCCGACACCGCCGGCAACAAGGACATCCCCGTTTCGCTGGAGCTCACGCCGGCGGTCTACCATATCGTCTGGGCGTCGAACGTGAACTACGGCTGCGACCCGGTGCCGGGGGTGCACGGGACTCCGGCCTGGAACCTGTACATCGACACGATCAACGCCAACCCGCGCTACAACGAGGTGGTCGCCAGCTACGCCGGCGGCGGCCTGTGGCCGGTCTTCCCGGACGGCAAGGGGTACGGCAAGGGCGCCTACTACCTCCAGATGTACTACGCCCAGTACCTGCCGTAGCCGCGGGCCGGCAGCGGCCCCAGCACCACCGAGCCGGGCAACCCCACCGTGTCAGCTTCGCCGTCACGCCGCGCCGGCGAACGGCCCTGACTGAGATTTCGTCGCGCAGCGGCGAAAAATTCTTCCCTCGCCGCGTTGACCTTGAGACCTGTCCGATGCTACCGTTCCTTCTAGTTGGTTAAAGAGGTGGCTATGGCGGGAACTTTGTCCGCAACGCGATGAGGGAACAAGGCCCTGACAAGCACGGCGGGAGAGCGCCTGCCCGGCGGGTGGAACGAGCGGCACTCGACCGCCGCGCTGCGTGCAGGAGGCGGACCGCCGGCGAGGCAGGTCCTGCGCCGCGGTCTATGATCATCCCACGAACAACCGCCGGGCGGCCGTAGATGCGGATGAAGACCGGTAAACCCCAGGCATGGCTTTCTCAAGTACTGGATATTGCCGCTCCCGTCGTCGTTATCCTGATGACGGTGATCCTCGTGACCGAAAGGACTCCCCGGCGGGAGCCCTTCCTCTATGCGATCGTACTGGCGGCGCTGATCGCCCTGACGTGGGCGTCGGCGCGGAGCAGGAGCGATTACGGACTGTGGGCGCTGTACATCGGCGGGTTCGCGATCTTCAGCGTGGCCCGCTCGTTCGCCGACGAGACAGGGATACCGACGCACTTCGACGACCTCATCAGCGTTGACAAGACCCTGGCCTTCGGCGCGGTGCCAACGGTGTGGCTCCAGAGCCGCTTCTTCGACCCGACGCACATCAGCTGGCTGGACCGGGCGACGACGTACGTGCACTGGTCGTACTTCGTGCTGCCGCACCTGTTCGCCGCCCACCTGTTCTTCGGGAAGCGGCACCTGTTTGAGCGCTACGTGCTCCTGTTCGTCAGCGTCCTGATGGCCGGCCTCGTCATCTATTTCGTCTTCCCGGCCGCGCCGCCCTGGGCGGCGTCGCTCACGGGCCACCTGGACCCGACGTACAAGGTAGTGACGGAGGTCGGCGGCGAGTGGAATGTCAACCTCTACGCGAAGTTCGAGACGCAGATCAGGTCATCCAACCCGGTGGCGGCGATGCCATCACTGCACATGGCCGTGAGCGTCGCTGTCCTCCTGATGGCCTTCCGCGCGAACTGGCTCCTGGGCATTCTGGCCCTGGCGTACAACGCGGCGATGGCGTTCTCCCTGGTCTACCTGGGAGAGCATTACGTAGTGGACATCCTGGCCGGCGCCGGCATGACCGTCACGGTCTACATCGCGCTGAGCCTGTGGTTCCGCTTGCGGGAGCGGGGGCTGGGGCCGTTCGCGGCGCCGGTGCCTGTGGCTGACGCCGCGCCCCAGGTGCAGCCGCAGTCTGCGTCCGAAGCCGGGTATTCCGGCTCGGCGCCTGACTGAGCTTCCCGTCGCCATCGCGCGAACTTTTCCCTTCATCTGCCGTGGTGTATTATGCGACCACGCGTTCCGATGCAGCGGCCTGATACGAAGAGGTGCCCATGTCCGAGCTCTGGTTCAAGCCTGCCTACGAGCTAGCCGAGGCGATACACGCGAAGAAGCTTTCCCCGGTGGAGCTGATGGAGGCCTGCCTGGAGCGCATCGACCAGGTCAACCCGCTGCTGAACGGCTTTATCGCCATGCGCCGGGATGAGGCGATGGCGGAAGCCCGCGCCACGGCCGACCGTATCGCCCGCGGCGAGGCGGTGGGCCCGCTGGCCGGTCTCCCGTTCGGGGTGAAGGAGCTGGAGGACGCGGAGGGGTTCCCATCCACGCACGCCTCCCTGCCGTTCAAGGACAACTGGCCGCAGCGGGACTCCGTGCAGGTGGAGCGGCTGAAGGAGGCCGGCGGCATAATGCTGGGGAAGACGAACTCGCCGGAGTTCGGTTACACGGCCTTCACGAAGAACCTGCTATTCGGCGTCAGCCGTAACCCCTGGAATCCGGAGCGCACGCCGGGCGGCTCCAGCGGCGGCACCTCCGCCGCCATCGCCTCGGGGATGGTGCCGCTGGCCACCGGCTCCGACGGCGGCGGCTCCATCCGCATCCCGGCCTGCTGGACCGGCTGCTTCGGGCATAAGCCGTCCTTCGGACGCATCCCGATGGGCCCGTTCCAGATGCTGGGCTGGGTGGACGCCAGCGTCTTCGGGCCGATCACGCGGACGGTGCGGGACGCCGCCATGTATATGGACGCCGTCGTCGGGGCCCACGAGAGCGACCCCAACTCTCTGCCGCACCCCGGCTACTCCTACGTCGAGGTGCTGGAGCGGCTGCCCAAGGGGCTGCGCATCGCCTGGAGTCCGGACCTCGGCTACGCCGCCGTGGAACCCGACGTCCTGCGTGAGGCCGCCAACGCTGCCCGCGCGTTCGAGAAGCTCGGCCACAGGGTCGACGAGGTGGGGAAGGTGTTCGACGATCCCGGCCTGGTCTGGGGCCACCTGTCTTCCACCCAGACGTACGCCACCATCTGTGAGAAGCTGCCCGAACACCGAGAGGAGTTCGGGCACGCGTTCCTGCGCGGGGTGGAGCCGGCACGGAGGACCACGCCTGACCGGTACGGCAAGGCCCAGCGCGTGCGGGCGAGCCTGGTCAACCAGCTGTGGGAGTTCTTCGAGGAGTACGACCTGCTGCTGACACCGACGCTGCCGATCGAGGCGATAGACGCGCGTGGCGGCTGGCCGACGCACATCGGCGGGAAGCGCGTCAAGAACCCGCTGCACGTGGTGGCGTTCACCTACCCCTTCAACCTCTCGGGGCACCCGGCGGCCACCGTGCGGGCGGGCTTCACGGACAGCGGGCTGCCTGTCGGGCTGCAGATCGTGGCGCGGCGCCACCGCGACGACCTGGTCTTGCAGGCCTCCCACGCCTACGAGCAGGAGCGGCCGTGGAACGACCTGTGGCCGCGCGAAGTGCCGGCCACGGTCTAATCGCCCGTTCCGGCGCGAGAGGAGCGAAGCGTCATGGTTGGGACGACGGATGAGGTCTACGTAGGGCGGGACTACGGCGCCCGCGAGGTGGAGATCACGCCGGAGCTGGTCCGGCAGTACGCCGAGGCGGTAGACGACCGGAACCCCTGGTATTTCGGAGACTCGCCGTTTGGCGGAGCGGTGGCGCCGGCGCTCATCCTCCACTCGGAGTGCTACAAGAACCTATCGTGGTATCTTCCCAACCTTTACGGCAATCTCCACGCCAAGCAGGAGTGGGAGATCTTCCACCGCGCGATGGTGGGGGAGACGGTCACCAGCCGCGCCCTCACCGTAGACCGGTACGTGAAGCGGGACCGCGAATACGTCGTGAATGAGGTGACGTGCTTCGGGCCGGACGGCCGCATTCTGAACCGGGGCCGGACACATCAGAGCTTCCTGCTCGCCAGGCAGGAGGGAGTCGTGGTCGATAAGGAGCGGGAGAAGCGGAGCGACCGCCGCTTCGACACGGGCTCCGAGGCCGCGCTGGAGGAGATCGCGGGCCCGCGGAAGGACGTCACGCTTGAGATGTGTTGGAAGTTCTCCGGCCCCTCCAAGAACTACCACAACGATGTAGAGGAGGCGCGCAAGCTGGGGTTTCCAGACATCGTTGTGCAGGGGATGATGCCGCTCTGCTTCCTCTCGGAGATGATGACTGAGCGGTTCGGGACCGGCTGGCTGCAGGGGGGGCGGATGAGCGTGAACCTGGTCAACGTGCTGTGGCAGACGGACGCGGTGACGTGCCGCGGCGAGGTGACGGCGCGGACCCCGGAGGGCTCGCGCCAGAGGGCGCACCTTCAGGTGTGGTGCGAGAAGGACGACGGCACGAAGGTGGTGGTGGGCACGGCGAGCGCAGTCGAAGGGTAGGGCAGAGGGACGGAAGATCGAAAGGCTAAGCCGCTGGCTGGGCCTTCTCATCAGCGAAAGCGTGGGCTTAGGCGTAGTGGTTCGGCAGGCGCTCCACGATCATGTCAAGCGCCTCGCCGCGGCGCACCCAGCGCACGAGCTCCTTGCGAAGCAGGCGGCTCGCCATCTCCAGGGCCTGCATCCGCTCAGGCTCCCGCGGCTGGTCCATGGCGAAGTGCACTTCCCTCAGGGCGCTCTCGCAGGCGGCCGCCATCCGCCAGGCGAAGAACCACCGGCCGCTGAGGTCTGCCCATGCGTCCGTGCTGTGCTGCCGTGTCTGTTGCGCCATCGCCATAATTGGTAAACCCATCCTTCCTTCTCGGTTCACCAATTAAGGATGCTCTCGCCGCCCACGTGTTACATGGAACCTCGGACGAAAACGCAACGTCTGCTATACTGAAATAGACCCCAATCAAAGAGGTGATGACCCCTGGCTAAAAGACAGCGACGCAGGAAAGGAAGCTCCGGCGTGCCTGCGGTGCGCCGCACGAAGCTTCCTTTCCCC
>JAUYGU010000097.1 GCA_030690405.1 Dehalococcoidia bacterium | reverse complement strand
ATCAAGATCAGGTAGATCACCTGCCGGGCAAGCGCTTCCGGCGTCACACCGGGCAGACCACCCTTCTCCGCGTAGCGCCGCAGCACCGTTGTCAGCGCGCTCTCCCAGAGGTTGGTGAGACGGCTGTACTGCTCCAGGGCGGACTCATCACCGGCGAGACCTTCGAGGAAGATCAGCCGCAGGAAATCGCGGTTCTCGTCCATGATATTGATGGCGCCGTGGGCCATCCACAGGAGCGTCTCCTCTAGCGGCATGTCAGCCGAGACGCGCTCCAGCTGCTGCAACCCGGCGACAAACCCGCGCTCCTCCACCAGCGCCTCCAGGATCTCGCGCTTGGACTGGAAGTGGTAGTAGATGGCGGCGTCCGTGATGCCCGCCCGCTGGGCGATGTCGCGGACCGTGGTGCGGGCGAACCCGCGCTCCGATATCAGGCGAAGCGAAGCGTCCATGATCTGCGAGCGCGTGTGGGGGCCCCGACGCGTTCGCTTCTGGGCGTTCGTCCGTTTTGGGAGGGCCGATTCAGGGCTCATTCGTACGATTAGTCCGGAGAAGGTGTCTGCAACTTAGCATCGCCGCTCCGCCGCGGTCAATAGCGCCCGCGGACACCGCCCGCAGCTTGACAGGGCCGCCGCCCCGTGCTACAAATGACCTAACTTAGCACTTGCTAATTTACGACGGGCCGCCATCCATCCCTCGGAGGTTTATCGCATGGCTATTGACGTTGATATGTTGCAGAAGCTTCGGAGCGAAATGGAGGTCCCCCAGCTGGACCTGAGCTGGCTCAACCTGGGAGAGGAGAGTCACTGGGGCATGCGCGCCAAGCCCGGCAAGCGTGGCCTCACCCTGGACGAGATCGAGATCGGCCCCTACGGGGACGTGCCGGAGCACACGGACAACCGCAGCCTGAAGCCCCGCGGCGCCTTCGCCCGGCCCGACGCGCCCCGCCTACCCGTCACCTATGCCGGCCGGGCGGACACCTATTCGGCGAACTCTCGCCTCCTCTACGAGGAGGCCGTCCAGCGCCAGTGGTCCTCCGCCACCGACATCCCCTGGGACAGCATCGAGCCCCTTCCAGACGACATGGAGCGGGCGATGTGCCAGCTCGCCACCTTCCTGACCGAGGTCGAGTTCATCGCCGGCGACACGCCTGCTCAGTGGCTCCCCCAGATAAACAGCGAGCACCACGAGGTCAAGCTCTTCCTCCTCTCCCAGATCATGGACGAGGCGCGCCATCTGGACGTGTTCCGCAAGCGCGCCCTGGCCAACGGCGGCGGCCTCCTCTCCTCACTCCCGCAGGACGGCCTCCGCGTGATCATCGAGGCCAAGGACTTCACCGAAATGTCCGCCATTATGCACGTGGCCGCTGAAGGCTTCGTCCAGTCGCTGTTCCGCATGGGCGAGTACATCGGCCAGAACGAAGCCGAGAAGCGAATCTTCCGGCTCTGCGGCCAGGACGAGTCCCGCCACCTGGGCTTCGGCGTCATGCACCTCAAGCACGTCATGGATACCGAACCCTGGCGCCGTGAGGAGATCCACCACTACCTGGACAAGGTCGAGTCTACCCTAGCGCCTGACCCCACGGATGAGGCCTCAGGCTTCGTCCTGTTCGAGGCGCTGGCGATCCTCATGGGCGGCGGCGTCAAGAACTTCGACAGGGGGCTCGAGATGTCGATAGCCGTCCAGAGGAAGCGAGTGAACGAGTACATGCACCGCCTCACGGTAGTCGGTCTCGGCGACCGCCGCGAGCGGATGTACCCGATGCTTCGCCAGTTCCTGGACCCGGCGCCCAACTAGCGTCCCGCGCGCCCGCGACAAGGCTACACAGAGGGGCTTCCGGAGCAGGTCCGGGAGCCCTTTCTTGTGGGCGCGCTACGGGTGCCCGAACTTCATCTGCACCACGCCGGGACTCGGTTCGTCCACGCGGTAGATAACCCACAGGAAGTCCGCGCCCGCTTCTGACTCCTCGATGGGACCGTCCCCAACGTCGCCGTTCCAGCCTTCCAGGACTATCTTTCGCTGCGGGCCGTACTCCTCCACGCCCCAGCGACTCCAGTCGCCGGCGTCGATGGTGGTGATCTGCCACGCCCCGTTCGAGCTGCCGAACTCCCATGTCCCATCGTCGTTCAGGCTCAGCCCCCGTGTTGTCGAGGCGCTGGAGTCGCTGCCTCCGCTGCCGCCGGCGTCGTAGAACAGCGTTTCGGAGTACACCCGCCAGTTGCCGACGAACTCCACAGGCGCTGCCGACTGCGGCGGGCCGGCGCCGCCGCCCGGGCCCTTCGACCCTCCGCAGCCTGCGGTGGCGGCGGCCAACACCAGCACCGCCAGGAAACCGGCGGCGGCCGCCGCGTGAGTCCTTGTCAAGTCTGCCTCCTTGCCCTCGACCGGGCGGGTCAGTCGGGAGTTGGCGTGGAAGTTGGTGTCGTCTCGCCGTCCTCGCTTGCGCCGGCGCCGGCGGGGGCCACGCTGGCCGCGCCCCACTCCCAGAGGGGCGAGGCGCCCGCCTCGCTTATGGCGCTGTCGAAGGTACCGGTGAAGTACGCCAGCGCCTCGCCAAAAACAGCGGCCTGCCAGTTATAGAAGAGCGACGTCACCTTGTCCTGCGCCGTGCCCTCCCGGTAAGAGGCGGCGTTCTCGTGGTAGTAGAGGGCACTAACCGGCTCCTCGTCCGCCACGAGCGAGATGACGTTCGCGGCCCGTTCGTCGGCCAGCTCCAGCATGTCCGAAAGGGCGCGTTCGCGACCAAATCCCACCACGTTAAACCCCTCGTCGAGCTGAGCGTCCAGGGAGTAGTACTTGGCCAGCACCGCGGCCGATTCGCCCCAGGCCAGGAGGCCGCTGCCCAGCATCGCGACCGACGCCTGGGTCTCTTCCTTGATCGTGTTCCGGAAGTAGGCCGTGCTGGCGACGGCGCCCAGAGCGGCGCCGTAGTTCGCATCGTTGCTGACGAAGGACTTCCTCACCGCGTCGGCGGTCACGCCCGCCGCCTCCGCCTCCCGCTCAAGGATCAACCCGTCGATCAGGGCAAGGTTGGCGTCGGCGGCCCGGCGGACGGTCTCGGCGATCGCCCTGACGGCCTCCGGCTCCGGCGGCGGCGACTCCCCGAGGCCGAACCCGTACACCAGGTTGTTCTCGGCGGCGTTCAAGTAGGAGTCCGCCTTCGCATAATCCCTGGCGATGCTCAGGATGAGGCCCAGCGCCTCATCCTCCGTCATCTCGGTCTCCTGGGGGAATTGCAGCAGCGCGCCGGCGTCGCTGGCGAGCCCGAAGGCGATGGCGGCGTTGGAATAGGCGTCGGTCAAGGCGAGCAGGTCGGTGGCGCTGCGCGGCGGCTCGGACTCCAGCCGCTGCAGCGTCGCGGCCAGACGCGTCTCGGCCGAAGGCAGCGCCTGCACCTCCTCCACCAGCCCTTCGATGCCGCTGTTCACGTACGCCTCGGCCAGAGTCACCGCCTGCAGTGCTCCTTCAGCGAGGGAGGCGGCGGTGGACGCCCTCTCGTAGGCGACGGCCGCCAGGCCCAGCTCAAGGGAGCTGTTGGCGGCGGCAGCGTACTGGGTGGCCACAAAGATGTCGTCTTCAAGGCCCAGCGTCTCCGGCAGCGCCAAGAAGCGGTTCACCGCGGCTTCGTAGCGGCCCAGCCATTCGGTCGTCGCCGCTTTCAGCTTGCCGAACGCGTTGCCCGGCATCTGGGGCGTCCCCATGGCTGAGGGCTGGGGAAGTTCCGAGCCGGTGAGTATCTCGTACGCCTCGTAGACGGTGCTGACCGGTTTCACCTCGAGGCCGAGGGATGCGCCTAGCTCCACCAGGTCCACCGACTCACCGGTGTTGAGGTCAGCGTCAAACCGCTGCATCGCCGGAATGATCACCGCCTTCTTCCCGGCCTCGGCGGCCCCCTTGATCTTCTGGGGTATGCCTCCCACCGGGCCGATGGTGCCGTCCGGGTTGATTCCGGCGGTCATCGCCGTGTCCGGGTCGATATCCTCTCCCAGGATGGCGGCGAGAACGCCCACCGTGTAGAGGCCGCTGCTGCTGTTGCCGTCAACGTAACCACCCTCAGGCTCAAACTTGAATTCGTACTGCCGCGGGTCGATCCCCAGCAGGAGCGAAGCCAGCGCGACTGCCGTCCAGCCGGACGCCGATAGCGACGGTCCTATGCCCGACACCTCGGTCTCCGCGAAGCTCACCTTCATCTCTCCCGTCTCCGACGGTCCCACCGTAATCCTGTCGGCGATCGCTTCGCCGGTGTACCCATCGGGGCCCTGGCTGACGGCGAGGGCGGCCACTTCCACCGTCCGCGCTGTCGGATCCCCCTCCTCGATCGCCTGGGTCTCGCGCGGCGGTCCGGGTCCCTCCTGCCCTGGCTTGGAGGCGCTGCCTCCGCAGACGGCCAGCAGGAGCACCGCGGCAGCCAGGGCCGCGGCGGCCGGGGCGTGGGCGCTTCTCAAGTCTGCCTCCTTGCCCCCGGCCGAGCGGGTCAGTCGGGAGTTGGCGTGGAAGTTGGTGTCGTCTCGCCAGAGCCGGGTTCGCTGTCGCCGTCGCCGGCGGGGGCCACGCTGGCCGCGCCCCACTCCCAGAGGGGCGAGGCGCCCACGTCGCTAATCGCGCTGTCGAAGGTACCGTTGAAGTAAGCGAGAGCTTCGGCGAGTATGGCCGCCTGCCAGTTGTAGAAGAGCGCCGCGATTTTGTCCTCGGAGGTGCCCTCCCGGTAGGAGCGAGCGTTCTCGTGGTAGTAGAGGGAGCTAACCGGCTCCTCTTCCCCCACCAGGGTGATGAGCTCTTGAGCCCTCTCTTCGGCCAGGTCCAACATGTCCGAGAGGGAGCGCTCCCGGCCGAAGCTGACGATGTTGAAGTTTTCGTCGAACTCCGCCTTCAGCGAATAGTATTTGGCGACGACGACCGCTGATTCCGCCCAGGCGGACAGGCTGCTGCCCAGCACGGCGATGGAAGCCTGCGGCTCCTCCGTGATGGTGCTGCGGAAGTAATCGATACTGTTGGCGGTGCCCAGGGCTGCTCCGTAGTCAGCATCGGTACTCAGGAGGAAGTTCCTGAACTCCTCGGGAGTCACGCCGTAGGCCTCAGCCCTCGGCTCAATGATCGTGCTGTCCACCACAGCGAGGTTGGCGTCGGCGGCGCGGCGGAGGGTCTCAGCGATTGCGGTGATGACCTCGGGGTCCGGGGCCGGCGCCTGGCCGAAGCCGAGCCCATAGACCAGGTTGTTCTCGGCGGCATCGAGGAAGAAGTCCGCCTGGCTGTAGTTGGTGGCGATGGAGAAGATGATGCCCAGCGCCTCATCCTCCGTCAGCTCTGCCTCCTGCAAGAACTGCACCAGTGCGCTGGCATCGTTGATGAGCCCGAAGGCGATGGCGACGTTGGAGTAGGCGTCCGTCAGGGCCAGGACATCGGTAGCGCTGCGCGGGGTCTCGGCTTCCAGCCGCTCCAGGGTAGCGTCGCGACGGGTCTCCACGGTAGCCAGGGCCTGGACCTCGGCCACCAGCGCTGGCACTCCACCGGTCAGGTATGCCTCGGCGAGGGCGACGGCTTGAAGGGCTCCCTCGGCGATAGAGGCGGCGGAGAAGGCGCGCTCGTAGGCTACGGCCGCCAGGCCCTGCCGGAGGGCGTTGCCGGCGTCGGTTGCCATCTGGTCGGCGATCAGGATGTCCTGCTCGTAGCCGAGGGTGTCCGGGAGAGCCAGGAAGCGGTTGAGGGCGGCCTGGTAGCGGCCAAGCCACTCGGTGGCGGCGGCCTTTAGCTTGCTGAAGGCGTCGGCGGGCATCTCGGGTGAGCCGGCGCCGGCGGGTCGGGGCAAGGGGTTGCCGGTGAGGAGCTCGTAGGCCTCGTAGACGGTGCTCACGGGCTGGACCTCGACGCCCAGGGATGTCCCCAGATCAACGAGGTCCACGGCTTGGCCAGTGTTGATATCGGTGTCGAATCGCTGGCTGGCCGGTATCACGACCAGGCTCTTGCCGGCGTCCGCGGCGCCCTGGATCTTGTGCGGGATGCCGCCGACGGGGCCGATGGTGCCGTCCGGGTTCACCGTGCCCGTCATCGCGGCCTCCTCCCGGACGTCATCGCCGAGGATGGCAGCGAGGACCGCGATGGTGCTGACGCCGCCGGCGCTGGGCCCATCGACGAGTCCGAGACCGGGGTCGAAGGTAAACTCATACTGCCGCGGGTCTATGCCCAGAAGCAGGGAGGAGAGGGCGACGGCCGCCCAGCCGGCGGACTGCCACTGGGGGCCTATGCCCCCTACTTCTGACTCGGCGAAGCTCACCTTCAGCTCCCCCGTGTCCGAGGGGCCAACGGTGACCCGCGCCGTCGTCGCCTCGCCCGTGGCCTCGGCAGGACTCTCGAAAACGGCAAGAGTTGTGAACTCCACCGTCCGCGCTGTCGCCTCCGGCTCTTCGATGGCCTGCGTTTCGCGAGGTGGGCCGGGACCATCCTGCTTCTGACCGCCGCCTCCGCAGGCGACGATCAGCAGTGCTGCCCCGGCCAGTGCCAGCGTAGCGGCGATGGCTGACGTCTTTCCCATAGCCTTCCTCCTCCTTCGCCCCGCTCCGTCCGTGCAGCCAGGGATTTCGACGAATGATTCCGCGCGCTCAGGCGGGCGCTGCGTTCGCGCTGCAGCGCTGGTCGCCAAGACAGGCCGGTCTGGATCAGCGCGAGTGGGATAAGGACAGGCGGAGACAGACGCCCGAGCGGGCTTGCCGCGGCGGCCACCCGCCCGGCATGGTAACGGGACGCGTCACCGAAAGACGGGGCCGGCGAAGACGTTCGGCAATGAACGGCGAATCATAGGCTGGGCCCGCGGACCTGTCAATGGGGTGCCGATAGAAAAACCGTAAAGGTGGCGTGCATTTCGGCTGGGCCGCCTGCCGCGGCGCGTCCCGCCGGCGGCCGGCCCCGTCAGTAAGGCATGACGAAACGCGCCAGCGGCAGCTCCGTATCCCCGACGGTGTACGCCGCCGAGATCATGCTCAGCGCTGGCAGCAGGCGCCAGGGGTTCCCTTCCGCGGCCGGGTACGCCAGGTGAGGCCGCCCGCGGACGGCATCCGCTATCGTGTAATCGGGGTCGAGCTGGACCATCTCCAGCAGCGCGTGGCGCTTGCCCGGCTGGATGCTGCTGATCAAGCGGAGGTTGAGGACGGGGTCGAAGCGTATCAGGGCGGGATCGCACGGCTCGCCGTCGCTCAGGCGCAGGTCGGTGAGGGCCTGCCCGCCGGCGGCGATGGTTGCGCGGGCGGACCGTGGCCCCGCGCGGAGGCGTACGCTGCCGAGGGTCGCCGGGTAGCCCCACAGCTCCCGCAGCGCCACTACCGCCCGCGCGCTGTCCGCGACCGCGTGCAGCGCGAACGCGCGGATGAACATGCGGGCGCGGCAGCCGATGTACTGCGCCGCCAGGGAGAACGGCCCGATGGGGCTCTCCGGGTAGTGAGTGGCGGTGATGATGCCGTACGCCGGAGAGGTGCGGCCCAGGCTCGGCGGCAGCCAGTTCAGCGCCGTCTCTGCATCCGTCTCGAACACCACCTTCAGCGTGCGGGCGCCCGGCAGGGACCACGGCGGCGGCGGGTACAACGGCGAGGTCGCCGGCAGGGCGTGGGGCAGCCGGTCGCGCCTCAGGCGGCCGAGGTCAGGCATCGAAGTCGGCGGAGCGCGTCACGGCATCGCCGGCTCGGTGGGGCGGCTCGGCCGCCGCTTCGGCCTGGCGGCCGGCGTGTCCTTGCCGAAGGCGGGCATCACCTGCTCGGCGAACAGCCGCAGGGAGCGCAGGACGCGCTCCTGCGGGACCTGCTCGCCCGTGTTGATGATGAACACCATCCGGTCTACGCCGATCTCCTCCCACATCTTCAGGTTCTTGATCACCGTCTGCGGGCTCCCGATGGCCATACCCTCCCGGATGACGCCTCCGCCAACGCGCGCCTGCTCCTGCACCTCCCGCCGGATGGAGAACAGCAGGCCGGGCGTGCTGTACGCAGGCGTCGGGTAGACGGAGCTCACGCCCACCAGGTGAGCGGCGTAGTAAGCGAACGTCGTCGCCAGGCGGGTTCCCCACTCACTCGCTTCCTCGTCCGTCTCGCCCACGTAGAGGAACGTTACGCCGTTCACCTGCTCGTTCACGAACTCGCCCACCGGCTCGCACTTGCGGACGACGCGGCGGTAGTCCTTGACCCGCTGCGCGTACTCCCGCGGCGTGCCTATCGACACACCCAGGCAGCCGATGCCGCGTTCGGCGGCCTGGACCGCGGTCTCCGGGCTGGTGACCGCCACCCAGAGGGGCGGGTGCGGCTTCTGCAGCGGCTTGGGGATTACGCTGCGTGGCGGCATGGAGAAGTGCTTCCCCTTCCAGGAGAACGTCTCCTGGGTCCACATCTTCGGGATCGCCCGCAGGGACTCGTCCCACATCTCCTTGGTCAGGTCGGGGTCACAGCGGAAGCCGCCCAGCTCCGTCCAGGTGGCGGAACGGCCGGTGCCGAACTCCAGCCGGCCGTTGGAGATTATGTCCAGCGCCGCCGCCCGCTCGGCGCAGCGCGCCGGGTGGTTGAACGGCGGCAGCACCACCGCGATCCCGTGGCCCAGCCGGATCCTCTTCGTGCGCACCGCCGCCGCGGCGAGGAACACCTCCGGCGCCGAGCAGTGCGAGTACTCCTCCAGGAAGTGGTGCTCCACCGCCCACGCCTGGTCGAACCCAAGCTCGTCCGCGAGCTCTACCTGCTCCAGCGCGTTGTGGTAGACCTCGTACTCGGAGCGTGCGTGCCAGGGCTTCGCTACCGACAGCTCGTGGAAGATTCCGAATTTCATTGCGGCGTCTCGCGGAATGCGTTCATGTTAGCAGCGGCCCGCGGAGCCGGTCAACGCAGGATCAGCAGCTTGCAACCGTGCGCCGGCAGGCCGCGGAAGCGACCTCTGGCGCCTTCGGGCAGGTACTCCTCGCCGGTCCAGAAGTCCTCCAGGCGCGAGGCGGCCATGGGCAGGGGGACGCTGATGTCCGCCGGGTCATCATCCCAGTTGAAGACGGCCAGCAGCCGCCGCTCCGGCCGCCAGAGCAGGCGCGGCGGGTCCCGCTCGAACATGTCCAGGGGGACGGCCGCCTCGCCTCGCAGCGGCAGCAGCCGCGTCAGCATGTCGCGCCGCTCCGGCGTCAGCCGCGTCAGATCGTCGCTGTCCAGCAGCATGCCGCCGGACATGCCGATCACGGTGGCCAGCGTGCGCACCTCGTCGGCGGTCAGCGCCGTCTCGGAATCGCGCAGGAGCAGGCAGTCGGGGTCGTTCAGCCACAGGCGGTTGTGCGTCCAGTAGCGGGTGATCGTGTTGCGGATGGCGTTGACGGCCGAGGGGAAGGAGAGCGAGGTGCGGCGGCGGTCGGTGCCGCGGCCGGTCAGGGGGTACCAGTACGGCGCCACGTCGGGCCCAATGCGCATCCCGTTGACGAGACCGACGCTGGGCCCGATGGGCGCGCCGCAGCCCAGGACGAACCTCTCGCCGACGGCGCGGCGGATGGCTTCCAGGCCGCGGCGGTAGGCCTGGGCGCGCGTGACGTTCGGATCGCTGCGCACGCCGTCCAGCGCCGCCGCGTACACGAAGTCGATCTTCACGTAGTCGTATCCCCAGTCGCCGGTGACGGTGCGGAAGACGCTCTCCAGCCAGTCGATCACCTCCGGCCGCGTACAGTCGAGGGCGTAGCAGAGCTGCTCCCAGTTTTGGATTGCGACCACCGGCTCGCCGGACTCGTCTTGCACCAGCCAGTCCCGGTGCTCGGCGAACAGCCGCGACCTCGCTCCGGCGAGGAACGGCGCCAGCCACAGGCCAGCCTTGAAGCCGCCCTCGTGGATGCGCTGGGCGAGCCAGGACATGCCGCGCGGGAACTTCTCGTTCGGCGTCAGCCAGTCGCCGATCCCCGCCTGGTAGCCGTCGTCGACCTGGACGAACTCCAGCGGCAGCTCGTCGCGGAGCTACGCCAGGCGCTCGAGGTTCGCCAGGATGTCGTCTTCGCTGACGCGCTGGAAGTAGTAGTACCAGGAGCACCAGCCGGTCGTGATATCGGGCCAGGAGACGGCGTTCATCTCCCGTGCGAGGGCGTCGCCGTAGCGTGAAAGCGCCGCGAGCGGGTCAGGCGTTATGTCAATCATTCCCCTCTCGGACGAAAGGGTATCGCCTGGCGCCAGCTCGATGCCGTCGGCGTAGGAGGTGGCGGTTAGTGCGCCGTCGCCGTCCAGCCAGACCTGCGAGAGCTGGTCGGCGGCGGTGAGGAAGCCCGCGGTGATGGTCTGCGCCGACGGCCCGTGGTGCAGGCAGGAGACGAGCTCGCTCACGAGGCGGGCCTTGTTCGGCCGGGTTCTCGGGTCGACGAGGGGCGGGAAGGGTGGGACGTCGTCTTCGTCCGTGGAGAGCGTGAGCGTCGGGCTCCAGGACTGCCAGCCGTGGCGGTAGAAGCGCCAGCCGGCGTCCGAGGCGACAGGCCCGGTCCGCACGAGGTGGAACGCCTGGACCGCCAGCGGCGTGCCGGCGGCGTTCGTGAGGTGCGACCGGAGCGCAACGAACGGCTGCTCCTCGTACAGCGTGACGTCCAGCGCCAGGACCGGCTCGCCGTCCCCGGCGCGGCGGCGGAGCGTCAGCGTCCGGCCGCGGCCGTGCCCGTCCTCGATGGCGCGCTCGCCCGTGACCTCGACCCCTGCCCCTCGCGAGGCGATGGCCGTGCCGTCGCGCAGAACGGCCTCCGTCCAGGCCGACGGGATGGCGGCGTCGCCGTCCCTCTCGCCCAGCGAGAACGTCCCCTCGGCAAGGCGCACCGCCAGGCGTAGCCGCCCGTTCTCCAGGACGGGGCCGTCCGTACCGTCGAGAAGCCGGACCTCAGGCATCGCTCACCCGCAGGCCACCGGCGGCGTGTACGAGGTGCATCCGGGCCGGGAGGCCGCTGCGCTCGCGGTACGTCTGGACGACCCCCTGCTCGAACGCTCCCCGCGCCCCTCGTCGCACGAGGTTGACCGTGCAGCCGCCGAACCCGGCGCCGGTCAGGCGCGCGCCCAGCACGCCCTCCACGCCTGCGGCCAGCTCCACCAGCAGGTCGGTCTCCGGGCAGGAGACCTCGAAGTCGTCCCGCAGGCTCTCGTGCGATTGGTAGAGCAGGCGGCCCAGCGCCTCGAGGTCGCCGCCGCGAAGGGCGCCGGCGGCGGCCACCACGCGCGCCTCCTCCGTCACGACGTGCCGGGCCCGGCGGTACAGCGTCTCCGGCAGGTCCGCCCGCCGCGCTTCCAGAGCCTCCGCGGTCACGTCGCGCAGGGCGGTGACGCCCAGCGCGGCGGCGGCCTCCGCGCACTCCCGGCGGCGCTCGTTGTAGGCCGAGTCGCCGAGGGAGCGCCGGACGGCGGAGTCGACGATGACGATCGCCGCCCCGCTCCGCTCGAGCGCCAGCGGCAGCGGCTCTATCTGAAGGCTGCGACAGTCGATCAGCAGCGCGTGGCCCTCTTGCCCGAACACGGCTGCCAGCTGGTCCATGATCCCGCACTGCACGCCGACGAAACCGTTCTCCGCCCGCTGCGCCAGCAGCGCCAGCTCGCGCCGGCCCAGCGACAGCTCAGCGACGGCGGCGAAGGCGGCCGCCAGCGCCACCTCCAGCGCGGCCGAGGACGAGAGGCCGGCGCCGGCCGGGACGTCGCCCGTGAACGCGAGGTCGAGCCCGGGCAGCCGGTGTCCGGCCTCGCCCAGGGCCCAGACGACGCCCCGCACGTAGTTGCGCCAGCCGCCGCCCGGCGCCGGCGCGACCACGTCTGGCGGGAACCGGTCCTCTTCGCCGCAGTCCAGCGCGCAGGCGCGGACGTCGCCCTCCCGCCGGGCACCCGCGACGGCCACCGTGCGGTCGATAGCCAGCGGCAGGACGTGGCCTTCGTTGTAGTCCGTGTGCTCGCCGATGAGGTTCACCCTTCCCGGCGCCTCGGCGACGAGCTGGGCCGGCCGCCCGAAGGTGCGGCGGAAGGAATCGAGCAGGGCGGCGCGGTCCGCGGTCATGGTTCGCCGCCAGTATACGGGGCTAGCGGGATTGGGCAAACAGCGTCGCGTTCATCGCCACCACCGCCAGCCAGTGGAAGACGATGGGCCCGGCCAGGCTGCCCGTGCGCCGGCGAATCACGGCGAACGCCAGCCCGCCGGCGAACAGGGCGACGAGCGCGCCGGCCTGGGCGAAGGCGAAGAAGGCGGCGTTGTCGGCGACGTTGGAGTCGGCCATCGTGTCGTAGTCCACGGCGACGTGCCAGGCGGCGAAGGCGGTGGCGCTGAAGACGATCCCCCGCGTCGTGCCGAACGCCCGCAGTGACAGCGCGAGGAGTACCCCCCGGAACAGCACCTCCTCGAACACGGCGGCGTGGACCGGGTAGCGCACCACCGCCCAGAAGGCGAACTCGCTCACGCTGTCGTTCGCGAAGTTCTCGTAGTCGATGGAGCCCCCGCTCACGCCGATGGGGTAGAGGAAGTAGAGCGCGGCGGGCACGGAGATGGCCACCGCCGCGGCCAGACCGATGGCGGCGCCAATCCGCAGGTTCCGCGTCGTCAGCCCGAGGTCGGATAGCGAGAGCCCCTGGAACCGCAGCGCCCATATGACCGCCGCCAGCGGCAGGAGCACCGCCCGCGGGTAGAACACCCAGTCCGGCGGGAAGGCGAGCTCGCCCGGCAGGCCGAACAGCAGGTTGTTGTAGGCGATGAGGACGGCCGCGAAGGCGACAGGCGGCAGCCACGGCCGCGCCGCTGCGGTGGCTCTCTCGGAAACGACGGCTCGTTGCATGGCGAAACGCTCGTCGCTATTATATTGACCATCGTGAAGCCGGAGGCCACCTCACTGGCGAACTTTGCCGCCGCTGCCGGGGAAGCGGCCCCGATGCGGCATGCCCGATAGGGCGCTGGAGGGGCTGCGCGTCGTCGAGTGCGGCGACCGCGTCAGCGCGACCTACGCCGGCAAGCTGATCGCGGAGCTGTCGGAGCGCAAGGTCATATACTAGGTGATAGCCGCAACCGCTAGCACGAGACTGCCGATATCTGAAGCGGTAGAGCGCATGACATGACACAGAAGAGGCCATGGCTCTTCGTCGGCGACATCCCGGGTGTCCCGCCGATTAGGCGGGTGTCTTCCGCCGCTGAGGCGGCTAGGGAGGCGGTAATCCTGATGGATTACTTCCTGCAGCGAAATGAGTGTCGCGTCTGCCGTGAGACATTGGCGCAGCCCCAGACTCAAACTTGGGCGGTTGACCTGCTCATGCAGGTCGACTTCCCATACCAGTTGCTTGATGCGCTCTATGACTCTCACGAGCGGGAGCATCGCAAGAGCTGGTTGAGTCGGATTCTACGAAGAGTGGTTCGCTCCTGAGGGTCACAAGGCGCGTGGCAGAGCACAAGGACGTTATCTCAATCATCGTTCCCGGCGCGCTCAGTCTTGGCGCGTTGCTATTAGTCTTTGCGGGTTTCGCTTTACGGGAGCTTTCCGACTTGCGCACGTACCCGCAACGCGACTTGGCCCTTCCTATGCCACAAATACGGCGCTTGCAGTGTGCCGTCCGTGCAGTCGCGGTTGTCGTCATCTTGGCGATGGCCACCTCTGCGCTTGGGGTTGGCTGGCTATTGGGATGGGCTGGAATATACGTTGTAGTAGTGGCGATGTTTCTCCTGACGCTGGGCATGGCGGCGGTTGTGGCGCTCGACGTTTTCAGGCGGACTGCTGGCACGTAGTTCGCGTCGTGTCACGACATCTCAGGCACGTTTGACATGCCTAACCTGCGCGGGAAGTCCGCGTCGATCACGTGACCTGGTCGATGAGGAAGGCGCGCGCCGGCGCGCCCTCCGCGCCCACCACGTTCAGCGGTGCGCAGACCAGGAAGTACTCCCCCGGCGGCACCTGTCGCAGGTCCAGCCCCTCCAGGATCACCACCGCGCTCGCCAGCAGCGTCTCGTGCACCTCGTGGCGCTCCGGCCGGAACCGCTCGATTGACAGGTAGTCGATGCCGACCAGACGCAGCCCTCTCTCCGCCAGGGCGCGGGCGGCGTCCGGGGCCAGGGCGATAAAGTCGCGGTGGAACTCGCTGTCGTCCCAGAAGCGGCCGCTGCGCGTCTTGAACAGCAGCCGCTCGCAGTCCGCCGGGATGCCCAGCGCGTCCAGGTCGGCGGCCGTGATGTGGCCCTCGCCGCCGTGCTCCGCGACGAACGCCGGCCCCACCAGCGCCTCCGGCGGCAGGCTATCGACGCCGGGGGCGCCGTCAAGGAAGTGCGACGGCGCGTCGACGTGCGTGCCGGTGTGGGAGCCGAGGGAGAGGACGCTGACGTTGGCGGAATCGCCCTTCGAGAGCTGCGCCGTGAACTCCAGGCGCGGGCCGGGCTCGCCCGAGTATGTGGGCATATCGGCTCGCAGCGGCACGGAGATGTCGTAGACCTTCATCGCTGGTGATTATGGCACGCGCGCCGGAGGGCGTGCTATCCTGCGCCTGTAATGGCCGAACCGAGGGTGCTCTCCGAGGCCGAGGTGCAGGAGGGGCTGGCGGCGCTGCCGGGCTGGGAGTTGCGCGAAGGTCGCCTGCGCCGGCAGTTCCAGTTCCGCACGTTCCTCCGGGCGATCGCCTTCGTCAACTCGGTCGCCTACCTGGCGGAGTCGGCGGGACACCACCCGGACATCACGATCAACTACAACCGCGTGACCCTGCGCCTGATCACGCACAGCGCGGGGGCGCTGACCGACCGCGACGTGGCGCTGGCGGGGGACATCGAGACGAAGCTGGTGACCACCCTGGTGATCGCGCCCGAATCCGCCTGAAACACACCTTACGGGGGCAAAAAAAGCACCCCCCGAGTGACCTTTTGCTCCTGCGTCCTCCGGGTCTCGCCAGGGCTTCGGGTTGCCCTTCCGCTCCGCGATTCCCTTCGTCAGCTCTCGCTACTTGACCGCTCGGAGAGCATGGTCATTCTCCCTCTATGCCGGAAGGATGTCAAGGGATTATGGGCCGTTCAGCGCCCGCTGGCCGCCCATGAGGGCGAATAGCGATGCGCATGCCCGCGAAAGCTGGTCCCAGCGCCCTCATCGCATATGAGAAATCGAGCGCTGAAGAGAACGTGAACCCTTTGGTCAGCGCAAAAGCGGCGGCGTCCTTCTGGGGCGCCTACGGCAGCAGGTCGTGCTTCAGGATGGCGATGGCACCCGTGTCATTCTGAGCGGTAAGTTCGCCGCTAGGCGGACGTGAGCGAAGCCTGTTCTGAGCCTGGCCGAAGGGAATCTCGGCCTGTCGGGTCCATGGCTGCGGTCGCCAGATCGGTTCGCCCTCCGCTTCCCTCCTTTAGCCCCCCGCTCGGCTCAGGATGACAAACATGACACTGTCATTCTGAGCGCCGACCACGGCGTCGTCCCGCGCGGCCACTCGCCGCGAAGGAATCTGGGGAGGTGCAGGGTGGTGGGTCAGGTGGCCCTGAGCCTGGCTGAAGGGAATCTCGGCGCTGGCATCCGCCAGCCCGCTCAGAGAGGTCCTGCGGAGCCGTCGCTTCAGGGAAGCAGGTCGTGCTTCAGGATGGCGATGAACGGCAGGTTGCGGAACCGCTGCCGGAAGTCCAGCCCGTACCCGACGACGAACTCGTCCGGGATCTCGAACCCCACGTAGTCCAGCGGCACGTTGGCGATCCGCCGCGCCGGCTTGTCCAGCAGGGCGCAGACCTTCAGGGAGGCCGGCCGCTTGGAGTGCAGGTACTCCATGATGTGGTTCAGGGTCATCCCCGTGTCCACGATGTCCTCGATTAGGATGACGTCGCGCCCCTTGATGTTCTCGTCCAGGTCTTTGAGGATGCGCACGCCCCCGGAGCCGCTCCCCTCGTAGGACGAAATCGACATGAAGTCCACCGCGGTGGGCACGGAGATGTTGCGCATCAGGTCCGACATGAAGCAGAGTACGCCCCGCAGCACGCCGATCAGCACCGGCTCCTTGCCCGTGTAGTCGTGGCTTATCCGTGCCCCCAGCTCGCCGACCCGGCGCTGGATCTTAGTGGCCGGGAACAGGACGCGGTCGATGTCCGGCACCTGCTCCGGGGCCAGGGGGCCGTAGCCGTACTTCGCCAGCAGGCGCAAGTAGTCGCGCTTCTTGAGCAGCTTTATGTTGACTTCCGGGTAGAGCTCCTTGAGCAGCCGCATCTTTCGGTTCTTTTCGGCGGTAAGCCCGGTCTTGAGGGTGGTGACCTCCACGTACATGTTGAGGTCCGGCAGGTAGAAGTCCGGGGTGAACGCCTCCACCACGTGGCCGTAGTCGTAGCGGAGCGGGAAGGAGCGGGGCTCGTAGCGCCACTCGATGCCGTAGAAGTCGAGGATGCGGGCGAACTCGTACTCGGCCGGGTGAGCGAAGGGCGCCGGCACCTTGCCGGTGGGCGCGCCGGTGACCGGCGTGCGAACGCGGGAGCTGGTGAGGGGAAGCCTGGCGGCGACGGTGGAGGGAACGGTCTCGGCGGCGGCCCTCCTCGTCGTCGTCCGGCGCCTTGTCTGCGGCTTGGCCTCAGCCTCTGCCTCCCGGGGAGCGGCTTCCACCTCCGCGGCCGCCTTCTTGTGGCGGCGTCCGCCGCGGCTGCCCCGCCTGCGTTTGGACTGGTCTTCCGCCTCCGGCTCTACCTCTTCCGGCGGCGGTGGCGTCTCGATAGTCGCTTCGGGGGCGGTGGCCTTCTTGTGGCGGCGTCCGCCGCGACTGCCGCGCCTGCGCTTGGTCCTTTCGTCGGCCTCCGGCTCTATCTCCTCGGGCGGCGGCGGGGTCTCGATAGTCGCTTCGGGGGCGGCGGCCTTCTTGTGGCGGCGTCCGCCGCGACTGCCGCGCCTGCGCTTCGGCTTGGCTTCAGCGCCGTTATCGGGAGTCGTCTCGGCGAAGGTGGGGTGCTGCTCCGCGGCGGCCCGGCGGCGTGACGCTGCCGGCTCGATGTTCGCTATCGAAGGGACGGGAAGCGGAGGCAGGATAGGGTGGAGCCGGCGGTGGGCGTTGCGCCCGGGAGCGACGGCGGCTCCCGGTGCGAGGTCGATCGGGTCTTCTCCGGCGCGTGCCATCTGCGGTCATTGTAGGCCATTTCGCGATTAGACGCTATAGCGATTTCGCCAAAGTTATCCACAAATCCACACCCTCTTTCGCTTCCGCCGAAGCCGTCCGGTTGCCAGCGAGCCGTCCGCTCACGTATCATCGCGGAGCGATGCCCTCTCTCCAGATTAACGGTGCCCGGTTCTACTACGAGGAGCACGGCGAGGGGCCTGCCGTGGTCTTCGCCCACGGCGCCGGCGGCAACCACCTTAGCTGGTGGCAGCAGGTCCCCGTCTTCTCGCGCAGGTACCGCTGCGTCACCTTTGACCACCGCGGCTGGGGTATGTCCGTAGACGGCCAGGACGCCGGCCCGGCGGCGTTCGTCGAAGACCTGCGCGCTCTCCTGGACCAGCTCGGCATAGAGCGGGCGGCGCTGATCGCCCAGTCCATGGGCGGCCTCACCTGCCTCGGCTTCACGATCTCTTACCCGCAGCGCGTCAGCGCCCTCATCATGGCGAACACGTTCGCCGGCATGCGGCGCGAGGTCTGGCTGGCCGCGGACGAGGAGTTGCGGGCCGGTGCCCGCGCCGTCTGGGACCGCCGTCGCCGCGACGGCGTGAAGCGGGCCCTGGCCCCCGGCTTCGCCCGCAGCGATAGGGAGAAGGCGTTCCTCTACAAGCAGATCCGGCTGCTGAACGAGGAAGGGCCGAACCAGCTCCAGACCGAAGAGCGCGTTCTGCGCCTGAGGGCGCTGGAGCGCGACCCGGAGGTCGCAGCCAGCCGCGAGGCGCTGGCGGCGATAGCGGCGCCGGTGCTGTTCATCGGCGGTGAGCACGATGAGGTGATGCCGCCGCCTCTGATGGAGGTCGCCTGCGGCCTGATCCCCGGCGCCCGCATGGTCGTGGTGCCCGGCGCCGGTCACTCGGTTTACTTCGAGCAGCCTGAGACGTTCAACCGAATAGCGCTGGAGTTCCTGGGGCATGCCCGATAAGCCGGCGTCCTCAGCGGCCGTCCGATAACGGGTTCCTCTACCCTACCTTTCCTCAATAGCTCCCGTCGCAATGTCAAAGGACAGCTGATGACCTCCATTGTCGAGAACGAGGTTATTGCTATCTAGCTGCGTCAAGACCGTAACTTCCTCTTGGTAGGGTGGCGAATAGAATGTCCAGCCGGAAAGGGGGTGGTCATTCTGTCCATCGTGACACGAGGCATCTGTGCTGGCGCAGCGATAGACGCCTATGGCCCATCGAGCGCCGCCATCTGCGGTCTTGTTGCTCGCAATGATAAGCCACGAGTCCCCGAACAGGCGGCAGGTTCTGGTGTCACCATATTGCTGCACGAGAGCGGAACCGGGGCTGCTGTTCCCAGCCCACCTTCCACAGACCATAGAAGGTGGTGTGCTTGTCGGCGTAGCAACTGCTGGCACTTCGGTCGAGGCACGTGACTGGTGCGCTGTCGGTGTCGGAGTTAGTACCTGTGAGCCACCGCACGCGAGCCCCAATAGTGTCAGCAGCACCGCGCCAGCGAAAACTCGTTGCATCACTACTCCAATGACCAACGCCAACCACGCGAGCCACCGTATGATACCACCGTTCGTGAAGGCCTACGTCTGCTGCTCAACGCTCTTCAGCGGGCCATCCAAATTACCCCAGGGCGCTGACCAGCCGCACGGTGGGGTGCGCTGATGGCGTTGCCCTTGGGAGGATTGTAAAGCCAGCGGATAGAAGGCGGCTGCGACGGCGAATAGAATCGTCGTGGCTTGGCGGCCAACCTGCTTTCGGCGATAATGGCGACCCAGAGGGGAACGGTTTCGGTGGGGGTGCGTTTACACTAGAGGAGCGGCATGCCTGATAAGCCCTGGAATGTGGAGCCTTACGTGACGCAGGAAAGAGTCCGGACCATACACTACGGCATCGGCGCCATAGGCGGGGAGGTGGTGCGGCTCTGCCTGAACCGCCCGGAGATCGAGATCGTCGGCGCCATCGACGCCCATCCGTCCAAGGCGGGGCTGGACCTCGGCGAGGCGGCCGGCGCCGGCCGGACTCTCGGCATCACCGTCGCCTACGAGGCGGAGCCGGTCCTGAAGGACGTCTACGCCGACGTCGTCATCCACAGCACCGGCTCCTCGCTGACAACCGTGTACCCTCAGATCATGTCCATCGTCTCGTCGGAGAAGAGCGTCATCTCAAGCTGCGAGGAGCTCGCCTTCCCCTGGTTGCGCCACCCCGACATCTCGCGCAAGCTCGACCGGCGCGCCCGCGAGACGGGCGTGCGGGTGCTGGGCACAGGCGTGAACCCGGGGTTCATCATGGATTTCCTGCCGCTGGTGATCGCCACCGCCTGCCAGCAGGTGCGCGCTATTCGCGTGGAGCGTGTGGTGGACGTGGGCTCGCGCAGGATGCAACTTCAGCGCAAAGTCGGCGTTGGTCTCAGCGTGGAGGGCTTTCAGCGCGGGGCTAACGACGGTGGCATCGGCCACGTCGGCCTGCGGGAGTCGCTGTTCATGATCGCCGACTCCATGGGCTGGCGGCTGGACGACGTTTCGGAGACGCTGGAGCCGGTCGTCGCGAAGGCCCGCTGCAAGACCGAGTTCTTCTCCGTGGAGCGCGGCTACGTCCGCGGCCTGCGACAGTCCGCGCGCGCGCTCTCGTCCGGGCGCGAGGTCGTGCGGCTGGACCTTGAGATGTCCATCGGCGCGAAGGAGCCGCGGGACGTGATCACGATAGACGGCAAGCCGCCGGTGGAGATTTCGGTGGCGGGCGGTCTTCAGGGCGACCAGGCGACGGCGGCGATCATGGCGAACTGCATCCCCGCCATCGTGCACAGCCGCGCCGTCGGCCTGCTTTCCATGCGCGATATGCCGCTCCTCCCCTACCTGCGGCCCCGGCCCCAGCCCCGCGAGGAGATCGAGTGACCATCCAGGAGACCTACCGCCGCCTCCACCCGCGCTCAGCTGAGCTTCACGAGGAGGCGGTGAGGACGTTCCCGTCGGGCGTCACCCACGACATCCGGCACCTGGACCCGTTCCCGCTGTATGTCGACCACGCCAGCGGCAGCCGCAAGTGGGACGTCGACGGCAACGAGATCGTCGACTACGTGATGGGGCACGGCGCGCTCTTCCTGGGCCACGCCTACCCGGAGATCACGAAAGCCGTCCAGGAGCAGGCCGCCAAGGGCACGCACTACGGCGCCGGCCACGAGCTGGAGCTCAAGTGGGGCGCGGCGGTCAAACGGCTCGTGCCGAGCGCGGAGATGGTCCGCTTCACCAGCTCCGGCACCGAGGCGACGCTCATGGCGGTGCGCCTCGCCCGCGCCTATACCGGCCGCGACAAGCTGCTCAAGTTCGACTATCACTTCCACGGCTGGCACGACAGCGTCGTCGGGGCGCGCTATGGAGAGTCCGATGTTCCGCGCTCCGCCGGTGTGCCGGAGGCCACCCTGAGCAATACGATCAGCATCCCCCAGAACGACATCGACGAGGTCGAGCGCCGCCTGGCGGAGGGCGATGTCGCGGCCGTCATCCTGGAGCCGACCGGCGCGTCCTGGGGGACGCTGCCCCTCCGCGACGGCTTCCTCGCCGACCTGCGGCAGGCCACCGCCCGCCATAACACGGTTCTCATCTTCGACGAGGTCGTGACCGGCTTCCGTGTCTCCCCCGGCGGCGCCCAGGCGCTGTACGGCGTGACGCCCGACCTCACGGCGATGGCCAAGATCCTCGCCGGCGGCCTCCCCGGCGGCGGTGTCGCCGGCCGCGCCGACATCATCTCGCTCATCGAGTTCCGCGACGACGCCGACTGGAACAACCGTCAGCGCGTCTTCCACCCCGGGACGTTCAACGCCAATCCCCTCTCCGCCGCCGCCGGCGTGACGATGCTGTCGCTGGTGGAGACGGGTCGCTTCCACGCCCACGCCGCCGCCGTCACTGAGCGGCTCGCTCGCGGGATGAACGAGGCGATATCCGGCCTTGGCGTGAACGGCTGCGCCTACGGCCTGGCGTCCTGCCTCCACCTCTCGTTGGGCGTCGAGTGTCCGCGACCGCAGGACGGGATCGAGTGGCCTAACCTTAACGGCAAATCGCCGCCGCGCACCGCCCCCGAGCTCGCCCTCGCCCTCCGCCTGGGGATGCTCAACCACGGCATCGACCTCATGGGCATGACCGGTGCCCTCGTCTCCGGCGTCCACACCGACGCGGACGTCGACCTCACCCTCGCGGCTTTCGAGGCGACCCTGGGCGAGATGCGGGCCGAGCGCCTGCTCTAGGCGCTGCTGCGTCTGTCATTCTGAGCGGTAAGTTCGCCGTGAGGCGAGCGCGAGCGAAGCCTGCCCTGAGCGAGGGCGAAGGGAATCTCGGCGGTGGCATCCGCGGTTCGTCTCCGCGAGATTCTTCGTCGCTGCGCTCCTCAGAATGACAGGGATTGGAAGTTCTGGGGCGGGCCCGGTGGGACCCCTGGGGTGGGGAGGTGCTGGCCCGCGCAGCGCCGGGCGGGCGACCTGAAGGTCGCCCCTACAACGGCCTCCTGCGGGCCGCGATGCACAGCCCGCGTGCTCGAACTCGCCGGCTAATCGTATAATCGGCGGTGCGCCATGAACGCCGCCGAACGCCGCCTCATCACCTACACCGCCGCCGCCCATGCCGTCGTCCATATCACCGAGCTCACCTATCCCGCCCTCCTCACCCGGATCGGGGACGACTTCGGCGTGCGCGCCGTCATCCTCGGCACCATCGCCTCCGTATTCAGCTGGGCGTTCGGCGGCAGCGCAATTCCCGCCGGCTTCCTCACCGACCGGCTCGGCTCGCGGCGGGTGCTGTTCTACGCCTTCGCCGGCGCAACGGTCTCGCTGGTCCTCGTCGGCCTCTCGCCCAACGCGTGGGTTTTGGCCGCCACCCTGGCCCTGCTGGGGTTCTGCATCGGCCTCTACCACCCGGCGGGCCTCTCCCTGATGGCCCAGGGGGTGCGACAGCGCGGCCTGGCGCTCGGGTTCCACGGCGTCTCGGGCAACGTCGGCCAGGCGCTGGCGCCGGCCCTGGCCGTCGGCCTGGCGATAGCCGTGGACGACTGGCGGCTGGCGTTCTTCGTCCTCGCCGGCGTGTCCGCGGTCATGGCCGCGCTGCTCGCGATAACCACGCTGCCGCTGCGGGGGGAATCGGAGGTCCTAGCCGCCGCCGGCGAGACCCCGGACAGGCTTGCTGGCGTGCTGGGCAATCCTGCCGCCGGGCGAGGTGTGACGGCCGAATTCGTGGTGCCCCCGCCCGATGAGGCGCAGCCTCGGCCGTCGCGCAGCCTCTTCGTCCCGCTTCTGCTGGTGTACGCTGCCTTCGTCCTCAGCGGCGTCGTC
>JAUYGU010000088.1 GCA_030690405.1 Dehalococcoidia bacterium | reverse complement strand
CCGCCTAAAGCCACGGTCCTTCGCAACGGTGAGGAGGTGGAGGTCCCCAGCAGCGAGGTCGTCGTCGGGGACATGGTCGTCCTCAAGCCCGGCGACAAGGTGCCGGTGGACGGCGTCGTGGAGCGGGGCGAGACGGCCATCGACGAGTCGCTGGTGACGGGGGAATCGCTCCCCGTCGACAAGCGGCCGGGCGACGAGGTTGTGGGCGGCTCCATCAACCAGTCGGGTAGCATCGTCTTCCGCGCTACGAAGATCGGCGCCGAGACGGCGCTGGGGCAGATCGTGAAGCTGGTGGAGGAGGCCCAGAGCTCCAAGGCGCCGGGCCAGCGCCTGGCCGATAAGGCCGCCCAGTACCTGGTGATCCTGGCGGTCAGCGCTGGCACCATCACCTTCATCACCTGGTTCGCCTTCATCCGCGAGGACTTCCTGCTGTCGCTAACCTTCGCGATCTCAGCAGTCGTCATCGCCTGCCCGGACGCACTGGGGCTCGCCACGCCCACGGCGGTTGCGGTCGGTACCGGCCTGGGCGCCCGCCACAACATCCTCATCAAGGACGCCGCCACCCTGGAAGGCGTCTCCAAGGTCGATGCGGTCGTGCTGGACAAGACCGGCACACTCACCGAGGGGAAGCCCCAGCTCACCGACGTCGTCGCGCCCGACGGTGACGGCGACGAGATGCTCCGCCTGGCCGCCTCCGCCGAGCAGGGCAGTGAGCATCCCCTGGCCCGGGCCATCGTCGAGGGGGCGAAGGAACGATCTCTCTCGCTGGTGCAGGCGGAATCGTTCCAGGCTATCGCAGGTCACGGGCTGGAGGCCACGGTGGACGGCCGGAGGCTGCTGGTGGGCAACCGAAAGCTGCTGGCGGACCAGGACATTCCCCTGGACGGGCTGGAGGAGCGCGCCTCAAGGCTGGCGGCTGCCGGAAGGACGCCGATGTTCGTCGCCATCGACGGCAGGGCCGCCGGGATCGTCGCCGTCGCCGACACCATCAAGGCCACCGCCCGGCGGGCGGTGCAGCGGTTCAGGGAGCTGGATATCGAGGTGGCGATGATCACCGGGGATAACCGCCGCACCGCGGAAGCCGTAGCCAAGGAACTGGGCATCGAGCGCGTCTTCGCCGAGGTGCTGCCGGCGGACAAGGCGCGCCACGTCAAGGAGCTCCAGGACGAGGGCAAGTTCGTGGCCATGGTTGGCGACGGCGTCAACGACGCTCCGGCCCTGGCCCAGGCCGACGTCGGCATCGCCATCGGCGCCGGCACCGACGTCGCGATCGAGACGGCGAGAGTGGTGCTCATGAAGAGCGACCCGTTGGACGTCCTGCGGGCCATCCGCCTGAGCAAGGCCACCGTCACCAAGATGAAGCAGAACCTGTTCTGGGCCAGTATCTACAACGTGCTGGCCATCCCGATCGCGGCCGGCGCGCTCTACCCCTCGCTGGAGCTGGAGCTGCGGCCGGAGTGGGCGGCGCTGCTGATGTCGGCGAGCTCCATCATCGTCGCCACCAACGCCGTCCTCCTCAAGCGGGTCGAGAGGGACCTGGTGGAGGCGTAATGGCGACGAGACGGCTCATGATGATCGGCGCCAGCCTCGTAGCTCTCGCCGCGTTGGCGCTACTAGCCTCCGCCTGCGGCGGCGCAAGCGGCATGTTCGATATGGATGAGATGCATCGGCAGATGCACGGCATAGGCAGCCAGGCACCGCAGACGCCCGTGGTCGCCGACGCGACCCGGGTGACCGTTGAGATCCGCAACTACGACTTCTTCCCCAGGGAGCTCACGGTCACCGCAGGGACAGCGGTCACCTGGATCAACCGGGACAGCGTGCCGCACGACGCCACCGCCGAGTCGGACGGTTGGGGCACCGGCATCCTCGACCAGGGCGAGAGCGGGACGATCACGTTCGATTCCTCAGGTACCTATTCGTACGTCTGCACGATCCACCCCGACATGAAGGCAACATTGACGGTAGTCGAAGAAGCGCTATAGATCGCGAAAAGAGGTGCCCATGGTCACAGAGACGAGCTACGGCCTCAGCAAGAAGCTCTCGATTCCTTATGAGGAGGCCTCGCCGAAAGTGAAGGACGCCCTCAAGGAAGAGGGATTCGGCGTCATACGCCTGCTGGTAAATCCACACGGACCGGCGGGCAGGCCAACTAGGCCAGGCCTATTAGAGCGTCTTGCCTCAGGAGCTCGTGCCAGGAACTCATTGACAACTGGACTGGAACTCCCCGATAATTCCCCTGGCTTGGGAAGAGCCGCTCTTGAGGTTTAAGAGGGCTGGCCAGATAGGGAGCTCGCGCAAGCCGAATCTGGGAAACCCCTAGGTGAATGGGGTTCAGGAGGTCGTCGGTTCGAATCCGACCGCCCCGACCATTTGTCTTCTCTTTTAGCGCCTTCGGACACCCACGCCACAAGCCTGCCACGGCTTGCCCTTTCCCGCTTCCGCGGCTACTCTCAGTCTGCGGGCCCATCAGCCCCACACGGGCGAACGGAGGACCGGCTAGACGATGGCCACAGGGAGCGCCGAGCACATACTGGCGATCGACCTCGGTACGGGCGGGCCCAAGGTCGCGCTCATCTCCGCGGACGGCGATATCGCGGGATTCGAGTTCGAGGCGACGGCCCTCATCCACACGCCGGACGGGGGCGTTGAGCAGGACCCGGCCGACTGGTGGCAGGCGCTCACGGCGGCGGCTCGAAGACTGCTTTCCCGCGGCCTCGTCCCTCCGGAGAGGATCATCGCCCTCAGTTGCACCACGCAGTGGATGGGTACCGTCCCCGTAGACCGCGACGGCAACCACCTGATGAACGCGATCATCTGGATGGACACGCGCGGCGCCCGCTACGCCCGGCGCATCACCAGCGGGTTCCCCAGCGTGTCCGGGTACGGCGCCCTGAAGTTGTGGCGATGGCTGCGCTTCACCGGCGGTGTCCCTTCCCGCACCGGAAAGGACTCGCTGGGCCACATCCTGTACATCCAGAACGAACTACCCGACGTCTACCAGCAGACCTTCAAGTTCCTGGAGCCGATGGACTACCTGAACCTGAGGTTCACCGGCCAGGCGGCAGCCGCCTACGATACGATTACCGGCCACTGGCTCACCGACAACCGCGACCTGTCCCGCGTAAGATACGTGGACAAGCTGGTCGCGATGTCCGGCGTGGACCGCGAGAAGCTTCCCGACCTCAAGCCCACGGGCGCCGTCCTGGGACCCATCACGAAGGAGATCGCCGGCGAGTTCGGGCTGCGAGAGGACGTCCAGGTGGTGATGGGCACCGCGGACACGGGGTCAGCGGCGGTGGGTGCCGGCGCGGTCCGGGACTTCGAGCCGCACCTGTACATCGGCACTTCCTCCTGGCTCACCTGCCACGTCCCCTTCAAGAAGACGGACATCGCCAATAGCCTGACATCCCTGCCTTCCGGCATCCCCGGGAAGTACCTCGTGGCCACCGAGCAGGACATCGCCGGCGGTTGCATCGCCATGCTCCGCGATAACCTCTTCTGCCCCGGCGACGAGCTCTCTGACGGGCCCGCACCGGACGACGTTCTGGACACCTTCAACCGGATGGCGGAGCGCATCCCGCCGGGCAGCGACAAGCTGATCTTCACACCATGGCTTAACGGTGAGCGCACACCGGTGGAGAACCACCTCATCCGCGGGGGCTTCCTCAACCAATCCCTCACCACCACACGGGCGCACTTCATCAGGGCCGTCTTCGAGGGCGTGGCCTACAACACGCGCTGGATGCACGAGCACGTGGAGAGGTTCGCCAAGAGGCGGCTGGACAACATCAACTTCGTCGGCGGCGGCGCCGAGTCCAGCCTCTGGTGCCAGGTCCACGCCGACGTCCTGGACCGCACCATCCGGCAGTTGAAGCAGCCGGGTTTGGCGAACGCCCGCGGGGCCGCCCTCATCGCCTCCGTGGCCCTGGGCCGCCTCAGCTTCGACGATATCCCTAACCGCACCAGCTTCGCGGCCACCTACCACCCGAACCCGGACAACCGCGCGATCTACGACGAGCTATTCGGGGAGTTCCTCAGCATATACAAGAACAACAAGCAGATGTACGCCCGCCTCAACGGGACAAAAGGGAGATAGCCATGAGCGAGACGAAGAAGCGCCCGAGCGGCGCAGACAGGCCCCCAATCGCCAGCATCAAGTCCTACCGGCAGAACTACCAGACTCACTCCCGCATCCCGCCCGAGGGCCGTGACCGGGAGGATATCCTGCGCGAGATGGAGGAGATGCGGGCCGCGGAGGAGGGCCGCTGGGAGCAGGGCTACGCCTCGGGCTGCGTCTACCACGGCGGCCAGGAGCACATCGACTTCCTCAACAAGGTGTACGCCATCAACTCGCAATCGAACCCGCTGCACGCTGACGTCTGGCCCAGCGCCGTCAAGTTCGAGTCGGAGGTGGTGGCGATGGCGGCGAACATGCTCAGCGCCGGCCTCTCCGGCGCTGAGCCCGGCACGCCGGGCGAGATTTGCGGCGTCGTCTCGTCTGGCGGCACCGAAAGCATCCTCCTGGCCATGAAGACCTACCGGGACTACGCCCGCGACAAGAGGGGCATCACGGCGCCGCAGATGATCGTGCCCAGCACCGCCCACGCCGCATTCGACAAGGCGGCTGAGTACTTCCGCATCGAGATCGTCCACGTTCCCGTCGGCGATGACTTCCGTGCCGACGTCGCCGCCACCGAGAGGGCGATCACCGAAAACACGATAGTCATCGTCGGCTCGGCGCCGCCCTTCCCCCACGGCATCATCGACCCCATTGAGGAGCTCTCGGAGCTGGCGCGCTCGCGGGGCATCGGCTTCCACACCGACGGCTGCCTCGGCGGCTTCCTCCTCCCCTGGGCCGAGAAGCTGGGCTACGACGTACCGCCGTTCGATTTCCGGCTCCCCGGCGTCACCTCCATCTCCGCGGACACCCACAAGTACGGCTACGCCGCCAAGGGCACCTCGGTGGTGCTCTATCGCGGCCAGGAGCTCCGCCACTACCAGTACTTCACGATTACGGACTGGCCCGGCGGCTTCTACTGCTCGCCCTCCTTCGCCGGCAGCCGGCCCGGAGCGCTGGTCGCCGCGTGTTGGGCCGCCATGGTGTCCGTCGGCGAGGTGGGATACCTGGAGAACGCGCGGCGCATACTGGAAGCCGCGGCCAGGATCAAGAAGGGGATCGCCGAGATACCCGAGCTGGAGGTCATCGGCGACCCGCTGTTCGTCATCGCCTTCCGCTCGGCCGAGCTGGACATCTACCAGGTGCTGGACGCCATAGCGGAGAGGGGATGGAACCTGAACGGGCTGTACAAGCCGGCCTGCGTGCACCTCTGCACCACCCTCCGCCACGCGCAGCCCGGTGTGGCGGAGCGCTTTCTGGACGACCTGCGGGAGTGCGTCTCCTACGTGAAGCAGAACCCCGCTGCCCAGGGCCGCATGGCGCCTCTCTACGGGATGGCCAACACCATCCCGGACCGGGGCGTCATCTCGGAGACCCTGAAGAACTACATGGACGGCTGGTACCGGCTGTCCTGAGATGCCCGGCGCCTTCGACATGACCACCCGCGGACTCTTCATCGACGGGACCCAGACGGACGCCTCCGGCGGGGCCGAAAGCTCGATCCGCGACCCGGCGACCGGCCAGGAGATCGCGCGCGTCGCCCGGGCGTCGGCGGCCGACGTCGACCGGGCGGTAACGGTTGCCCACCGCCGGTTCCAGGAGGGGGTCTGGCGGAGCGCACCGGTGCGGGAGCGGCGCGACGTCCTCCGCCGGATCGCCGACCTCATCCGCCGCGACCACGAGTCGCTCGCCCGCCTCGAGTCGCAGAACGCCGGCAAGCCGATCTCGGCCGCCCGCGGAGAGATATCGGCGGTGGCCGCCACGTTCGACTACTACGCCGGTGCCGTCGATAAGTTCCACGGGCAGACGATCCCCGCCCAGGCGCAGGGGACCCTGCTCACCTTCCGGGAGCCTATCGGCGTGTGCGCCGCGATCACGCCCTGGAACTTCCCGATGGTGATCCTCGGCTGGAAGGTCGCCCCCGCCCTGGCGATGGGCAACTCGGTCGTCGTGAAGCCGGCCGAGGTCACGCCGCTCAGCGCTCTCGCCCTGGCCGGGCTGGCGGTGGAGGCCGGCCAGCCGCCGGGGGTGCTCAACGTCGTGCCGGGAAAGGGCTCGGAGGCCGGCGAGGCGCTGGTGCGACACCCCCTGGTCCGCAAGATCGCCTTCACGGGGTCTACCGAGGTGGGCACGCACGTGATGCAGGAGGCCGCCCAGGGCATCAAGCGGGTTTCGCTGGAGCTGGGCGGGAAGTCCGCCAGCCTGGTGTTCGCGGACGCCGACCTCGACGCCTGCGTGGAGTCCTCTATCTTCGCCGTCTACGACAACGCCGGCCAAGACTGCTGCTCGCGCAGCCGCATCCTGGTGGAGCGAGTGCTCTTCGATGAGTTCGCCGAGCGGTTCGTCGCCCGGACGAAGGCTCTCCGCGTGGGCGACACCGCCAACGAGTCTACCGAGATGGGCCCGCTTATCACGCCGGAGCACCGGCAAAAGGTGGAGGAGTACCTTGAGTCCGCCGCCGCCGAAGGCGCCACGCGCCTGTGCGGCGGGGAGCGGCTGGACTCACCGGGGAACTTCCTCACCCCCACCGTCTACGTCGGCGTGCGGCCGGAGATGCGGATCATGCAGGAGGAGGTGTTCGGGCCGGTGGTCGCGATCACCCCCTTCGAGGGCGAAGACGAGGCCGTCCGGCTGGCGAACGACTCCATCTACGGCCTCTCGGGGTCGATCTGGACGCGGGACGTGGGCCGGGCCCTGCGCGTGGCCCGCGCCGTGGAGACCGGGATGCTCTCGGTCAACTCCTCGTCGTCGGTGCACATCGAGGCGCCGTTCGGCGGCGTCAAGCAGTCCGGCATCGGCCGGGAGCAGGGGATGGTCGCCCTCGAGCACTACTCCGAGTACAAGTCGGTGTTCATCGCCGACGCCTGAGTGAGTGGAACTCGGCGCGTATCGAAGCTATATTGGACTCGGCGAGCCGCCGGAGCGGCAACCGTTGAGAAGGAGGAGAGATGGCCCGCAAGGTGTACGTCGTCGGTGTTGGAATGACCAAGTTCGAAAAGCCTGGGTCCCGCGCCTGGGACTACCCGGACATGGCGAAGGAGGCCGGGACGAAGGCGCTGGAGGACGCGGGCATCCCCTATGAGGAGGTTCAGCAGGCTGCCGTCGGCTACGTCTACGGCGAGTCGACCTGCGGCCAGCGCGCCGTCTACCAGCTGGGGCTCACGGGCATCCCCGTCTACAACCTCAACAACAACTGCTCGACGGGTTCGACTGCGCTCTTCCTCGGCAGAGAGCTCGTTGAGGGCGGGATCGCCGACTGCGTGCTCGCCCTGGGCTTCGAGAAGATGGAGAAGGGATCGCTCGGGGTCAAGTACACGGACCGCATCAACCCCATGGACCGCCACGTTGACATGATGGTCAAGCTCCGGGGATTCGAGACCTCGCCGGTGGCGCCCCAGATCTTCGGGAACGCCGGCCGCGAGCACATGGAGCGGTACGGGTCGAAGCCGGAGCAGTTCGCGTAGATCGGCCTAAAGAACCACCGCCACTCCGTGAACAACCCGTACTCGCAGTTCCAGGACGAGTACACGCTGGAGGAGATCCTGGCCGCGCCGATGGTCCACGCGCCGCTCACGAAGCTCCAGTGCTGCCCCACTTCGGACGGTGCGGCGGCGGCCATGCTCGCCAGCGAGGAGTTCGTCCACAAGCACTCGCTGGAAGACAAGGCGATCGAGATCATCGGACAGGCTATGGTGACCGACACGGCGGACACGTTCGAAAGCAAGAGCTCCATTGCCCTCATCGGGAGCGAGATGACGCGGCTGGCCGCTCAGAGGGTGTACGAGCAGACGGGCCTGGGGCCGGAGAACGTTGACGTCATCGAGTTGCACGACTGCTTCTCGTCGAACGAGATGATCACCTACGAGGCGCTTGGGCTGTGCGGCGAGGGGGAAGGCGGGAAGCTGATCGACGAAGGGGCGGTGACCTACGGCGGCCAGTGGGTCGTCAACCCGTCGGGCGGGCTGATCTCTAAAGGCCACCCGCTGGGCGCCACCGGCCTGGCCCAGTGCAGCGAGCTGAACTGGCAACTCCGGGGCGAGGCCAACGCCCGCCAGGTCGCGGGGGCAAAGGTCGCGCTGCAGCACAACATCGGCCTCGGCGGGGCCGTGGTCGTGACGATGTACCGGAAGGGCTTCGCCGCGTAGAGAGCCGTCTTGCACGGCAGCGCAGCGCACTCAGAACGCCGGCCTGCAGGCGCGCTTTTCGGCAGGCGCAGCCGCCATGTATGCTGCGCATTACACGCGAGCGCTATGATCCCACATCGTAGATGAGAGGTGACCGGATGGGTGAGATAACCGGAGGAGAGCTTCTCCTGAGGAGCCTGCACGCCGAGGGGGTACGCCACGTGTGGGCGATCCCTGACGGGACGTACATGATCTTCCTGGAAGCGCTGGAGCGCCTCGGTGCGGAGCTGGGCATGGGGCTGCTGGTGCCGGATCACGAAGCGGCGGCCGCCCACGCCGCCGACGCCATGACGCGCGTCACGGGGGAGCCGGCGGTGGTGATGGCCTGCGCCGGGCCGGGGGCGGCGAACCTGATATCCGGGGTCCTCTGCGCCCGCGACGAGGGGAGCCCCGTGGTGGCGATCACCACCGCTCGCCGCTCCGACATCGCCTATCCCCACCTGGGCGGGATGCAGGTGCTGGACCAGGAGGCGTACTTCAAGCCGGCGGTCAAGTGGAGTGCGCGGGCGAACCAGTGGAAGCGGATCCCGGACATCGTCCGCCAGGCCTTCCGCGTCGCGGTGACGGGACGTCCCGGCCCCGTACACATCGAGGTGCCGGAGGACCTGCTCATGGCGCGGGGCGAAGCGGACAGCGCGCCGGTATGGAAGAGGGAGGAGTACCGCTCCACCGCCCGCGCGCCCGCGGACGCGGAGCTTGTCCGCCGGGCGGCCGAAACGCTCGTCGAGGCCCGGATGCCGCTGCTCCACTGCGGTGGCGGGACGCAGCGCTCCGGCGCGGGCGCGGAGGCGCGCGCCCTGGCGGAGCACCTGGGCTGCCCCGTAACGACGGGCGCCGGCTCCAGGGGCACCGTCCCGGACGGCCACCCGCTTGTCACACAGCCGGTTTCGCCCGCCTCCGCGATGGTCAAGAACATGGCGGACGTGGTGCTGGCCGTGGGTACGCGGTTCGGTGAGCTGGACTTCTGGGGCCGGCCGCCGGTCTGGGCGGACTCGGCGCGTCAAAAGGTGATACAGGTCGACGCAGACGCCACGAACATCGGGCTCAACCGGCCCGTGGAATTGGCGCTGGTGGGCGACGCCAAGGCGGTCCTCGGACAGCTGCTCGACGCCGTAAGAGAGTTGACGCCGCCGCGGGAGCTGCACGAGCAGATGGCGACCGTGAGAGCGGTCGACCAGAAGTGGCGCGACGAGATGAACGAGCGTGTCGCGGACATGGAGCGGAGGCCGATGGTCCCGGGCCAGATATTCACCGTGCTGAACGACTTCCTCCCGCCCGGCGCGACCGTGGCCCTCGACGGGGGCAACACCTGCGTCTGGGCGGCGCACTACCTCCTCGTCCGGGAGCCGCGCTCCATGCTGTGGACGTCCAACGCCGGGCACCTGGGGACGGGGCTGCCGTTCGCCATCGGGGCGAGCCTGGCGTCGCCCGAGCGGCCAGCCTTCTGCGTCAGCGGGGACAGCGCCTTCCGGTTCAACATGCAGGAGCTGGAGACGGCAGCCCGCTACCGGCTGCCGATCGTGACCGTCGTGGCCGTGGACGGGGCGTACGGGATGGAGAAGAGCGCACAGAGCCGGGTGTGGGGCCGAGAGGCCGCCTGGTTCGGCAGCGATCACGCGCCCGTGAGGTTCGACCAGGTGGCGATCGCCATGGGCTGCCACGGGGATTACGTGGATCGCGCCGTCGATCTGCGGCCGGCGCTTGAGCGCGCGGTCGCCAGCGGGAAGCCGGCGGTGATCCACGCGGCGGTAGACCCGGTGGAGAACGTGAACCCGCCGGGGCTCGCGCTGTGGGCGGCCGCTCGCTCGGGCGCCAAGAGCTAGGAGCGGGCAGGTGAATGACCTCGAGGGCAAGGTGGCCCTGGTCACGGGAGGCGGCTCGGGCATCGGGCGGGCGACGGCAATCGCCCTGGCGGAGGCGGGGGCGTCGGTCGTCATCGCGGACGTCGATGAGGACGGCGGCCGGGAGACGGCGCGTCTCCTCGAGGAGGCGGGAGGGCGGGCGGCGTTCGTGCGCACGGACGTTAGCCGCTGGGAAGACGTCGAGCGGATGGTGGCCTTCACCGAGGAGACGTTCGGGGGCCTCGACGTCCTGCACAACAACGCGGGCATCAACGCCGGCTGGCCGCGTTTCCCGGCGGCACCGCGCGAGAGATGGGACAAGACCATCGCGGTCAACCTGTGGGCGGTCGTGGCTGGGACGGACGCGGCGGTGCCGGCGATGCGCCGCCGCGGCGGCGGCGTCATCGTCAACACCGCCTCCCTCGCCGGCCTCATCGCCTACGATCAGGACCCGATCTACGCCGCCACCAAGCACGGCGTAGTCGGCCTGACGCGAGCGCTCGCCTTCCTGAAGGAGGAGGCCAACATCCGGGTCAACTGCGTCTGCCCGAGCTTCGTGGACACGCCGCTGCCGAGAAGGCGGCTGGAGTCTATGTCGGGCGAGGAGCGCGCCCGCTGGGAGGGCATCCTGGCCCGGATTCCGATGATACCCCCGTCCGAGGTGGCCGACGCGGTACTGGAGATCGTGCGCGACGATTCCCTGGCCGGACAGGTGATGGCGCTCCAGTACGGTCAGCCGCGCCGCCTGATACCGGCGGCCATGAGCCTGATGTAACCGAGAGTGCGAGGAGGGCGAAGTGAAGGAGCTTAACGGCAAGGTGGCGGTCGTGACCGGAGGGGCCAGCGGCATCGGCAGGGCGATGGCGGAGCGTTTCGCCGCCGAGGGGATGAAGGTGGTGCTGGCGGACATCGAGGAGGAGGCGCTGACCCGTGCGGCGAGCGAGATGCGGGCGAAGGGCGCCACCGTCGCCTCGAAGCGGACCGACGTCTCGCGCGGTGAGGACGTTGAGGCGCTCGCCGCCTTCACGATCGATACGTTCGGGGCGGTCCATGTCGTGTGCAACAACGCCGGCGTCGGCGTCGGCGGGGTGACCTGGCAGCAGACGGCGAAGGACTGGGAGTGGGTGCTGGGCGTCAACCTCTGGGGGGTGATCCACGGGATAAGGGCGTTCGTGCCGATCATGCTCCAGCAGGGCGACGAGTGCCACGTGGTGAACACGGCGTCCGGCGCCGGGCTGCACACGCGCCCCTGGCTGGCGATGTACTGCGCCAGCAAGCACGCGGTGGTGGCCCTGTCCGAATCGCTGTACCACGAGCTCTCGCTGACCGGCTCGAAGATCAAGGTCTCGGTGCTTTGCCCGGCCGTCGTGAACACGCGCATCGGTGAGTCGGAGAGGAACCGGCCTGACGAGCTGCGCGACGCCGCCGGGGCAGGGGTGCCGGCCCAGCAGATGCAGGCGATGGAGCAGGCCTTCCGGGCACTTCTGGCCACGGGGCTGCCGCCCGAGCAGGTCGCCGGTGCCGTGGTGGACGCTATCCGGGACGAGAGGTTCTACATCATCACCCACGAAGAGACGAAGGGCCGGGTCTCCTCGCGCCTGAACGACATCATCGGCGGCCGGAACCCCACGCTTCAGCCCCTCGCCTGACCCGCGGGCGCTGACCGCCCACTGCCCCGAGCGAAAGCGGCCTGAGAGCCGCGCGTCTGACTCGGAACCTTTCGCCGCTCGCCGCCGTCTTCTCCGTATGAGCATCGCCAAGACCGGCTATCGCCGTAACCTTTCGTCCGTTTGCCAGTTATGCCTTCAGGTCAGCCTCACGCAGTACAAATGAACGTGGGAGTGCTCAGCGCAAGGGAACTGGCAGCGGAACGCCGCCTGATCGAGGCCTCGCAGAGGGACCGCAACCGTTTCGGTCAGCTCTACGAGCGCTACTTTCACCGCGTGTACGCATTCGCGATCACCCGCACCAGAGACCGCGCCGCAGCCGAGGACGTGACGGCGGAGACGTTCCGCCGCGCCCTCCAGAACCTCTCCCACTTCCAGTGGAGAGGCGTCCCGTTCTCCGCCTGGCTGCTTCGCATCGCTGCTAACGCCGCCTCCGATCTCCTCCGGCACGAGGCCCGCCAGACCCCTCTGGACAGCCTGCCGGAGGACGAATCGGAGCCCTGGGAGACCCGCCTCATCGAAGTCGAACAGCGGACGCGGCTAATCGAGCTGGTCAGGCGGCTGCCGAAGGACCAGCGGCGGGTCATCTTCATGCGCTTTGTTGACCGGCAGCGCAACCGCGAGATCGCCCAGGCGATGGGCCGCAGCGAGGGCGCGGTCAAGGCGCTCCAGTTCCGGGCGCTGCAAAACCTGCGGGCATGGGTAGAGGAGGCTTGAGAATGTCAGACCAGGAACGTCACGACCGGCTGGACAAGTCGCTGGACGACGTGATCGCCGGAGGCCAGGCCTCTCCAAGCGGCGACGCTGAAGTCGATAGGCTGGCGAGGTTCGCCCCCAGCCTGATAGACCTCCCCGATCCGGCTTTCAAGGAGCGGCTCCGCGCGGAGCTCCTCCCCCGGGCTTCCCTCTTCCACCACCTCCGCCTGTGGCTCACCGGGGGCCGCCGTCCCCAGCTTCTGGCGAGCGGTCTCACTCTGGCCGTACTCGTAGCGGTCGTGGCAGGATTCGCCTTAGCCACCGCCGGTGCGCCCCCCGCCTCGGCTGTGGACGGCTACGTCGCCCTCGTCCCGAGCGTCCTCCGCGCCGGCGAGACGGAGTCCGTCTCGCTCTCCCTGTTCGACGGCGACCGCCTGGCCGGGGGCGACGTCCGGGTGGCCTTCCGCAGCAACGGGAAGACTGTCCTTGAGACCTCAGCCCGCATCAACGGTAAGGGCACCATCCCGCTCGAGGTGCCCCAGGACGCCAAGGGAGACTACCAGATCGTTGTCAACGGCCCCGGCTTCACCGACACCGCCCGCGTCCAGGTGCAGCAGGGCACGCTTCTCTTCTTGGAGACCGACAAGCCGATCTACAAGCCCGGCCAGACCATCCTCATGCGTCTCGTCGCCATGAACTCAGAGCTCAAGCCGGTGCCCGCGCAGGCGACGGTCGAAGTGCAGGACGCGAAGGCGATCAAGGTGTTCAAGCAGGCGGTCACCACCGACGAGTTCGGGATGGCCACGCTGGAGCTGCCGCTGTCCGCCGAGCCCAACCTGGGCGTCTGGAAGGTGTCCACGCGCAGCGGCGACGCCACCACCGAGGTCGACGTCCGCGTTGAGGAGTACGTCCTCCCGAAGTACGAGGTCAAGGTCGACCTGCCACAGCAGTGGTTCCTGGTGGACGAGCCGATCACGGGCCATGTCAGCGCCCAGTACAGCTTCGGCAAGCCCGTCCGCGGCGAGCTCCAGGTGAAGGCCTCCCGCTACGTCGGCACCTGGCAGGAGTTCGCCACCTTCACCACCCCCATCGATAGCGAAGCCGACTTCCAGATCAAGCCCGCAGGGTTTATCGCCGGCGTCCCCGAGGCCGGCGGCCAGGGCAACGTGACTCTGGACGTGACGGTGGTGGAACGGGCGACCGGGTACGAGGAGAAGACCAGCGAGCTGGTGACCGTCGCCGCCAGCCCCGTCAACGTCCAGATCATCCCTGAGAGCCCCGTCTTCAAGCCATCCCTCCCGTTCAACCTCCTTCTCGTCACGGAGACGCCGGACGGCCAACCCGTCGAGGCAGCGGTCAACGTCGACGTCGCCTACGTGGACGAGAAGTACAGCCCGGTGGGACAGGAGCATCAGCGGATTGAGACGAAGCGCGGCACCGCCACCCTCCGCCTCGCCCCGCCCGCCGGCGCGTTCGGTCTGAGCGTCAACGCCAACTCCGGCGATGCCTACGCTTTCAAGGAGGTGGCCGCCGGCTACTCCCCCTCCGGCAACTTCATCCACGTCGAGCAGACCGAGCCCGCGCTCCTCAAGGTCGGCGACAGGGCCGGCTTCCACGTGTCGTCTACCTCAGAGGCGCGGCACTTCTACTACGAGGTCGTCTCCCGCGATCGTGTCGTCTTCACCGGCTCCACCGATTCGCCGGAGATCGCCTTCACTGTCACTCCTCTGATGGCCCCCTCCGCCAGGCTTCTGGTCTACCAGATCCTCCCGACCAGCGAGGTGGCGGCCGACTTCATCCCCTTCGACGCGGAGGGCGACTACCCGCAGAAGGTGACGGCATCCTTCAGCGCCGAGGAGGCCCGCCCCGGCGATAAGCTCCAGGTCGACGTCCAGACGGAGGGGCCCGCCAGGGTCGGCCTCGTCGCCGTCGACCGCTCGGTGTACATCCTGGCCGAGAACCGGCTCAACCTCCAGCAGGTGTTCGCCGAGTTGGAGCGGCTGTACATGCAGCCGCAGGCGGAGCTGCACGAGGCCGAGCCGCTGCCCGGGCCCATCGTGATCCAGGGCGCCCGCGAGACGTTCCAGGACGCCGGGCTCACCGTACTCACCGACAAGCGTGTGCCCAAGGGCAAGCAGATCGAGAGGCCCAACTTCCCCGACTTCCTCGCCGGCGGAGGTGGACCCGTGGAGGAGGACGCGGCCGGAGTCAGACCCGCCGCCGGCGACGCAAGGGGACAACCGCTTGCCCCTCCCACCACCAAGAGCCTCGCCGAGGTCCAGCGCATCCGCCAGTTCTTCCCGGAGACCTGGATCTGGGATGAGGTCACCACGGACGGCGAAGGACGGGCCTCGCTGGCCGTCCAGGCGCCGGACACGATCACCACCTGGGACCTGCGCGCCGTCGCCCTCTCCCCCGAGAAGGGCCTGGGAATCTCCGAGACCGCCCTACGCGTCTTCCAGCCGTTCTTCCTGCAGGCGGACCTCCCCTACTCCGCCATCCGCGGCGAGGAGTTCCCGGTGAAGGTCGCGCTCTACAACTACCAGGACGCGGCCCAGGAGTTCGTGGTGGAGCTCGAAGCCGCCCCCTGGTTCGACCTGCTGGACGACGCCGCCAAGACCGTCACCGTGGCCGGCAACGACATCGGCGGCGTGGAGTTCAAGATCCGGCCGACCGGCGTGGGCACGCAGATCCTCAAGGTCACCGCCCGCAGCGGCGACGCCGCCGACGCCGTCATTAAGAGCTTCATCGTGGAGCCGGAGGGCGTCTCGCGGGAGGACGTGGAGAACGTGGTGCTGGCGGCCGGCGCCTCACACTCGCTGGACATGTCGCTGCCCGAAGGCGTCGTCCCGGACTCCGCCCGCGGCTACGTGGCGGTGACGGGGAGCTTCCTCACCCAGACGATCGAGGGGCTGGACCAGCTGCTGCAGATGCCGTTCGGCTGCGGCGAGCAGAACATGCTCCTGTTCGCGCCGGACGCCTACATCTTGAAGTACCTCAAAGGCACCGCCCAGCTGAAGCCGGAGGTCATGGCCAAGGCGGAGACCCTCCTCATCACCGGCTACCAGCGCGAGCTGACCTACCGCCGCGGCGACGGCAGCTTCTCCGCCTTCGGCGACCAGGACCCGGAGGGCAGCCTCTTCCTCACCGCCTTCGTCCTCAAGACGTTCGCCCAGGCGAAGGACCTGGTGTTCATCGACGACGCCGTCCTGGGCGACGCAGCCACCTGGATCACGCAGCACCAGCAAAAGGACGGCTCCTTCGAGGCCGTGGGGTTCGTCGCCCACCAGGAGTTGATGGGCGGCGTCCAGGGCAAAGACGCCCTCACCGCCTACGTCGCCATCGCCCTGCTGGAGGCGGGGCAGACGGACGCCGCCGGCAAGGCGATCGCCTACCTGGAAGGGCGCCTCGCCGCCACCGACGACCCCTACGCCCTGGCCATCGTCACCTACGCCCTGGAACTGGCCGATAGCGCCCGGGCCCAGGAGGCGCACGATAAGCTGATGGCGGCCGCCGTTGAGGACGAAGGCGGCCTGCACTGGACCGGCGGCGGCCCGGAGCCGCTGCCCCTGGAGAAGCCTCGGGAACCCGTCCCCTTCGGCGAGCCGATGGTGCCCAGTGCGGACATCGAGGCCACCGGCTACGCCGCCCTGGCCCTCATCCAGCACGGCGACCAGGTGAACGCTTCCCGCGCCACCAAGTGGCTGGTCGGCCAGCGCAACGCCTACGGCGGATTCGGCTCCACCCAGGACACCGTGGTGGCCCTGCAGGCCCTCACCCAGTTCGCCGCCCTCGCCTCCGCCGACGTCGACCTCACCGTGACCATCCGCTCCGGCGGCGACACGAAAGAGGTCCGGATCACACCTGACAACTTCGACGTGATGCAGGTGGTGGAGGTACCGCCCGGCGGCCAGGTGGAGGTGGAGGCCCAAGGCAAGGGTCAGGCTGTCCTCCAGGGCGTGCGCCGCTACAATCTGCCGCAACCGGAGGAAGCCCTCAACATCTTCGATATTTCAGTCGACTACGACACCGCACAAGTGGACGTCAACGACATCGTGGGCGTCGACGTGAGCGTCACGTTCAACCCGCCGGAGCCCATGAAGGCCGGCATGGTGGTGCTGGACGTGTCGGTGCCCACAGGCTTCGCGCCGGTGAGCGAATCGTTGGACCGTCTCCTCCAGGAACGGCCGAAGATCAAGCGCTATGACGTGGCCGGCCGGAAGGTCATCCTGTACATCGAGGACATGGCGCCAAAGGAGAGTATCTCCTTCTCGTTCGACGTTCAGGCGCTGTACCCGGTGCGCGGCAAAGGCGCCGCCTCGCAGGCCTACTCCTACTACAACCCCGAGATGAAGGGCGAGACGCTCAGCGAAGGCCTCACGGTTCAGGGCGACTGAGGATGCGCTGATGTGCGAGGAAGGGGGCGGCCCAGAGGCCGCCCCCTTCTCTGCGCGGACGCGAGAGCACCGCTTTTGCACCCTTATGTTGACCTAGCGGCTTGAAATACGCGGCGCCCCCCGCGCGTCTCTAGATTTAGCTGCGTCCGCCGGCCCGCCGACCGCCCCGGCGCCGAGGCCACAGACGGTGAGAACTTGGCGAGACCGGCGCGTAACAATCGGTGCGAGGTGAACGATTTATTGTCGAGGCCAATTTTGGATTCGACCAGCGCTCAACCGGCGGTGAGCCCGGCCGACCTGCTGGGCCATCACGCCTTCTTCGCCATGAACACCCGCATCCTGCTCCTCAGCAGGGCCTGGGACGGCGCTGAATTGCTGTGCGAGGCGGAGCGGGTGTTTCACGACGTCGAGGAGCGATTCAGCCGCTTCCGCCCGTCCAGCGAGCTCTCCCGCCTGAACAACATGTCCGGCCGCAGAGCGACCGTCTCCACGGAGATGTTCCACCTGCTGGATCAGTGCCGGCGGTTTCACCGCCTCTCCGGCGGCCTGTTCGACCCAGCGATCCTTCCCGGCCTGGAGGCCGCCGGCTACGACCGCTCGTTCGAGCTTATGGCCTCGCCCGCGGCGGAAGGCAACCCCACGACTCCGACGCCCGGACACCGCTCGATCGCGGACCTGGAGTTGGACCGCGGCCGACTGACCGTGCAGGCGCCACGCGGAGTACGGCTGGACCTCGGCGGGATCGGCAAGGGCTACGCTGTGGATCGGGCGGCGCAGGTGCTGACGCCTATGGCGGACTTCCTGATCGACGCCGGCGGCGACATCTTCGCTTCCGGCCACGGGCCGGACGGCGACGGCTGGCTGGTGGCCGTGGCCAACCCGCTCCAGGAGGACAGACGGATGGGTGTCGTACGCCTCCGCGGCGAGGCGCTGGCGACATCCACCGTGGCGCGCCGCCGCTGGCAGCGCGACAGCCGCTGGCTTCACCACCTGATCGACCCGAGGACGGGCGAGGCGGCGCTCACGGACTCGCTATCCGTGTCCGTGATAGCGGCGAGCGCCGTCGAGGCGGATGTCTTCGCCAAGGTCGCTCTGCTGCTGGGCTCGGAGAAGGGTAAGCGGTTTATCGATGCGCAAGGCGCCCACGCCCTGTTCGTGGGCCCGGACGGGTCATGTCAGGCCACCAGCGAGTGGCCGGGAGGTTAGAGGATGAAGCGACGGGCGGCCCTGGCACTGGCACTGTGTCTCACGACGATCGTGGGCTTCTTCATCGTCGGATACGGCATGCAGATCGGCTTCTTCGGCGGCGGCAGCGGTCCCGGCGATGCCGCCGCGCAGGCCGATCCAGCGGCGGAGCCCACGCAGCCGCCTGCGGCGGCGCCTTCAGAGCCCCAGGTCATTGAACAGTACGTCTACCGCGACGTGTTCGTCTCCAGCCCCGGCGAAGGGGCGGCAAGCACCGGTTCCGCAGCAGCGACCAGCGGTGGAGGGGCGCCCAAGCCCCCGCAGGAGACGGCGCCGATCACCCAGACGAAGCCTCCAACCCCCACAGCCACCCCCACGCCTCAGCAGACGCCACAGGCGGCTCCGAAGAGCGTGGAGTTCACGGGCGAGATCGCGGCCGTGTCCGGCTCCACGTTCACCGTGGACTCCCGATCGGGACAGTTCACGGTGACGATTGGCCCGAGCACAAGGGTGCACGGCGGCTCGATAGAGGTGGGTGCCACAGTCAAGGTCCACGGCTACCAGGGAGCGGACGGCGTCGTATCAGCCAGCGAGGTCGAGGTGGAGGGCGATGACTGAGCGAAGGCCGCCGCCGCGAGCGGCGACGACCAGCATCATGTCCAGCGTGACGGAGGTCGTTGAGGACGAGGAGCGATAGCTCATGTTCAGCAAGTATCCGGTTACGAAGGTAGCGTCCATCCTGGCCAGCGTGATGCTGTTCGGCCTGCTGTGGGGGGCGATAGCGGTGGTGGGCTGGGACGGGGCGGGCTCAGACGTGACCGCAGACCCGGCGGCAGTCGCGGTGCCAGCGGGAGCGGCCGCCCCGGCGCCCACGCCGACGCCGGCGCCGCAGGTGACGATCAAGCGCATAGTGGTGGTGCGGCGGATCCACGAATCGGGCGGCGGCGCAGGAGCATCAGCCGCGGTACCGGCGCCCAGCGCGCCTCCGCCCGCCACAGTGCGGCAGTTACCCGTGCCGGCGGCCCCGCCGCCGCGACCAGCGCCCGCACCGGCACCGGCACCGGCGCCGCGGCCTGCCCCAGCGCCGGTAACTACTACCCGAGCCAGCTGATCAGATGAGAGGACTACAGATCGCGGGCCAGGTGCTCCTGTACGCGGCAGTGGCCGGTCTGGGGGGCCTTGTCGCCGTGGGCCTGTCCATGCCGAAGGGCCTACCCGACCCCACGGCCTCAATGACCTCGGTGCACGCCTACTGGTATATGGGACGGGCCAGCGGGTTCATCGCCTACGGCCTGCTGCTCGCCTCCATCGTCCTCGGTCTGGCGGTGAGCTCACGGGTGGCGGACGGGCTCCTGGCGCGGCCCTGGGTGTTCGACATGCACCAGTTCCTGTCGCTGTTCGTCCTCATCGCCATGCTGTTCCACGCCCTGATCCTCCTGCCCGATCCCTACGCCCAGTTCAAGCTGGAGGAGCTCCTGGTACCCTTCGCCTCACGATACCGGCCGCTGGCCGTCGGCGTCGGCGCGATTGTTCTCTACGGCTCCGCCATCGTCTCCGCCAGCTTCTACCTGAAGCAGGTCATCGGCCAGAAGGGCTGGCGGGCGCTCCACTACGCGACGTTCGCGCTGTTCGTGGGGGCCACGGTCCACGGCGTCTTCGCCGGTACGGACTCCCGCGAGCCGTGGGCCCAGATCACGTACCTCTCATCGGGCCTGCTGGTGCTGTTCCTGACATTCTTCCGTATCCTGGCCAGCAGGCGGGCGATGCAGCAGGCGAAGCGTCCCAGCGCGGCCCCGAGAGAGCCCGCAGTCTCCGAAGGCTAAGGCGCCTGGGGCCCTCCCTCCAGCGTAGCCTCAGCATCCGCGAAGCTAATTCCGGTGATGTTGACGTCGACGTCCAGGTTCTTCACGCCTGAGCGGTCCAGGATCTGGTTCACGATCGTCGTGCCGACACCGCTGGGCAGATTGCCGGCCTCGATCTTCTCGACGTCGATCCGCGGCTGATCAGCTGACAGGTCGAGCGTACCCCTGATGAGGACGTTGATATCACGGCCGAGAGCGTTGATCGTGCCGGTCGCCTCGCCATAACCGTCGGGACAGAGGTAGACCTGGAGATCGTTCAGCGGCACGTCCTTCTCGTTCAGGTACTCCACTCCGCGCGAGGTGACCTCAGACTCGTTGAACGTGACGTTCGCCGGCCCGCCGGCCGCCTGGGCGGCGAAGGCGTCCCACTTCTCCTTCAGCGCCTGGGCGGCCGCCGGCGAGACGGGGATCTGGCGGTCAGCGCAGGGCTTCGGGTTACCCGTCATGACCAGCACGCCGCCGACGATCACAAGTCCGATGCCGGCGCCCCCCAGAACTCCGAGGATGATGCCGATTATCCTGATGATCTGGCCCACGGCCAGTCCGGCCGCGCCCGCCGCCGCCCCGCCGGCCCCGGCCACAGCCCCTCCCG
>JAUYGU010000084.1 GCA_030690405.1 Dehalococcoidia bacterium | reverse complement strand
CCGGGTCGTCCAGGACGGCGCGGCTGAAATCGTCGCCAAGGTGGAGTCGCACAACCCGGCGGGCAGCATCAAGGACCGGATCGCCCTCAGCATGATCGAGGCGGCGGAGCGGGGAGGGCGGATCAAGCCCGGCGACACCATCGTGGAGCCGACGAGCGGCAACACGGGCATCGGCCTGGCGATGGTGGCCGCGGTCAAGGGGTACCGCCTCATCGTGACGATGCCGGAGGACATGAGCCTGGCCCGCCGCGACCTGCTTGCCCGCTACGGGGCGGAGATCATCCTCACCCCCGCAATTGAGGGGATGACCGGCGCCGTGTACGCCGCCCAGGAGCTGATGAGTGAGAATCCGCAGTATTTCATGCCCCAGCAGTTCGAAAACCCCGCGAACCCGGAAGCCCACCGCCGCACGACGGCGCGCGAGATCCTGGCCGCCACCGGCGGCAGGCTGGACGCCTTCGTCGCCGGCGTGGGCACCGGCGGCACGATCACCGGCGTCGGCGAGGTGCTGAAGGCGGAGAAGCCGGACGTGCTGATCATCGCCGTGGAGCCCGCCCGCTCGCCGGTCCTCCAGGGCGGCCGCGCCGGCATCACCGCCATCCAGGGGATCGGCGCCGGCTTCGCCCCCGGCGTGCTCAACCGCCAGGTGCTGGACGAGATCATGTCGGTGGGCGATGAGGACGCGATCGCCATGTCGCGCCGACTCAGCCGCGAAGAGGGGTTGCTCGTCGGCGTCTCCGCCGGCGCAAACGTCGTCGCCGCGCTCAAGGTGGCGAAGCGGCTGGGCCGCGACAAACGGGTCGTCACCGTCCTGCCCGACACGGGCGAACGCTATCTCACCATGGAGGCGTAGCGATGTCGGCTGGGAGGAGGAGTACGCGCATGTCGGTCATGGTCTACATACCCACGCCGTTCCGGCGGCTGGCGGGGAACCAGGTCTACGTCAGCGCCGAAGGAGGCAACGTCGGGGAGGTTCTGGACGACCTGGGCAGCCGCTACCCCGGCCTGCGGCACATGATCTTCGACGAGACGGACGAGGTGCCGGGACACATCAACATCTACGTGAACAACCAGGAGATCAGCTCGCTCCAGGGAAAGCAGACGCCGCTCTCCGACGGCGATGAGATCGCGGTCATCCCCGCCATCGCCGGCGGCCAGGTGCTGACCGAGGAGCAGGTGCTGCGCTACTCGCGGCACATCATCATGCCGCAGGTGGGGCCGCTGGGCCAGCGTAAGCTGATGGCGGCCAAGGTGCTGATCATCGGCGCCGGCGGCCTGGGCTCGCCCTCCGCGCTGTACCTCGCCCTGGCCGGCGTCGGCACCATCGGCATCGCCGACTTCGACGTGGTGGACCTCTCGAACCTCCAGCGCCAGGTGCTCCACCACAACGATGACGTCGGCAGGCCGAAGACGCAGTCGGCGAAAGACACGCTCCTCTCCTACAACCCGGACGTCAACGTCGTCATCCACGACGGGCCGCTGACCTCCGAGAACGCGATGGAGATCATCCCCCAGTACGACATCGTCATCAACGGCGCCGACAACTTCACGACCCGCTACCTGGTCAACGACGCCTGCTTCTTCGCGGGCAAGCCGCTGGTGGACGGCAGCATCCTCCTGTTCGACGGCCAGTCGACGGTGTTCATCCCCGGCAGCGGCTGCTACCGCTGCCTGTTCCCGGCGCCGCCGCCGCCGGGGCTCGTCCCCAACTGCGCGGAGGCCGGCGTCCTGGGCGCTCTCACCGGCGTCATCGGCTCCATCCAGGCGATCGAGGCGCTCAAGCTGATCCTGGAGATAGGCGACTCGCTGTCCAGCCGGCTGCTGCTGTTCGACGCGCTCTCCATGGAGTTTCGCATCGTCAAGCTGCGGCGCGACCCCAAGTGCCCGCTCTGCGGCGACGACCCCACGGTCCACGAGCTCATCGACTACGTGGAGTTCTGCGGGGCCCCCTTCCCCAGTCACGACGGGGCCGACAGGTCGGCCGACTCTCGGCCCAACCAGGAGGCGAGATGACGGTAGAGGTGAGGGTGACGGCCAACCTCCAGAAGATGGTCGGCGGCAAACGCTCCGTTCAGGCCGAAGGCGCCAGCGTCCGCGAGCTGCTGGACGACCTCGACAGCCGCTACCCCGGCTTCAAGAAGCAGATAGTCACGGACGGCCAGATCCACCGCTTCGTCAACATCTACCTGAACGATGAGGACATCCGCTTCCTGGATAAGCTGGACACGCCGCTCAAGGAAGGCGATACGCTCTCCATCCTCCCCGCCCTCGCCGGCGGACGGGCATGACCGGCTTCGCCGACCCAGAACTGCTGGCGACCACGGACTGGCTGGCCGAACGGCTGGACGACCCCTCCATCCGCATCGTTGACTGCGACGAGTTCCCGGCCTACCAGCGGTTGCACATCCCCGGCGCCGCCGGCCTGCGGGTCCACCACTACCTGAAGGACCCGGACAACCCGGACCACCTGATGCCGCCGGAGATGTTCGCGCGGACGATGTCGGAGCACGGCATCGGCGACGAGCACACCGTCGTCGCCTACGACGGCTTCGGCGGGCTGTACGCCGCCCGCCTCTGGTGGGCGCTGGACTACTACGGTCACCCGGACTGCAGGGTGCTGAACGGCGGCTTCCAAAAGTGGTTAGCCGAGGGCCGCCCCGTCACCCGCGCCCAGCCCCACGTCGAGCCCGCCCGCTTCACGATCCGCCCCGGCCGCGACTGCCTCTGTACCCTGGAGGAGGTGGAGGCCGCCATCGGTCGCGAGGGAACGGTGATCTGGGACGTGCGCTCGCGGGAGGAGCACACGGGGGAGAACCCCCGCCAGAACCGCTACGGCGGGCACATCCCCGGCGCCGTGCACCTGGAGTGGCTGGATCTGACCACCCGAGGCGACGCCCCGGAGCTGCTGCCCCCGGGCGAGATCCGCCGCCGTCTGGAGAGCGTCGGGATCACGCCGGAGAAGCAGGTCCTGGCTCACTGACAGGCGGGCATCCGTGCGGCGCACGGCACGTTCGTCCTGCGGCTGATGGGCTTCGAGCGCGTCAAGAACTACGACGCATCGTGGGCCGAGTGGGGCAACCGCGACGACACGCCGAAGGCGCTGGGCCCGGACGGCCCGAAGTAACGGAGGAGACGGTGCCGGATTTCGACGACGAGTGGTTCGAGGACTGGAAGCGCCGGCTGGGGGAGTCGGGCGGGAACATCATCCTGGCGCTGGGGCTGCGTCCCATGGAGGAGAGCGCGGAGCGCGTCGTCATGGAGATGCCGTACGGCCCCAACGTCCGCCAGGGCACCGGCGTGTTCGCGGCGGGGGCGCTAATCCAGCTGGCCGACGTCGCCGCCACGATGGCTTGCTTCCACGCGATGGACCCCTCCCGTACACGGACAGACCTGCCGTTCCCGCTCGCCGTCCAGATCAGCGCGAACCTGATGCGCAACACCGACAACGGCAAGGCGATCGCGGAGGCGAAGGTCGTTCACAAGGGGCGCACGATGATGGTGGTGGAGTCCAGCGTGCGCGACGACGATGGCCGCCTGCTGGCGAAGGTCAACAGCACCCACATCGTGAAGGCGCGCGACTCGTAGCTGCAGACCTTCAGGTCTGCTCGAAATCGAACCTGGCGGGGCTGAAGCCCTGCAGCTACGGCGGCTGGGCGCGCAGGCTCAGGGCGGCGCCTCCTTCTCCTGCGGCTCGTACCAGAACGTCTCGAGCACGCCGAGCTGCGCCGGCGGCGCCAGGCTGGAGATCCCGAAGCTCAGGAACACGAGCGAATAGCCCACCGCCAGCAGCGCCAGCGGCGAGAACAACAGCACGTCCTGGACGCCGAACTCGGTCGCCAGCGCGCCCAGCGTGAGCAGCGGAACGATGGCGGAGCCATTTCGCAGCCAGTTCTGCATCGCGAACGTGCGGCCCTGGAAGGCGAGGGGCACGCGCCGGTTGATGTAGGTCTGGACGGAGGTGGCGGTGAGCGAGACGCCGAAGGCCAGCGGGATCGCGATCAGGCCGGCCGTCCGCAGCCGCTCGCTAAGGTCCAGCTGCACGACTCCGGTCAGGCGCAGCGGGTTCAGCGGGTCGACGACGTTCGCGACGTCGCCGACGATGCCGAGGAGCATCAGCGCGGCCGAGGTGAAGAACAGCCCCACGAGCGCGGCCACGCGTTCGCCCCGGATACGCATCAGGTAAGGCGCGGACAGCAGCGCCGTGACCAGCCCGAGCGCGGACGGCGCGAAGACGTAGGCGGAGTCCGCGGCGTCCACGCCCAACACGGACTGGACGTAGCGCGGCGCCAGCGTCTGCAGCACCACGTTCGCCGTTCCGGTCAGGACGGATACGATAATCATCGTCGCCACCGCCGGGTGGTCGGCGAGCCAGCGAAGGGCGGTGCGGACTTTCACCTGGGGCAGCGTCTCGCGTAGCTGTTGGTGGCTGTCGCCGCCCTGCAGATCGAAGACGCGGCTCGCCGCCAGCAGCAGGAGGACGCCGGCGATGTAGAGCACCGGCTCGACGCCCACGGCCCGCACCAGCACGGGCGCCAGCAGAGCCGTCGCCACGGCGCCGCCCGCGGCCGAAGAGAGCGCGATCAGCGAGGCGCCGGTCGCCAGCTCCTCTTTCGATGCGACCAGCGGCAGCACGGAGGACTCCGTGGGCCCGGAGACCTGACCGAGGGCGTTCACCGCCAGGAGCAGGAACAGCATGTAGGCCAGGTCAGTTCCCCCCAGGAGGGGGACCAGAAAGCAGAGCAACGCCTGCAGGAAGTAGACCCCCGCCAGCGCCACGCGCTTCGGGAGCGCGTCCGCAACGGCGCCGCCGTACAGCCCGAGCAGGGCGGGCGGCAGGAGCGCGGCCGTCCCCACCAGCGCCACTTCGAAGGCGGACGCCCCGCCTCTCGTGACCGCCACCAGCGCCCCGAACGCCAGCGACTGCTGTCCGGCGTCGGAGAGGAAGCGGGAGGCGAGGAGCTGCTGAAAGCGGAGCTGCCTGGCGATGGCCGGCTCCGGGAGGAAGAGCCAGAGGAGGCGGAACACCCGCGCCTGCGCGTTGTCCAGCAGCCGGTCCGCCCGCTGCTGCGCGTTGTTGAGCATCCCCCGCGCGTTGAGCCAGTCGCGGCGCGGGTCACGGGGAGCGCTTCCCATAGCGCGAATATAAACGCCTGCGGGGGCTGCGGCGTTAGTCGGGCTGCTTGAGGGGAGGGGTCCGCTTGTGCCAGTCCGTCGCCTGCTGATAGGCGTGGGCGACGCGGAGGACGGTTGCCTCTTCCCACCAGCGCCCCACCAGTTGCAGGCCTATGGGCAGGCCGCCGCTCGTGAAGCCGCAGGGGATCGATATCGCCGGCAGGCCGGTCAGGTTGAACGCGCCGGTGAAGCGCGTGAGCGTCAGCGTGGTCTGAAAGCCGTCGTCGTCCAGCGGCGGCGCGGCCACCGGCGTCGTGGGGACGGCCAGCAGGTCGAAGCGCTCGAAGACCGAAGTGCGCCACTCCTCCGCCATGAGGGTGCGCAGCCGCTTCGCCTCCACGTAGGTGACGGCGGGGAAAAGCGCGGCCAGCTCCAGCCGGCCGCGCACGTCCTCGCCGTAGTCATCCGGCCGCTCGGCGAGCCAGCGGTGGTGGTAGGCGAGCGCCTCCGGCAGCATGATCGCCGCCACCGCGGAGGACGCCTCCGCCACGTGCGGCAGCGACACCTCGTCCACTTCCGCCTTCATGTCGCGCAGGAGGAACAGGGCAGCGCGGATCGCCTCCAGACACTCCGCGTCCACGTTGTCGAAGAAGAAGCTGTCCGGCACGCCGATGCGCAGTCGCTTCAGGCGGGTGTCCGCCAGCGTCTTCGCGTAATCCGGCACCGGCTCCTCGCTGCTCGTCGCGTCCCCGTCGTCGCGTCCAGCGATCGCCTTGAGGATGAGGGCGGCGTCGGCGGCGGTCCGGGCGATCGGCCCCACGTGGTCCAGCGACCAGCTCAGGGGGACGACGCCGCGGCGGCTGACGCGGCCGTAGGTGGGCTTGAGGCCGGTGACGCCGCAGAGCGAGGAGGGGATGCGTATGGAACCGCCGGTGTCGGTGCCGAGGGCGCCCAGGGCCATGCCCGCGGCGACGGCGGCGGCGGAGCCGGAGCTGGAGCCGCCGCTCATCCGGTCGAGGCCCCAGGGGTTGTGGGTGCCGCCGTAGTGGCGGTTCAGGCCCGTGGCGCCGAAGGCGAACTCGTGCATGTTCAGCTTGCCGATGACGATCGCGCCCGCCGCCCTGAGCCGGGCAGTAGCCGCCGCGTCCTCCGTGGGCACGCGCTCGCCGAGGATCTTCGAGCCGGCGGTGGTGCGTACGCCGGCGGTATCGAACAGGTCCTTGAGGGCGATGGGGATACCGTGCAGCGGCCCCTTGTAGTTGCCGCGGGCGATGGCGGTGGCCGCCTGCTGGGCGCTGGCCATGGCGTCCTCCCGGGTGACGGTGATGAATGCGCGCATCCGCCCATCGAGGGCGGCGATGCGTTCCAGGCAGGCCTCCGTCAGCTCGATGGGGGAGAGCTTCCGCTTACGGACGAGGTCTGCGGCCTCGCTGATGGAGAGATCGGCGGTGTCCGTGGTCGTCATGGCGTGGCCTTCGGGCGGGGCGGGAACGGGGCTGTGGGGTCGGCGTCGCGGTAGTCGACGGCGGCGAGGGCGGCGACACCGACCTGGACAAAGGGGAGCGAGAGCGCGAGGGCGGCGATGCGCTCCTCGGCCAGTTGTAAGCCGGCGAGGGCGGCGATCCGGCGGGCGGTATCGCGAGGGTCGTCCTGCATTTTCACACTAAAGACGTTCTGGCTTAGGAGAATGCAACAGCCGCCTGTGGGATGTCAATAGACAGGGCGGGAGTCGGGGTTGACTGTTTATGTGTATAAGCCTCTTGACAAACGGAGCCCAAGCGACTAATTTTCGGGGGAAGTCACTGGGAGGAATCATGAATGTCGGATGACGTGGAATCCGACTAGCGCTCTCCTTGAGGAGGTCCGGATGGACAAGTTGATCGAAAAGTTCATGGCCCTGAGCATCGGAGAGAAGATCATCGTCGTAGCGGGGCTGGTACTGCTCATAGATGGGTTCTTACCCTGGTACAGCGTCGACCTTGGTCCGTTCGGAAGCTTCACCAGGAACGGATGGCAGTCGCCTGGGGCGCTATGGTCCATGCTCGCCATCCTCATCGGCTTGGCGATGGCGGGCGTCGTCGCCGTGAAGATTTCGACGGAGGGGGTCATCCCGGAGAACGTGGGTGGCTTCACCTGGCCGAAGATCTTCCTGGGCGGTGGCGTGGCCGCGCTGGTGCTGGTGGTGATCAAGTTCTTGAGTGAGTCCAGCAGCCTGGGGTTTGGCTTCTACCTGGGCTTCATCGCGGCGGCGGCCCTCGCCGCGGGCGGATTCCTGATGTTCAGGGAGGAGAGCGCAGCCGGGCCGCCTGGCGCGGTATAAGGTATCGCTCCGCTCCCCAAACGGCTCTCGTGTAGGCGGGTAGACCGAAGGGTCTGCCCGCCTCTTCATCGAACTCGGATTCTTGTGACCAGGCCTAGCCGGCGCTGATCTCCTCCTCGCTCACGCGGCCGTCCTCTATCCGGAACGCCCGCACGACGGGGCTGTCACGGTCCATCAGCGAGACCAGCACGTAGTACGTCTCCGGCCAGAACGCCAGCCTCACGTCGGTGGCGGAGGGGTAAGCGTCGCTTGCGGTGTGGGAGTGGTAGATCACGATGAACTCCCAGCCGTTCTCGTCGCACTCGCGGTAGATGCGGAACAGCTCCTTGGGGTCGACGTTATAGCGGTAGGGGCTCGCCTCAGAGTTCTGCGCTCGGAACAGCTTGACGGCGCGCCCGTCCTGGCCGGCGATGATGCCGCAGCACTCGTTGGGCGCGTCCTCCAGCGCGTGGGCGATCATCTCGTCGATGAACGTCTGGGGCAGGGACAGCATCGGGTCTCCTACGGGGCGGCCGTGACGCTCTCGGCGTCGATGTAGGTGCCGGTCTCCCCATCGAAGCCGAAGCGGCCCGTGACCGTCACCGCCTGTCCGTCGAGCGCCCGCAGCGCCCCCTCGTCGTAGCCGCGGACGATCACGCCGAGACCTTCCTCGGTGACCAGGAAGTGGTCGTTGGGCTCGTGGATGAGCCGGAGCACCCCCGTTGCGACGACGCGCTCATCGTCGTGGGCTTGGGGCGCCACCGAGAGGTCGTGCACGGAGACCGGCACCGCCGCGGGGGACGACAACGACTCGCCGCCGGTCTGGAGCAGGAACGCCGCCGCCAGTACAAACACGGCGAGGACGAGAATGGAGAGGTAGATGAGGGTGCGGCCCATCAGCGGTTCACGGTGGTGGGGCGGACTGCTGCCCGGGAGGAATGAATTGACGGATCCACCCCAGGCTGAAGTGGTCGTACCCCGCGCACTGAAGTACGCGGCTCCCGAATTCTGTAGCCGCCGACTTCAGTCGGCGGGGGTGCATTACCAACGTGCAAGCTCGGACCAATCCGCCGTCCTTTTACCACCATACCTTCCCTTCAACCTCTTCCGGCTTCAGGTCGCCGTACTCCTTCGTCCACAGGCTGGTCGACAGGTACTTCCAGCCGCCGTCGGCGAGGAGGGCGACGACGTTGCCGCGCTCCATCCGCGCGGCGACCCGCTGGGCGGTGCGCAGGACGGCGCCCGAAGATATGCCCGCGAAGATGCCTTCGTCGTCCATGAGCTCCTTCACGGCCGCGAAGGAGGAGAGCGAGTCCACGACGATCCGCCCGTCCAGCACTGACTCGTCCAGGATGGGCGGTATGAACCCCTCCTCCAGGCTGCGCAGCCCCTGGACGAGGTCGCCGGGGTGGGGGACGGCGGCGATCACCTTCACGTCCGGGTTCTGCTCCTTCAGCCGCCGGCCGACGCCCGTGAGCGTGCCGCCGGTGCCCAGCCCGGCCACGAATGCGTCGACCTGGGGGAGGTCGCGCAGGATCTCCACAGCCGTCGTCTCGTAGTGGGCGCGTGGGTTCGCTTCATTGCCGTACTGGTAGGGCATGTAGTAGCGGTCGGGCTCCTCGGCGAGCATGCGCTGGGCCATGAAGATGGCGTCGTTGGTGCTGCGCGCCCCCTTGGCGTACACCACGTCCGCGCCGAAGGCGCGCAGCAGTTGCTCCCGCTCCGGCGTCACGATGTCCGGCAGAACGCAGAGCAGCCGGTACCCCTTGACGCGCGCCACCATCGCCAGGCTGATGCCGGTGTTGCCGCTCGTCGCCTCCAGGATCGTCCTGTCCGGCGTCAGCTCGCCGCGCTCCTCGGCGGCGTTCAGCATGTAGAGGGCGATCCGGTCCTTGAGGGAGCCGGTGGGGTTCTGGCCCTCCAGCTTGGCGTAGATGTGCACGCCCTCTTTCGGGCTGGAGCTGCCCAGCCGCACGAGGGGCGTATCGCCGATAGTGCTGAGGATGTCTTGAAAGAGCATGGTCTTCGCGCAGGCCGCAGAAGGCGACCCGAAGCGGATACGTGGTAATCGAAGTATACCGGATTGCAGAGCGAGAGGTCAGTCTGACGCTTTTCCCCTGTCATTCTGAGAGACTCCGTATCTCCCTGGATTTCGCACGACGGTCCTGAGCGAAGAATCTCGACTGGTCGCAGGCGCCACCACCCCCAGATTCCTCGCTTCGCTCGGAATGACACGCGTCGCGCGCCTCAGCGGCTTTGCGGAAGTCCCGCCAGCGGCCTATTCGCGATATAATGCGCTCCGCTTGCGCGGATCAGTGGACAGATGACAGTGGACAGTGGACAGATGACAGTGGACAGTGGACAGAGCCCCCAACCCACCACTATTGGCGGACAGGAGTTCGTCTGGGGCAGCCGCACCTACGTCATGGGCATCGTCAACGTGACGCCGGACTCCTTCTCCGGCGACGGCCTGGCGCACGATGTGGCGGCGGCAGTGGAGCAGGCGGTCCGCATGTGCCGCGAAGGCGCCGACATCATCGACGTGGGTGGCGAGTCCAGCCGCCCCGGCTTCGAGCCGATCAGCGCGGAGGAGGAGATCCGGCGGACGGTGCCCGTGATCGAGCGGCTGGTGCGAGAGGTGGACGCGCCGGTGAGCATCGATACCTGTAAGGCGGAGGTCGCGCGGGCGGCGCTGGCGGCCGGCGCCCACATGGTGAACGACGTCCACGGCTTCCGCCGCGACCCGGAGGTGGCGGCCGTCGCGGCCGAGTTCGGAGTGCCGGCCGTGGCGATGCACAACCAGCGCGGGCGGTCCGCCTCGGGCGGACGCGACGTCATCGGCGACATAGCCGCCGGGCTGCTGGAGAGCCTGCGCATCGCCGGCGAGCGCGGCCTGCCCCGGGAGCGCGTCATCGTCGATCCCGGCTTCAACTTCGGCTGGACGGAGGAGCAGGCGCTGGAGATGCTGCGCCGCCTGGGCGAGCTGCGGACGCTGGGCCGCCCCATCCTCGTCGGCACCTCCCGCAAGTCCACCATCGGCGCCGTCCTCGGCCTGCCGGTGGAGGAGAGGCTGGAGGGTACGGCGGCCACCGTGGCCCTGGCCATCGTCGGCGGCGCCGACATCGTCCGCGTGCACGACGTAAAGGAGATGGCCCGCGTCGCCCGGATGGCGGACGCGGTGGTGCGCGGCTGGACGAGGCCGCCGGAGGAGAGCGCGTGACGGACGAGCGCCGGCGCAGCCCGTTCAGCGCCTTCATCGGGACGGAGATGGAGGAGCTGCGCGAGGGCTACGCGCGCGTATCGCTGACGCTGGAGCCGCGCCACACGAATCCGAACGGGGTAATGCACGGCGGCGTGATCACGACGATGATGGACTCCGCCCTGGGCGCGGCGCTAGGCGCGCTGCGGGGCGAGGCGGCGCGGCGCGACCCTCACGCGACGGTGGAGATGAACGCCAGCTTCCTCTCCGGCGCCCGCCCCGGCGACCGCATCGTCGTCGAGGGGCGCGTGCTCAGGATGGGGAAGACGATCGCCTTCGGAGAGGCGGAGGCGCGGCGCAACGGCGACCATCTCATCGCCAAGGGCCGGCTCACCTTCGTGATACGCAACCGGGGGGAATGACGGCGATGGTGGAGCCCGAAGTGGAGGAGCGCCCGACCAGCCCCTTCGTGGAGCTAATCGGCGGGCGGCTGGAGGAGTGGCGCGAGGGCTACGTGCGGATGTCGATCACGCTGGAGGAGCACCACACGAACCCGAACGGGGTGATGCACGGCGGCGTCGTCACGACGCTGATGGACGAGGCGCTGGGCGGCGTCATCGCCTCCGTGCGGGGGCTGGAGACGATGTTCGCCGCGCCGCACGCGACGGTGGAGATGAACGCCAGCTTCCTCGCCGCCGCCCGCCCGGGCGACCGGATCGTCGTGGAGGCGCGGGTGCTTCGGCTGGGCAGGCGGGTGGCGTTCGGAGAGGCGGAGGCGCGCCGGGACGACGACGGGGAGCTGGTCGCCAAAGGGAGGATGACGTTCGTGATCATGGACGGCGGCGCAGCGTGAGCACCGTCTACCTCGGCCTCGGCTCGAACCTCGGCAACCGCGAGGCGAACCTCAGGGACGCCCTGCGCGGGCTCTGGCGCATGGGCCGCGTCGAGGCCGTCTCATCGCTGTACGAGACGGAGCCGGTGGGCGGGCCCCCGCAGCCGCCCTTCCTCAACACCGCCTGCCGCTTCGAGACCGGGCTGGAGCCGCGCCCGCTCCTGCGCTTCCTCCAGGGGCTGGAGCACGAGCTCGGCCGCCGGCCCGGCGGGGAGCAGTGGGGGCCCCGCCCGATAGACCTGGACATCCTGCTGTATGAGGACCGGCTGGTGGACGAGGGAGACCTCGTGGTGCCGCACCCGCGGCTGGCGGAGCGGCCGTTCGTGCTGGTCCCGCTGGCGGAGATCGCCGCGGACGTAAAGCACGCGGTGGCGGGGAAGACGGTGGCGCAGCTGCTGAGGGCGTCGAGCGAGCAGGGCGTGGGGCGTGTGGCGGGCGCCGGCTGGGAGGGGCTTGAGGGGATGGCGGCGGAGAAGCTGAGGCTGTAGCGGCCTACGGCTCGGACGAGAGCCCGGAGACCTCTTCCAGCGCCGCTTCCAGCTCTTCCTCGTCTTCACCGGCGGCGGAGAACATCGTCCAGCCGATCCAGAAGCCGAGGATGTTGAGGGCGCCGAGGATGAGTGTCACGGGCAGGGCGACCGCCATGTAGCTCCGGCGGGACACCGCCCACAGGAAGACCACCATCTCGAACACCGCGGCCAGCATGATGATCGCGCCCAGGCGCTGGGAGCCTTCCATCAGGACGTCCTCATCTCCGGTGGCAGCAGGTTGGGGATGCGGTCCTCTATCGGGTAGTCCTCGCTGCACTGCTTGCAGGTCAGGTGGCCGCGGACCACCTCCTCACCGGCCTCCTCCGCTACGGTCAACTCCAGGGGGCTCTTGCAGATAGGGCAAGCAAGAATCTCGACCAGGTCTTTGCGCATAGGACGTACCTCGCAGGTAATTGTAGGGCGGCGCCGCTAGCCCGTCAAACGTCTATCGGCGGCGCTCCGCGTGGACGGCCCTCTGGGGCGGCCCTTCGACCTCGCTCAGGACAGGTCTTACAATGAACGGGCACGATGTCTACGGAGACTAGACGCATCGCCCTGGACCGGCGCGTCTGCGTGGTGCGCGAAGGCCGGATAGACGTCCGGCCGGAGCGCGGCGCCATCCTGGGGCCACTGCTGGGCCTGTCGGTGAGCGTGGCCCTGTTCGTGGCCATAGCGCTGTTCGCCAACGATCTCCCCGTGGGAGCGCTGGCGGCGATGCTCCTGCCTGGGCTTGTCCTGGGGCCGTTCTCCGCCATGGCGTTCGTCCATTCGGTCCTGGGCGCCTACGTCATCATCGACGCGAAGAAGCAGTCGGTCACCTTCCAGCAGGGGGTGCTGGGGCTGGGCCTGGGGACGGTGGAGCTGGCGCCGTTCTGGAAGATCGACCGGCTGGAGGTGCAGGACCTGCCGCTCGGCGACGTGACGCCGAAGGGGCCGCCGCCGCCGCTGGACCTGCGCGCCTGGGATATCGTGCTCGTGAAGACGAGCGGCAAGCAGCTCTCGATAGGCCAGGTGGTGGCGGCGAACGTGCCGGACCTCCTGGACGAAGGGTTCGACCGCGCCCTCGACGCCGCGGAGGCGATGTCGGCGCTGGTCGGCAAGCCGGTGCTGATCACGGCGGCGGTGGAGGAGGCGGCGGCGGAGCAGAGTGTCGGGGGTAGCGATGAAGGAACGGCGCAGGAGGCGCAGGGAGCCACCGGTTAAGATTGGCACGGCGGAGGACGAGGCCGAGGTCGCGGTGTGGAAGCCGCTCGCGTCGTGGAGGGGTCTGCCGCCCTCCTGTCAGTCGTGCACGAATCGGTCACCGTTCTCCCTGGTGGCGCTATCCCTGACACGCCTGTGGCCTGGCGGACGTTTCGATGCCTCGAATGCGAGAAGCCCATGCCAACAGCAGCCTATCGGCACAGGTCTTTTGCGGGGTCGTACCAGGGTACATCCCTTGGCCTATCGGGGTCCCTCCATGTCCATAGACCGCCGTTGCCGATAAGGGTGATGACCGTCGTGCCGTCAGCGGCGACGTTGGTGATCGCTGCCCCCTCTCCGTCGGTCCGTTCTGGCTTACCAGCCTTCCAGGTCCAACCGGGCGGCAAGCCGGGCTGGGGCTCTCCCTTGGCCGGATTGTAGGCCAGCAGCTGGACGGCGTTCGGAGGTAGGGAGGACAGGATGTTATCTGGAGGGGCGTCCGCGGGGGTTAACGCGATCGTCGGCGGCGGTCCGGGGTTTTCGCAGATGCCCCCGGACGCTGCCTCCCGTCCGGAGCCCTCGACGAACAGCAGTCCTAGTATTCCTGTGGCGGAAACCCCGAAGACGGCCATCAATAGGCCGAGGACAGCCACCTTTGTCATGTCGGCTCCCTCAACTGCTACATATAGCGCGGTGGCGGGTCGCGCCAAGTGGTGGGGTCTAAAGGCGACTCGGCCCAGTGTTGACGCTTTGGTCTGTGCTGCCTGCGTCGCCTGCTGCCTCGTCTCCTACTAGAGCGTCCCCGGTTGAAGATACCACCGACCTTCCCAGTAAACCCTTGCAGTAGGTCGATGATGCTCAACATGATCTGCACGCTAGAACCAAGAGGCCAACGCCTTGAGGGCGACCCAATTCTACACCTTTCCACACATTTATCAAGGGCCGCGGCCGCTAAATTGTCGGTCGCAGTCCACTCAGATAGCGACAGTCGTCAATACGTAACTTCTCGTAACGGCTTCCAATGCCGGTTTAAATGCGGTGGCAGACCGTTATCTCCCCGCCGGGGTGCCCCCTGGGCGATATCGTCAGCGCCCTCATCGACGCCGGCCTGCGCATAGAGTTCCTCCATGAGTTCCCGTTCAGCGCGTGCCAGCTTGCCGTTCACGGAGCAGGTGGGCGACCACAAAGTGCGGCTGACGAAGCATGACGGCAGCGTGCCGCTGCTGTTCTCGATAAAGGCGACGAAGCCGGCGTGAGGGCGGGGCCGCGTCAGCGGATGCCGCTGTCGTACTGGACCGTGATCTCGGCGAAGCGGTCCGCGGGGACGGTGACGGTCTGCGGGATCGGAGTCGGTGGCCCGCCGGTGTCGGGCGGTTGCGGATCGATGTAGTAGTCGCCGGGCGCCAGGGGGACGCGGAAGCGGCCCTCGCCGTCGGTCTCGAACGTCCGCACCTTCTTCGTGCGCTCGGCGTTCCAGACGACGATGGTGGCCTGGTATGGCTTGTCGGGGCAGGGCGTGCCCACCTGGACGACCGGGCACATCGGGCCGATGAGCACCTGCCCCTCGATGCCGGAGGTGAGCGGCGGCGCCTCCTCCTCGCTCTTGCAGGCGAGGAAGAGGGCGGCGGCGGCCGCGATCAGGAGCAGCGCTACGGCTGGCGACTTCATGCGTTCATATTCTATGACGGCCGCGTGGCGGGAAAGGTTCCGGGCTTCCGGAATTCTTGCTCCCCACGTACGCCCCATGCTACAATTCCAATGCTGAACAGGGGCGAGAGCGTATCAGCGTTCAGGTGCACAAGCATTAAGGTTTGGAGTTCGTATTGACCTGTCTTCCGCTGGGCAGGACATTAGGTGCATCCTAACTGGCGAGAGAAGTGCGGCGTCTTCGGCGTGTTCGCGCCGGATGAAGACGTAGCGCGCATAACCTTCTACGGAATCTACGCCCTCCAGCACCGCGGCCAGGAGAGCGCCGGCATCGCCACAGGCGACGGACGCCGCATCCACATCCGCACCGGGATGGGCCTCGTCTCCCAGGTGTTCGATGAGAACGATCTGCCGTTCCTCCCCGGCTTCGTCGCCATCGGCCACACCCGCTACTCTACCACCGGCTCGACCCGCATCGAGAACGCCCAGCCGGTTTACGTGGAGGGCGAGCATGGCGCCGTGGCCGTGGGACACAACGGTAACCTGATCAACTCCGAGGTCCTCAGGTACGACCTGGAAGACCACGGCTTCACGTTCAACTCCTCCACGGACACAGAGATCGTCGCCCAGATGCTAGCCTCCGCCCCGGGCGCCGACTGGCGGGAGCGCGTGACCACCGTCATGCGGGCGATCCAGGGCGCCTACTGCCTCATCGCTCTGACGCCGAACGAGCTGATCGCCATGCGCGATCCCCACGGCGTGCGACCGCTCTGCCTGGGCAAGCTCAACGGCACCGGCTGGGTCGTCGCCTCCGAGACCTGCGCCCTCGACCACCTGGGCGCGGAGTTCGTGCGCGAGATCGCCCCCGGCGAGGCGCTCGTCATCGATCGCCACGGCGTGAACGCCTTCCAGGCGGTGGAGTCGCCGCGCTCCGCCCTCTGCGTGTTCGAGTACATCTACTTCGCGCGGCCGGACAGCGTCCTGCGCGATAAGCTGCTCTACCCCTCGCGGGCGGCCATGGGCCGGGAGCTCGCCCGCCAGAAGCCGGTGGATGCCGACCTCGTGATCGGCGTGCCGGACTCCGCCATCGCCGCCGCCATCGGCTACGCCCACGAATCGGGCATCCCCTACGGCGAGGGGCTGGTGAAGAACCGCTACGTGGGCCGCACCTTCATCCAGCCCGACCAGCGGCTGCGCGACCAGGGCGTCTACCTGAAGTTCAACCCCCTCAAGCAGGTGATCGCCGGCAAGCGCCTCGTGGTGGTGGACGACTCGATCGTCCGCGGCACGACGACGCCGAAGGTAGTGGAGATGCTGCGCAAGGCGGGCGCGACCGAAGTGCACATGCGCATCTGCTCGCCGCCGATCCAGCACCCCTGCTACTTCGGGATCGACATGGCGACGCAGTGGGAGCTCATCGCCTCCAGCAAGAGCGTGGAGGAGATCCGGCGGCACATCGGCGCCGACTCCCTCGATTACCTCAGCATCGAGGGGTTGATGCGCGCCGTCGAGCAGCCGCGCGATTCCTTCTGCACCGCCTGCTTCACCGGCGACTACCCGATGCCCGTGCAGCTCCAGATGGATAAACTGGTGTTCGAGCGGGTGGGCCGCGGCGGCAAGCGGGAGCCCGTCGGTGCGGCCTGGACCTGGGAACGCGACCGCCACTAAGGGTTCGAGACACGAAACAGGAGACATGAAACAGGATATGCTCACGTGTCTCGTGTCACCTGTCTCATGTCTCGGTCGCAGATGAGTCAGGACAAGCCGGCCGACGCCTACGCCGCCGCCGGCGTCGATATCGACGCGGCGGAGCGCCTTGTCTCCCGCATCGCCGAGCTCGCCCGCGGCGCCCGCCGGCCGGAGGTGCTCGCCGACGTAGGGCCGTTCAGCGGCCTGTTCCGCCTGGGCTCCTACCGCGATCCGGTGTTGGTGGCCAGCACTGACAGCGTCGGCACCAAGGTCAAGCTCGCCGTCTTGCTGGAGCGCTACGAAGGCCTGGGCCACGACCTCGTGAACCACTGCGTGAACGACGCCCTCACCGCCGGCGCTGAGCCGCTCTTCTTCCTGGATTACATCGGTGGCAGCGGCGTGACGGACGAGGCCAAGCTGGCGCTCGTCGGCGGCGTGGCGGCCGCCTGCCGCGAGGCCGGCTGCGCCCTCCTGGGCGGCGAGACCGCCGACATGCCCGGCCTCTACGCGAGCGGCGACTTCGACCTCGTCGGCTTCATCGTCGGCGTGGTGGAGCGCGACGCCGTCATCGACGGCTCCCGCATCCGCGAGGGCGACGCGCTGCTGGCGCTGCCCTCCAACGGCCTGCACACGAACGGCTACTCGCTGGTGCGCAAGCTGTTCGGCGTGGGAATGGACCCTTCGAGAGCCTCAGGGCAGGCTGATGCGGCGGAGGAGCGGGCGCGACTGGAGCAGGCCTACCCGGAGCTCGGCGGCGCCACCCTGGGCGAGGCGCTGCTGGCGCCGCACCGCTGCTATTATCACGAGCTGAAGCCCCTTCTTGTAGGAGCGCCGCTTGCCGCGCCCTCACGGTCGGGGGCGCTTCGCGAAGCGCCCCTACGGGGCATCGCCCACATCACGGGCGGCGGTATCCCCGGCAACGTCCCGCGCGTCCTGCCGGACGGACTCGGCGCCCGCATCGACAGAGCGGCCTGGGAGACGCCGCCGCTGTTCCGGCTGATCCAGGCGCGCGGCAACGTCGCCGAGGAGGAGATGTACCGCACGTTCAACATGGGCATCGGCATCGTCCTGGCGGTGGCGCCGGACGACGTCGAAGCCGTCCGCGCGCGGCTCCCGGAGGCGCTGGTGGTGGGTGAGGTTGTACGGGGCGCGGGCGTGGTCTGGGGGTAGGGGATGGCCGATGAGGTGAAGCGCGCCGACGCCCCGCAGACGGCGGGCCGCACAATCCGGAGCTGGGCGCGCTTCTACGACGCCGCGTCCTGGCTGCTCTCGTTCGGCCGGTCGCCGGCGATCCGCAGGATGACGGTGGAGATGGCGGCGGTAGCGCCGGGCGAGGCCGTGCTGGACGTTGGCTGCGGCACCGGCAGCCTGGCGATCGCGCTGAAGGCGAATGTCGGCGAATCGGGGGATGTGCGGGGGATCGACGCCTCGCCGGAGATGATCGAGCAGGCGCGCCGGAAGGCGGCCGGGGCTGGCGTGGACGCCGTCTTTGAGGTCGCGCTTATCGAGAAGCTGCCGTTCCCGGAGGCGCGCTTCGACCTCGTAGTCAGCAGCTTTATGCTGCACCACCTCCCGAATGATGTGAAGCGCAATGGGCTCGCCGAGATCCGCCGCGTGCTGAAGCCGGGCGGGCGCTTCCTGGCGGTGGACTTCGGGGGGACGAGCCAGTCCGTCATCGGGCACCTGCTGTCGATATTCGGCCACACGCACGGGGCCGGCCTTGACGCGTTGGCGCCGGTGATGGCGGAGACGGGGTTCGCGGACGTGGAGGCGGGCCTTACGAAGTACCGCTCGGTGGCGTACCTGCGGGGGAAGGCACCCTCATGATCGCGCTCATCTCCGTCTACGATAAGGCCGGCGTGCGGGAGCTCGCGCTGAGCCTGGCGGAGCTGGGGTTCGATATCTACTCCACCGGCGGCACTCAGCGCCACCTGGGGGAGGCCGGCCTGCCCGTCCACTCCATCTCCGCGCTCACCGGCTTCCCGGAGATACTGGACGGCCGCGTGAAGACCCTCCACCCCATGGTGCACGGCGGCATCCTCGCCCGGCGCGACCGGCCCGGCCACATGGAGGAGCTGGCCCGCAGCGAGATCCCGCCCATCGACCTGGTGTGCGTGAACCTCTACCCCTTCGTGGAGACCGTCTCGAAGCCGGACGTAACGCTGGACGAGGCGCTGGAGAACATCGACATCGGCGGGCCGACGATGCTGCGCGCCGCCGCCAAGAACTTCCCCGCCGTGCTCGTCCTGGTCGACCCGGCGGACTACGAGGAGACGCTGGACCGGCTGCGCACGGAGGACGTTCCCCTGGAGTTCCGCCGCCGCCTGGCGGAGAAGGCGTTCCAGCACGTCGCCTCCTACGACACTGCCGTCGCCCAGTACCTGCGGGCCGACGATCAGCCGTTCCCCGAGCGGATGACGATCGCTCTCACGAAGGCGCTCGACCTGCGCTACGGCGAGAACCCGCACCAGCGGGCCGCCCTCTATCGCGAGGACGCTGCGGGCGAGACGGGCATCGTCGCCGCCGAGAAGCTGCACGGGCTGGAGCTCTCGTACATCAACGTCATGGACGCGGACGCCGCCTGGGAGGCGGTGCAGGAGTTCGCCGGGCCGGCGGTCGTCATCGTCAAGCACGCCAACCCCTGCGGCATCGCTACCGCCGGCGAGATCGCGGACGCCTACCAGCGCGCCTTCGACTCCGACCCGGTGTCGCCGTTCGGCGGGATCATCGCCGCCAACCGGCCGGTCACGGAGGCGATGGTGGCGGCGATGAAGGGGATGCGCTTCGACGTGATCGTCGCGCCGGACTACGAGCCGGCGGCGCTGGAGCGGCTGCGCCACCGGCGCGACCTGCGAATCCTCCGGCTGGAGGCGGGCGGCGCCGGCGCGGCGCTGGACTACCGGCGGGTCTCCGGTGGCATGCTGATCCAGGAGGCCGACCGCTACCCGGACGGCGAGATGGAGCTGCGGGTGACGACGAAACGGGCGCCGACCGCGAAGGAACTGGCCGACCTGCGCTTCGCCTGGAAGGCGGTGAAGCACGTGAAGTCCAACGCCGTCGTGATCGCGAAGGACGGCGCTACGGTGGGGATCGGCGGTGGCCAGCAGAACCGCAAGACGCCGGTGGAGCTGGCGCTGCGGCTGGCCGGAGAGCGGGCGAAGGGCGCGGTGCTCGCCTCGGACGCCTTCTTCCCGTTCGCCCGCGACGACGCGGTGGAGCTGGCCTGCCGCGCCGGCGTGACGGCGATCATCCAGCCCGGGGGCGCCGTCCGCGACGGGGAGGCGATCGAAGTGTGTGACGAGTACGGCGCGGCGATGGTCTTCACCGGCGTCCGCCACTTCCGGCATTAGCCTTGGCCGCAGAACGCCGCGTCAGGACCTGTAGCTGCAGGGCTTCAGCACTGCTATGTGGGGCAGACCTGAAGGTCTGCAGCTACGAATGACCACGAAGCGCCGCATCGACCAGCTGCCCGATATGGTCCAGGCCCTCGCCGCCGCCGACCGCGAGCTGTTCGACCGGCTGTTCCGCGTCTCCGTGAGTGAGGGCCGCCTGCGGGCGACCGAGAGCATGCGCGGCTGGCTGGCGGATCGGTTCGGGGGCGCCGGTGAGGTGGAGCGCCAAACGGTCGTCCGGGTGACCAACCGATGGACGCTGGAGGAGGCGGTCTTCAACCCGCTGCGGGCGCGCAGGCCGAGGCCCGCGGCGGTAGAGCCCCCGCCCGCGGACGGCGGCCCGCTCTCGAAGCCGCTGGAGATGACCCCGGAGGACACATTCGGCCGCATCGAGGGGAAGCACTGCCTCACGGCGGCGAACGTCGCCAAAGCCGAGGCCTGGCACGGGCTCATCATCTTCAGGGAGCCCGATCCGCTGGCGTTCAGCCGCGAGTCCGTGCTCGACTGCCTGGAGACGGCGCGACGCTGGTGGCAGGCCGCCCACGATGCGGACGCGGAGGCGGTCTACCCGCTGCTGTTCTGGAACTGCGGCGCGGCGGCCGGGGCGTCGCTGGGCCACGCCCACGCGCAGGTGCTGCTAGCCCGGAGCCGGCACTTCGGGGGCGTGGAGCGGCTGCGGTCGGCGGCGGAGGAGTACCGCGCCCGTCACGGCTCCGACTACTTCCGGGACCTGGTGCGGGCCCACGCGGCGCTGGGTTGTGCCTCCACCCTCGAAGGAGCGGCGGTGCTGGCATCACTGACGCCGGCCAAGGAGCGGGAGATCGTGATCATAGCGCCGTCCATCGAGGAGGGGCTTGGGGAGGCGCTGTACGCGGCGCTGGCCTGCTACCGCGACCGGCTGTCCATCGTGTCGTTCAACGTGGCGCTGTTCGGGCCGCCGTTGGCCGCTACGGAGGAGGACTGGCAGCGGTTCCCGTTCGTCGCGCGGGTGGTGGAGCGTGGAGGTGGCGGTGGCCTCGCCTCCGACATCGGGGCGATGGAGCTGTTCGCGTCCGCCGTCGTCTCCCACGACCCGTTCGACCTCGCGGTGGAGCTGGCCTCGGCGCCGGGGGTGGGGCGGTGAACGGGGTCGACGTCGTCATCCCGGTGTACAACGAGGAGCAGGCGCTCCCCCGCAGCATCCCCGTTCTGCGGGAGTTCCTGGCCGGCGCGGCCTTCCCCTACGGGTGGCGGATCGTCATCGCCGACAACGCATCGCTGGACGGCACGCCGGAGGCGTCACAGCGGCTGGCGGAGCAGTTCCCCGGCGAGGTCGTCTACGTTCGCATCGAAGAGAAGGGCCGCGGGCGCGCGCTCAAGCGCACCTGGGGCGACAGTCCGATGGAGATCGTGAGCTACATGGACGTGGACCTGTCGACCGGGCTGGAGGCGTTCCCGACGCTGATCGGCGCTATCGCAGAACAGGGGTACGACCTGGCCGTTGGGTCGCGGCTGATGGCCGGCTCCCGGGTCAAGCGCTCTCTGGGGCGGCGGGCGCTGACGCGCGGCTACAGGCTGATCATCAAGGCGATGTTCCGGACGCGTTTCAGCGACGCGCAGTGCGGGTTCAAGGCGGCGCGTGCAGACGTGGCGCGCCTTCTCATCCCGCTGATCGAGGACAACAACTGGTTTTTCGATACGGAGATGCTGATCCTGGCGGAGAAGGCGGAATTCCGGGTGAAGGACGTGCCGGTGGCCTGGGTGGAGGACTTCGACACGAGGGTGAACGTGCCCAAGACGATCAGCGAGGACCTGCTGGGGCTGACGCGGATGCGGCTGCGGCGCCCGTGGCTGAAGGTGAGGAGAGAAGGCGGGAGCCAGGCGTAGCATCGCGGACGGCGGTGGTTCTCCAGATAGGACGGCCGCTCTTGACACTGCGAAATCGCGATGCTAGCCTTCGCTTGCTAAGAGCTTCACAATCTGGTGCCGTAACGGCCCTCTTGGGCGGGCCCGCGTAAGAAAGGACCGGCGAGTTATGCCCCCGTTGGATATCCTTTTTCGTCAGGTACCCGAGGGGATGGAGTTCGCTGCGGTCTTGCTCATGGTTTTGGGCTCGCTCCTGATAATGGTGCTGTTCGGAGCCTGGTGGTCCCGCTGAGGCGAGGATAGATGTCGGTCACGGAAGAGCCGGGCAAACCGCGAAATCTGCAGGAGCGGCTGCATATAATCCAGGACCGCATCTACGATAGGCTGTTCCACAACTACGTCTGGCAGTCCATATTTCGCTCCGGGTACCCAAACACCCCCCGCAACCAGATGCTCGTCGTGGCCACCAACGTCTTCCTCCACCTCCACCCCACCCGCCTTCACCGCACCCACGTCAAGGTCACCCACACCTACTGCCTGGGCGGGCTGACGTTCTTCATGTTCCTGATCCTCACGGTGACGGGCGTGCTGCTCATGTTCTACTACGTCCCCTCAGTGGACCGTGCGTATCAGGACATAGCGGCGCTGGAGACGAACGTCAAGTTCGGGCTGCTGATGCGCAACATGCACCGCTGGACCGCCCACGCCATGGTCATCCTGGTGTTCTTGCACATGATGCGCGTGTTCTACACGGGGGCCTACAAGCCGCCGCGGGAGTTCAACTGGGTGGTGGGCGTGGTGCTTCTCGTACTGACCCTCGTCCTCAGCTTCACGGGCTACCTCCTGCCCTGGGACCAGCTGGCGCTCTGGGCGGTCACCGTCGGCCACGGTATCGGCGGCTCGGCGCCTTACCTGGGCGACGAGGTGCAGACGGTGGTGTTTGGGGGGTTCGAGATCGGCCAGCCGGCGCTGATCCGCTTCTACACGCTGCACGTCATCGCCCTGCCGCTACTGGCGGCGATTATGATGGCCGTGCACTTCTGGCGCATCCGCCGCGATGGCGGCATGGCGAGGCCGCTCTAGGAGACCGCAGGCGCGAGTATGGCTGTAGAGGCCCAGAGCCCGGCGCCAGCAGCCCCCGCCAGGCCCCGGCCCAAGCGCGAGCGGGAGGAGGAGGTCCTGGTCTGGCCGGATCTCGTCTTCATCGAGTTCATCGCGGCGGTGTTGTTCACCATCACTTTCACGATCCTCTCGGTCTTCATCAACGCGCCCCTCCTCAACCGGGCGAACCTCAACGTTACGCCCAACCCGTCCAAGGCGCCCTGGTACTTCCTCAACCTCCAGGAGCTGCTGCTGCACATGGACAAGGCCTGGGCCGGTGTCCTCGTCCCCACGGTCGCCCTCGCCTTCTTCGCCTTAATCCCCTACGTCGACCGCAGCCGCCACATGCAGGGTGTGTGGTTCGGGACGAAGTACTCGGCGCGGATCACTGTGGTCACCGCCATCTACGCGATGATCGTGAGCTTCGGGCTGGTCACGATCGACGCCGGGGGCACGACCGGCACCGAGCACTTCACGCGCTGGATACCGGCCTGCCCGGAGGAGTCGGCTAACGTTCACTGGCCCTGCCTGCGGGACGAGGCCGGCGCCGCCCACAAGGGCATCGTCTCAACCAAGGATATCTCCAAGCGGCTGGAGTTCGAGGTGCTCGGTGTCAAGTGGCCGGAGGACCTGTCGCACGTCTCCTGGCCGCTCAACAATTGGTACTGGGACCTGGGAGGCATCGGTCTCCCCAACATCCACGGCTGGGGAGGGGAGCACCTCAACATCCCGGCCGCCACGGCTGAGCAGGTGATCCCGCTCAGCTCCATCGCCTTCTTCGCCGTGCTGATAATCTATATCCTCTTCCGCCTGGGCTGGGTGAGGACGAGGAGGGACGTGATGATCGTCATGTTCACGGGGGTTATGGCGGGATACCTGGCGCTAACGCTCGTGGGGAGCTTCTTCCGCGGCCAGGGGCAGGACCTGGTCTGGCCCACCAAGATAAAGGTGGATGAGGGGTAAGGAGTGGATCGATATGGAATCTGAGAGTCAAGAAACAGAAGCGCCGAGCGAAGGCGCGCAGCCCCAGCTTGAGCCGGCAGCGGCCGCAGCGCCGCCGGCCGCGCCCCGGGCTTCGGTGGCGACTGTCGATACGCCGATCGCGAGGCCGGTGCCGGCGCGGGGTGTCCTAACGCGCCGCCTGTTCATCCTGGGCGGCTTCTGGTCCACAATCGCCCTCGCCTTCGTGGGCCTGACAGGCCCCTCGCTGGACTTCTGGTGGCCCCGCACTGTGGCCGGCGCCGCCCGCAAAGTGTTCGTCAGCGCCGACCGGGTGCCGAAGGTGGGCGGCGATCCGGTGGTGATACCTGAAGGCAGGTTTTTCCTGGTGAACCTGGCTGCCGGCACAACGCCTAACGGCGAGGAGACGCCCGGCGGCCTGCTTGCCATGTGGCGCAAGTGCCCCCACCTGGGATGCACCGTCCCCTGGCGGCCGGACTTCACCTTCCTGGGACGCACCGGCTGGTTCCGCTGCCCCTGCCACGGCTCCACCTATACCAGGGAAGGCGGAATCCTCGTCTACGGCCCGGCGCCGCGGCCCCTGGACCTCTTCACTCTGGAGGTGCAGGGCGATAAGAGTGTGGTGGTGACCACGGGCGTTACCGCGGCGATAAAGGGCGGCCCGGAGAACCCGTCCAAGACAACCCCTTACGACGCATAAAGATCCAACGAGAGCAACGAGGAGAGCGCCCGCAAGCCGATGAACACCAGCAAGCAGGTCAACGTGATGATCGGCCTGATGTTCGTGTTCCTCGTGGGCACGCTGCTCTACTTCGTCTGGGACACCGTCCGCGCCGAGGACGCCCAGGAGCGCCAGATCGTCGTGAACGCGGAGCGCGGGGGAAAGCTGTTCTCCCTGAACTGCCGCTCCTGCCACGGCATCAACGGCCTGGGCCCGTTGGAGAACCCGAACCTGCCCGGGATTCCCCTCAACATGGAGACGAACCGGCCCGACGACCCAGGCAAGCTGCTGGAACGGCAGTCTCGCATCCTGGACACGATCCGCTGCGGCCGCGTCGGTACGCTGATGCCGGCCTGGGCTGAGGACCAGGGTGGGCCGCTCAACGCCTTCCAGATTCTCCAGCTCGTCACTCTCATTACCGGCGCCATGCCGGGCGAGGACGCGCCGGCGGATCCGAACGCCGTCAGCCAGCTGGGCTGGGAGTCGGTTGTGGAGAACGCCAATCACACGGACCTCCTGGCGGGGAAGAAGCTGGCGGAAGCGGCCAGCGCCTCCGCCACTACGCTGGTTCTCACGGACGCCCAGAAGCTCACCATCGGCAGCCTTCTCCGCATCGGCGAGGAGGTCCTCAAGATCGTTCATGCTCCCGTCAGCAGCACCCTCCTCAAGGCCGTTGACCCTGATCAGACGGAACTTCCGGTGAAGGACGCCGGCAAGGGATTCAAGGCCGAGGACATCGTCCAGGTAGGCGGCGAGCACATGCGTGTGGTGTCCGCCTCGGGCGACCTGCTACGGGTGGAGCGCGGCGTGGACGGCACGGAGGCGGGCGCGCACCGCATCGAGGCGCCGGTGTTCGAGCCAGTCAACGAGATCACGGTGGAGCGCGCGGCCTTCGGCACCGCAGCGGCAGAGCACAAGGCCGGGACGCAGGTATTCGCCGGGCCGATCGAGCCGCCGAAGGGGCCGGTCACCGGCGCTGACGGCACCCCGCCCTGCGGACAGCTGGCGCCCGCGGCGGCGCCAGCTCCAAGCGCCGGCGCCACTCCGGTCGCCGTCCAGGGCGAAGTCTCCATGGATGTGGGCGATAACTTCTTCCAGCTCAGCGGCCAGAAGAACCCCACCTTCTCCGTCAAGGTTGGGCAGGCCGTGAAGGTGAACCTGACCAATAAGGGGGTCGCCAGCCACAACATGCGAGTCAGTGGCTCGGACGGCAACTATAACACCGCCGATGATGGCGTCTCCGTCCCGAACATCGTCCCCGGCGGAGCGACGGCCACCCTTCAGTTCACGTTCGACAAGGCCGGCGCGTTTAAGTATCAGTGTGACATTCACCCCAACGACATGAAGGGCGAGATAATCGTTTCTCAGTAGCCCTCCCCGCGCGCTCGCTTTCCGGCAGAGATCCGCGATGCTCTCCGCTTCGTTAATACGTGTGAACCCCGTTCTTTCGAAGCCTGGAGGGTGAAGTCCCCATGCGTATAGTGACCCCTGCCCGCAGTCGCGCGTTCGTGGTGCTGCTGGCGCTGGCCGCTGCCTTGCTGCTGGCGGCCGCCTGCAGCAGCAGCGACGGCGGCGGCCAGACGCCCACTGCCGGCCAGACGCCCACTGCCGGCCAGACACCCGCTGCCGGCCAGACGCCGGCGGCAGCGACGGCCGAAGTAAAGATGATCTCGGGCACCAAGTTCGATAAGAGCGAGCTGAGGGTACCAGCCGACACCGACGCGACGATCTCTGTGGAGAACACCGATGGCTTTCACAGCTTCTACGTCTACGCGAGCGAGGCAGACGCGCAAAGCGGGGCCGACGCGCTCGCTGAGATGGAGTCGTGCAGCGCGCCCTGCGGCGAGGACGTGCACGTGAACCTCCCCGCCGGTGAGCACTTCTTCCGCTGCGAGGTACACCCCAGTCTCATGAAAGGCGTGATCATCGCGGAGTAGGGCGCTGTTGACGCCCGCCTGACGCTTGCGCTATATTCGCCGCTGGGCCTGTCTGGATGGCGGCCCCGCTGTATCCTTCGGGAGGACCATTAGCCAGTGGCGAACCAGGTGGGCAAGCGATATCAGTGCACGAAGTGCGGCACGGAGATGATCGTCACCAAGGGCGGCGAAGGCAGCCTTAGCTGCTGCGGCCAGCCGATGCAGCAGAAGTGAGGGTGGAGGTAGCTCGTGTCCAATCAGCTTGGAAAGCGGTTCCAGTGTGAGACCTGCGCCACAGAGGTGCTGTGCATCAAGGCCGGCGAGGGCGGTGTCGTCTGCTGCGGCAAGGCGATGGAGCTGATGCAGCCCAAGGTGCTGCCCTCCGCCGACTAGCGCCTTCGCTCAGCCGAACGGCGCCTCCGGACCGGCGCCCGCTCGTTACGCATTTCACTTGACAGCCTTCGCGGCCGCCCCATACAATGGCACGCGAAGCCAATTGAAGCCTGCCCGCCGGGCAGGCACGTCTGGAGGGATCTATTTGGCAGAGGTCAGGGTAGGCTCGCACGAGAGCTTCGAACAAGCGCTGCGACGTTTCAATAAGCTGGTTCAGCAGACCGGCATCCTCGCCGAAGCGCGCCGCCGCGAGCACTACGAGTCGCCGAGCATCAGGCGCAAGAAGAAGGCTGCCGCAAAGCGCCGCAAGAGTATGAAGAACGCCCTGCGCGGCTAGGGTCCCTCAGGTCGCTCACCTGCCAGCCCCGATGTCCCTGAAAGACCAGCTGGCGGACGATCTCAAAGACGCGATTCGTCAGCGCGACGAGCCCCGCAAGATCGCCATCCGCATGGCCATGTGGGCGATCAAGAACGCCGAGGTGGAGAAGGGCGCTGCCCTTGGCGATGCGGACGTCCTGGCCCTCCTCGGCCGCGAGGCGAAGCGGCGGCGGGAGAGCATCGCTGAGTTCGGGAAGGCGGGGCGTCAGGACCTGGTCGATAAGGAGCAGGCGGAGCTCAAAGTCCTCCAGGCCTACCTGCCGGCCCAGATGAGCCGCGACGAGGTAGTCCAGGCGGCCCGCGAGGTGATCGCTGAGCTGGGAGCCGCCGGCCCGGGCGACAAGGGCAAGGTGATGCCCGTCCTCATCGGCCGGTTGGCCGGTCGGGCGGAGGGCCGGGAGATCAACGAGGCGGTCACGGAGCTTCTCGCCTCCCTCTAGGCCGGTCCGGTATCGCCCTGAAACGCGGGGCCGTGACGCGGCGGCATTCTCACAGCTGGAACCGTTTGCTATGATGAAATCTGCCTTGCTCCGCTGGGACGGGCTTATATGATAGGCAGGCAGGCCAGGCTCACCGTCTCCCCACTGCGGGCCACGCTGTTCGCGGTTGGCGTCAGCCTCGCCCTCATCTTCGTCATCTTCCCGACGCTGCCCGGCAGCGAAGTGGTAAACGGACGCCTGGTGGAGAACCACCTCCACGGCGCCGACGTCGCCGCGACCGTGATCATCTCCTTGATCGCCGGCGGCGCCCTGGGCGTCCACCTCTATATATTTCAGCCCCGTGAACTGAACACCGTCCTGCGCCTGTTCATGCTGGCGCTGCTCATCGTCGTCTGGGTGGCCGCCGCCAAGTTCTTCCTCTCCGCCACCCTGCCGGACGATGACCGTCTCTACCTCTCGTACATGCTGCCGGTGGCGGCCTCACCCATGCTCATCGCGACGCTGCTGGACGGGAGCCTCGCCGTGGCGGTCGCGGCGGTGCTTGCCCTCCTCACAGCCTTCGTCGGCTACTACCTCCCCGACGCCCGCGCGTCGCTCTCGCAGCACCCGCTGGACGCCCTCCAGATGGTGACGACGTTTCTCATGGGCGGGCTTGTCGGCATCTTCGCCGTGCACCGTGCGGAGCGGCTGAACCGCTACCTGATGGCCGGCGTCGTCGTGACCTGCGTATCGTTCTTCGTCCTGCTCTCCTTCTGGCTCCTCGCCGGGAACCGTGACGCCGCCGACCCCGTGTGGATGATCTTCTCCACCGGCCTGGGCGGTTTCCTCTCCGCCGTGGTGGTCGTGGGCGCCTCCGTCATCCTCGGCCTGATGTTCGGAATTACCAGCCGCATGCAGCTCATGGAGCTGGCGCAGATGAACCACCCCTTGCTGAGGCGGCTGCAAGAGCAGGCGCCGGGAACGTTCCACCACAGCGTCATCGTCGGCAACCTGGCTGAGCGGGCGGCCGACCTGATAGGGGCCGATTCCCTGCTGGTCCGTGTCGGCTGCTACTTCCACGACATCGGCAAGGTGGTGAAGCCCGTCTACTACATCGAGAACCAGATGCAGGGCGAGAACCCCCACGACAAGCTGGCCCCATCCGCCAGCGCGAAGCTCGTGGCCGATCACGTCCACACAGGCCAGGAGCTCGCCCGCCGGCACCGGGTTCCCACTCGCGTCCGCGCCTTCATCCCGGAGCACCACGGCACACGGCTGGTCACCTACTTCTACCGCAAGGCCGCCATCGACGACGCGACCACGGACCCCGAGAAGTTCCGCTACCCGGGCCCGCGCCCGCAGAGCCGCGAGACCGCCATCGTCATGCTGGCCGACTCCGTGGAGGCGGTCGTCCGCTCCAGCCGCGACCGTTCGGCGGAGCGCATCGACTCGCTGGTGGACGCCGTCATCGCCGAGCGGGTGGCGGAAGGCCAGCTCGACGAGTGCGACCTCACCCTGCGCGACCTGAAGACGATCGGTGAATCGTTCAAGACGACGCTTCGGGGCGTCTACCATCCGCGAATCGAGTACCCGGCGCCGACGGCCGCCGAGCGGGCCATTGCCGTGGGCGGACGCTCCCCCGACCCGCTGCCGGGGCCGATGGACGGCACCGCACCGCCGATCGAGATCGAACGGCCTTCCGGCTAGCGTCTCACCAGTCAACCTGAGTTTCTCCAGTCAGCTTGAGAAACTCAGCCCGGAAACCGGCAAACAGCGATGTTCTCCGCTCGTGAGGCAGATCATCGCTATGAAGCCCAGCACCTATTGCGTACGA
>JAUYGU010000063.1 GCA_030690405.1 Dehalococcoidia bacterium | reverse complement strand
GATACAGGCGATCTCGTTCTTAAACTGCGGGTGCTCCGCCACATAGCGCGCCGCGTCCGCTGTGCTCGAGGACGGCATGAGCCGCGCGCCGGGAATATTGGACTCGATCCACAGCCGGCACTGGGCCAGCGCCTGCGGGATCGAGGAGATCACCTTCACGTCGCCTGGCTTCGTTCCCGGCCGCGCCAGCAGCAGGTGCTCGATGGGCAGGACGATCTCGTTCTTCAGGGCGAGCTGCGAATCGTGGATGAGGACGTCCAGCGTCTCCGTGACGGAGCCTTCAAGGCTGTTCTCGATCGGCACGATGCCTTCGTCGGCCATGCCGGAATCGACAGCGGCGGCGACGGCGCTGATGCTCACGAAGGGTAGGTGCTGAGCTTCGGGGTCGTAGCGCAGAGCGGCCTCCTCGCTGAACGTCCCGGGCGGACCCAGGAAGGCGAGGCGGCGGCTCATTGGCGGGTGGTGTCTGCCGGTGCCCCGTAGGGACCGTAGCTGGCCGAGGCCGTGAGCACGGCCCGCAGGGCGTCCTCGTTCTCCGTGCGAGTGACCGCCACCACCTCGTCCCCCGCCCGCAGCACGGTATCGGCCCGCGGCACCTTCGGCTCGCCGTCCTCATCCACGACGAGGGCGATGAGCGACTGCTGCGGCAGGAGCACATCGGCGATGCGCTTGCCGACGACGGCGGAGTTCTCCGGCACCTTCACCTCGACGATCTCGAGCCCGCCGCCCTTGAGCGTGAGCAGCGGGATCAGCGGGTGGGTCGGGAGCTCCTGCTCGATCTGCGAGAGGATGGCGGTGGTAGCGCTCACCGTGGTGTCGATGCCCAGCTTCTTGAATATCTCCTCGTTCTTAGGGTTGTTGATGCGCGCTATCGTGCGCGGCACCTTGAACTTGGCCTTCGCCACCTGACAGGTCACCAGGTTGTCTTCGTCGTCGCCCGTCACGGCGATCACCATGTCGGCACGGCCGAAGCCCGCCATCTCCATGGTGGACGCCTCGCAGCCGTCGCCGCGCAGAGAGATGTCGCCCAGCTCCTCAGCGATGCGCTCCGCCTTGGCGGCGTCCTTCTCGATGATGAGAACCTCGTTGCCCTCCTCGACCAGCTCTTTCGCTAGATAGTAGCCTACCTTGCCGCCGCCGACGACGATGATGTACATCTAGTCGCCGCTCCCGCTGACCGCGGGCTCCCGCTCCAGCGCCTCCTTGAGCAGCTTGGCGCCGACCTTTGTGGGGCTGATCGTCTCCAGGCCCAGCTCGTGGTAGAGCACCTCCCGGATCGGGTCGTATATGCGGCAGACGACGCGTTTCACGCCGAACAGGTGCTTGGCCATCTGGGCGGCCATGACGTTGCGGTTGTCGCCCTGGGTCACCGACACGAAGGCGTCCATCTCCGCCACCCCAATCCGCGCCAGCACCTCCTGGTCGATCCCGTTGCCGACGACGCGGTGTCCGCCGAATTCAGGCGGCAGCCGCCGGAAAGCGTCGGGGCTCCGGTCGAGTACGGTGACCTCGTGTCCCTCCTGGTCCAGCATCACCGCCAGCTCCGCCCCTACCCGGCCGCAGCCCATGATCAGGACCTTCACCGGCCGGCGCTCCCCGCCGCCGAGCGGCAGATGATCACCTGGCAGGGGGCGTTCCTGAGGACGTACTGCGCCGTATTGCCAAGCTGGACCTCGCCCAGCGGCCGTGTGTGGCTGGTGCCGGCGAGGATGGCGTCCACACCACGCTCTATCGCCTCGTCCACGATGGCGTGACCGGCGTCGCGGGCCTGGAGGAGCTCCCCGGTGACCTCGAAGTCCAGCGAGTCGGCCACCTCCTCGGCGCGGGCGAGGATCTCCTCGCCCTCTCTGGCCTCGGGGCTGAGGTCGGCGTCAAGGGGCCGGGTCCGCGCCACTTCGATCACGTACACTGCGTAGACCTTCCCCTTGTTGCGCTTGGCCAGGACACAGGCCAAGGCTAGAGCGTCCATCGCGGCCTGGGAACCATCAACCGGAACGAGTATCTCTTTGAGCTGTATCGAACTAAATTCCAAGCGCGATCGACCTTTTCCATGAGCCCGTCCACTGGCAGGCAGGCTCCCAGAGCCGTCAGAGTATTATATCCACGCCCGTAGGCCCAAGCAACGGCCTGCGGCGGGATGGAGTCTTCGACGCCGGTGCCAGCGTATCTGGTCCTGGGGCGTTTACTCCGGAGTTCCCGCCTCGCCGCTCCCCGGCGCCGGGCCGCCGCCAGCGCCGCTCCGCGGCGGCCGTGGCAGCCGCCAGCCGACGCCTCCGGCTCCTCCTCCGCCCGCGACTACGCCGCGCCCATCGCAGCGGCCGTCGCGGGTGCGCTCGCCCTGGGCGTGGGTGGCTGGTACGTCCGCCGGCGCCTGTCACAGTAGCGCGAGGCGCGACACGAACCCGGTTCGCCCCTCGACAGGCTCAGAGCGAGCGGGGTGGGGAGACCTGCGCCAATCTGCGCCAATCTGTGGCCAACTCATCCGCCGGTCGCGGCGCGTCTGGTAACATTGGTGCTGCCACCTGTCATGCGTATCGGGCTCATCTCCGACACCCACATACCGACGGCGGGCCGCGACCTCTGGCCGCAGGTGTACGACGCCCTCCGCGGCGTCGACCTCATCATGCACGCGGGAGACCTCCACGACCCCGCCGTGCTCGACTGGCTGGAGCCGCTGGCGCCGGTGCTGGCCGTGAGCGGCAACGGCGACTATGGCGGCTGGCAGCGCACCGTCCCGCCGACCGACCCGCGGCTCCGCGAATCGCGGGTGCTCACCCTGGACGGTCCGGACGGGGCCCCCTGCGCATCGGGCTCGTGCACGACCTGCCGCTGCCGGAGGCGCCGCCGCAGCGCACTCTGGAGGGGCTGATGCGCCACTTCTTCGGCGGGCCGGTGAACGTAATCGTGCGCGGGAGCACCCACGCGGCGGAGATCACGACCGTGAAGGGCGTGCTCATCGTCAACCCCGGCAGCCCTGCGTTCCCCAACCACCTGAGCCTGCGGCTGGGCACGATCGGCTATCTGGAGATCGAGGACGGCCGCGTCGCGCCGTCGATTCTCCAGCTGGCCTGACGGAGCTCAGGCGTAGCACCCGGCCGCAAAGCGGCGCCGGCCAGTTCCCGCGTCCCCCTACGTGCAGACCACCCCGAAGTACGGCGGCAGCACCTTGAACACGTCCGAGATGTTGATCACATTGTCCGGCACGATGTCCCGCCGCGCACTCGTGGGAGGAACGGCGGTGCCGAAGGTTGGCGGTAGCAGGAAGAACACGTCCGAGATGTTGATCACACCGTCCGGCACGAGGTCCCACCGCGCTAGGGCGGCAGCACGCAGGTCAGGTTGAACACTGGGATGTACAACATCACGTCCGCCAGCGTGATTCCGCCGCTCTGGTTCAGGTCGTACCGTGGGTCGTACGGTGGGTCCGGGTCGAAGCTGTTGAACACCGGGATGTAGCCCATGACGTCCGCAAGAGCGGCCCGCTGGTTGTCGTCAAAATCGAACGGCCAGTGGTCAGGGAGCCCCTCGTTGCTGGTCCCGTTGTCGACGGCGCAGGCGTTGTTGGGGTCCGTCGTCAGGAACGTCTCGCGCGCGTCCGTGAACCCGTCGCAGTCGGGGTCATCCGCAGGCACCGTCCACGGCGGCAGCGACTGGTCAGCGTTGGGCCAGGCCGGGCAGTTGTCCGACGCGTCCGGGACGCCGTCGGCGTCAATATCGCCATATTCGTATGCACCGATGTCGCAAGTGGCAGTGCCATCCTGATCACCGTCGAGCGGCCGGTCGGCACCGCGCTGGTCCGTGGCGGGGCACCCCGTGTTGTCGCCGGCGTCGATAGCGGGGCTGCCAGTAAGCAGGGCGTGCGTCTGGGTAAGGCCGCCGTTGTTGGCCAGGGGGCCGAGAAGCGGGTCCGTGTTGATGAGATCACCGGCCGCCGTGAAGCCACAGGTGTTGCCGCTGTCCAAGTTGTGGCCGCCACTTAGGATTGCCCAGCCACAATTGCCGTTGCTGTTGCTCGCCACGATCGAGTTGAGCAATGTCGTCGACCCTGCGGCCGTAATCGCACCATACCCCGCAAACTGGGTGGTGTTGCCCGCGACTGTAACATTCGTCAGGAGGGCCGTTCCTGCACTGACGTAAATGCCGCCTCCTATGACGCCCGTGTTGCCGACGATCGTGGCGTTCGTAACGCCTAAGGAGCCATTCGAGTAGATGCCTCCACCCTCGAAGCCGCCGCCGACGTTGTTATCGCTTATCGTTGTGTTCTCAACCGTTGACGTCCCAAGGTTGAGGATGCCGCCACCGGGAGCGTATCGATTTCCGCCTATGGAAGATTCTCTAACGGTCAAATCTCCCCTGTTTAGAATTCCTCCCCCCGAGCCAGCTGGATAGGTCGTGTTATTGATGACCTGGCTGGCGATGATATCGATCGTCGACGACGAGTCGTTGTACAAGCCACCCCCACCCATGTCCGGCCAGACAGTCCCGTTCGCAACGTTGTCGTCGATAAGCGACTCCGTGATCGTCATCGAATGCCCGCTGTTGTATATGCCGCCGCCCGCCCACCCGGCAGTGTTGCCCGTGATCGTGGAGCCGTGTATGCCAACGGAGTCCGAACTGATGTATGCGCTCGCGATTCCGCCTCCGAACTCGTCGGCGGTGTTTCCAGAAACAATGGTTCGATCCAGGGTGAGCTGTGCTGGGAGCACTGCTATGCCTCCGCCGTAGGAGCCAGATTTGTTACTCACGATGGAGGAATCGACCAGCGTGACCGTGCTAAAGCCCGCAAAGAGCGCACCACCGTAGCCGTCAGCAGTGTTTCCCTCAACGCTGCTGTTGGCCAGAGTCACCGAGGCTGACCATGCGTTAATTCCGCCGCCATTTCCCGTCGCCTTTCCCGCAAGAATCTTCACGCCATTCAGGTCGACGGAGATTGTGCTGACGAAAAGAACGCCGGCAATGTCAAAAACGCGATCGATGCCTGCACCGTTGATTGCGGTCGTGGAGGCTCCGTCTCCGGTGATGATCACATCATCTCGTACGTCAAGGTCTCCTCTGGCACCTGTGTCCTCGTCCTGACCAATCACCGCCAGCGTGTAGGTGCCGTGAGGCACAGTGATCGTGTCGAGGCCGACCAAGGCGTTGGCCTCCTGGATCGCTGCGCGAAGAGTGCACTGACCCCCGGCCGTGGCGCACACGCCGTTGCCGGGGCTTGCGTCCACGGCGTCGGCGGTGCTGTTCACGTTGAAGGTTGCACCAAAGACGGGTCGCGGCGACGGGACGCCGCCAGCCGCTGCCAGCGCCACCAGCCCCAGCACAAGGAATCGCGTGTATCGCATAGCGCACCCCCCGGCGGCCCGCCCTTCGTGGCGGCCCAATCATACGCCCACCAGCGCCGCTGTCAAACCCTTTCGGCCGCTTTCCGGCGCTCTCGTCCCACCTGCCGCCTCTACCTTCCACTTCGTCCCGCCTCCGCGCTACGCTGGCTACGGCTTCCCGCCACCGCACCTTAACAACTAGTCCGCTCACACCTCGGCAACCCCGCCGCCGCCTCCCGTGCGGCCCCGAGGAAACAATCAGCGCGTTTCGCGCCGCCCCAGATTCGGCGGCCGCCGGAAACCGAAAATCCACAGAATATCAATCAAGCGACAGATACGGATCGCCGGAATCAATCAACGACCCCTATCTGTCATCTGTCCACTGTCCTCTGTCCACTGCTATACTGGAGTCCGACCCCGTCGAAGGAAGGTGAGCCCAATGGCTGTCGAAACCGGCACTGACACCGTCAAGCGCGGCCTTGCCCAGATGCTCAAGGGCGGCGTCATCATGGACGTCGTCACCCCGGAGCACGCCAAGATCGCGGAGGAGGCCGGCGCCTGCGCCGTCATGGCCCTGGAGCGCGTTCCCGCCGATATCCGCGCCGCCGGCGGCGTCGCCCGCATGGCCGACCCGGAGGTCATCCTGCGCATCATGGACACCGTCTCCATCCCCGTCATGGCCAAGTGCCGCATCGGCCACTTCGTGGAGGCGCAGGTGCTGGAGGCGCTCGGCGTCGACTACATCGACGAGTCCGAAGTGCTCACCCCCGCCGACGAGGCGCACCACATCAATAAGCGCCCGTTCAAGGTGCCGTTCGTCTGCGGCTGCCGCGACCTGGGCGAGGCGCTCCGGCGCATCGGCGAGGGCGCGGCGATGATCCGCACCAAGGGGGAGGCCGGCACCGGCGATATCGTGGAGGCGGTCCGCCACATGCGCGCCGTCTGGGACGGCATCCGGCGGCTGCAATCGCTTCCGGAGGACGAGCTGATGGCGGAGGCGAAGGCGCTGGGGGCGCCGCTGGAGCTAGTGAAGGAGACGCGGGAGTTGGGACGGCTGCCGGTGGTGAACTTCGCGGCCGGCGGCGTCGCCACCCCGGCCGACGCCGCCCTCATGATGCAGCTGGGCGCCGACGGCGTGTTCGTCGGCTCCGGCATCTTTAAGTCGGAGGACCCGGCGCCGCGGGCGCAGGCAGTCGTCAAGGCGGTCACGAACTACAACGACCCGGCCGTCCTGGCGGAGGTCTCGCGCGGCCTGGGCGAGCCGATGAAAGGGCTGGACGCGAAGGCGCTGAGCCCGGAAGAGACGCTGGCCCGCCGCGGCTGGTAAGAGACGATGAAGCTCGACCTCACAGCAGCGGTATGGCAAGAGGGCGACTGGTTCGTCGCAGAATGCGTTGAGCTGGGCGTCGCCAGCCAAGGGCGGTCGGAAGACGAGGCGATGAGCAACCTGCGGGAGGCGGTACTCCTCTATCTGCAGGACGACTCGACCGGTGAGGTCAAAGCGCCACCCAGTCTGCGAAAGATCAGGGCCCTCGTAGTCAGTGCCTAAGCTGCTCAGCGCGCGGGAGGTCCTGCGCGCCCTGGGACGCGCTGGCTTCGAAGTCGTCTCCCAAAGAGGTAGCCATATCAAGCTCAAGAAACCCGTTGAAGGCGTCGAGCTGGTAGTCATCCTTCCCAGCCACCGGGAGCTGGCAGAAGGTACGTTGGTCAGCGTACTTCGCCAGGCCAGACTGTCGCGAGAAGAGTTGGAGCGTTTGCTCTAGAATAGGGTTGAAGTGACAACAATCGGTGTCCTGGCTCTCCAGGGCGATTTCGCTGAGCACCAGGCCGTCCTTCGCCGCCTCGGCGTCGACGCGCCGCAGGTGCGCACGCCCGATGGGCTGCGCGGCCTGGACGGGCTGATCATACCCGGCGGCGAGAGCACTACCTTCTGCCACCTGATGCAGGACTTCAACCTGTACGAGCCGCTGCGGGCCTTCACCAGGACCGGGCTGCCGGTGTGGGGCACCTGCGCCGGCCTCATCGTCCTGGCGCAGCGGGTCAGCGACCTCGAGTTCCCCACTCTCGAAGCGCTCGACATCACCGCCCGGCGCAATGCCTACGGCCGCCAGGTCGATAGCTTCGAGGCGGACGTGAGCGTCTCCGCCCTGCCAGAGGCCTCGCGGCCCTTCCACGCCGTGTTCATCCGCGCCCCCGTAGTCGACGACACGGGCGCGGGCGTGGAGGTGCTGGCGAGTCTGCCCGCCGAGGCGGGGGCGGCGGCAGGCAGCCCCATCGCCGTGCGCCAGGGCCCGCTCCTCGCCACGTCGTTCCATCCGGAGCTAACGGATGACGACCGCTTTCACGGCTACTTCCTGGAGATCGTCCGGCAGCAAGGGAGGCGGTCCAGCCCGAAATGAGCAGCGCCCGCCGCCCCCTGCCCACGGACCTCGTGGCCCTCATCACCCACGATGGCCGCGTCTACCCGAACGAGGCGAAGACCTGGGACCGCATGGGCGCCGACGACGGCGGCCCTCACCCTCTGGGCACCGCCCTGGAGCAGTGGCTCTCCTTCGCCACCGGCAAGCACACCTGGGTCAGCGTCCGCGGCGCCACCATCCGCGGTCTCGTCTCCGCCCGCCGGCGCGCCAAGCGCTCCGCCTGGGAGGTGGACTGCCTGATCAACGCCGACGAAGACCGCTCGATCGCTGGGGCGCTCCTGGAGCGGATGGCGGCAGACGTCGGCCGGCAGGGGGCGGAGCGCGTCTTCCTGCGAGTCGCCGCCGATTGCAGCCTGGTGGAGATCGCCCGCAGCGCCGGCTTCTTCGCTTACACCCGCGAGACGCTCTACCGCGCCGACAACCCGTTCCCTGTAGACGATCCGGGCCTCCCCCTGCGACCCACCGCCAAGGCGGACGCCTTCGGCATCTACCAGCTCTACAACGCCGTCACCCCCGCCCACGTGAGGGCGATCGAAGGGCTGACCCTGCGCGAATGGCAGGCCGCCCGCGAGCCCTGGGGCGGCAGCCCTGACGACCAGGTGCTGGAGGAGGACGGCATCATCACCGGCTGGCTGCGCCTTCTGCGCGCCAACGGCGGCCGCTTCGCGCTGCTTGTGCACCCGGAGCATCGCGACCCGGAGGCCTTCCTCCGGACGGCGCTCACCCGGCTCAAGGGCTCGCAGCCCATCTTCTGCCTTGCCCCCTCCCGCGGCTACCCGCCCTCCAGCCAGCTTCTCAGGCTGGGCTTCGCCGCCGCGGGGGAGTACACAACGATGGCGAAGCGGCTCGCCAGACACGCCGAGGAGCCCGCAGCGGAGACGATCGGCAGCGCCGTGACGGTGAGCTGACGCCATGCTCAAGATCACCGACGACCTCGACGCCCTCATCAACGTCCTGCCGCCGCAGGTCGCCATCGCCCTGCGCGAGCGGACCAACAACTTCGAGCTGCTGGAGATCGTGCTTGACCTCGGGCGTCTGCCGGAGGCCCGCTACCCGGACGAAGAGGTCCTCCTCAGCGACCGCGAGGTCTCCCTGGATGATATTGAGTTCGTCCTTTCACGCATCGGCGAGTTCACCGCCGATAACCGCGCCGGCATAGAGCGCACGCTGCACCGCATCTCCTGCATCCGGAACCGGCAGGGGCGCATCGTCGGGCTCACCTGCCGCGTCGGCCGCGCCGTGTTCGGCACCATCCGCATCATCGAAGACCTGGTGCGCGACGGCAAGAGCGTGCTCCTCCTGGGCCGCCCGGGCGTGGGCAAGACGACGATGCTGCGCGAGGTCGCCCGCTACCTGGCGGACGAGATGAACCGCCGAGTCATCGTTGTGGACACCTCGAACGAGATCGCCGGCGACGGCGACATTCCCCACCCGGGGATCGGCAGCGCCCGCCGCATGCAGGTCCCCGCGCCCGCCCTCCAGCACCAGGTGATGATAGAGGCGGTGGAGAACCACATGCCGGAGGTGATCATCATCGACGAGATCGGCACCGATCTTGAGGCCGCGGCGGCCCGCACCATCGCCGAACGCGGCGTCCAACTCATCGCCACCGCCCACGGCAACACGCTGGAGAACCTGATCATGAACCCGACCCTCTCCGACCTCGTCGGTGGCATCCAATCCGTCACGCTGAGCGATGAGGAGGCGCGACGCCGCCGCACCCAGAAGGCGATACTCGAGCGGCGCGCCCCTCCCACCTTCGACATCCTGGTCGAGATCCAGTCCTTCTCCCGCGTCGCCGTTCAGCGCGACGTCGCCGAGGTCGTGGACGCCATCCTCCGTGGCTACGAGGTGCCCGCCGAGATCCGCGACCTGGACGCCGAAGGCAACGTGAGCACGGCCGGCGCGCCGTCCGGGGGGCGCCGCTCCCTCGAACGGCGGGGGGGCTCCACTCCCGTCACCGCGATCGGGACGACCACGGCATCCCGGGAGCGCCGTATCTTCCCCTTCGGCGTCTCCCGCCAGCGCCTCGAGCAGGCGATCCGCGAGACCGGCTTCACGGGACAGCTCGTGGATGGCCTGGACAGCGCCGACGCCCTGATCACGCTCCGGTCGTACTACCGGCGCAAACCCCAGACCCTGCGCGACGCCGAGGAGCGCAGCATCCCGGTCTACGTCGTCAAGAGCAACACCGTCTTCCAGCTTGAGCACTGCCTGCTCTCCATGCGCACCGAAAAGGCGGGCGACCCGGTCGTCGCTGCCCTGCGCGAGGCCGAGGACGCGATCGGCCAGGTGATGACCGGTCAGGACGCTGTGGACCTAACCCCTCAGAACGCCTACATCAGACGGCTCCAGCACTTGCTGGCCCAGCGCTACAACCTTCCTTCCCGCAGCCTGGGCAAAGAACCCTACCGCCGGGTGCGGATCACGCCCGGCGAGCCGGACTGACGTGTCGCCGCAGCTCCGCCGCGGCACGCTGGTCACGCTGGAGGGCGGAGAGGGCTCCGGCAAGTCCACCCAGGCGGAGACCCTGGCCGGCCTGCTGCGGGAGCGCGGCTACAGCGTCGTCCTCACCCGCGAGCCGGCGGGCACGCGGCTGGGCGGAACCGTCAAGGAGATACTCCAGCAGGGGGTCACGTTGACACCGGAGGCGGAGATGTTCCTGTTCCAGGCGGCACGCGCCCAGCACCTGCAGGAGGTGATCCGCCCCGCGCTGGAGCGCGGCGATGTCGTCCTCTGTGACCGCTACACGGACTCCACCCTGGCCTACCAGGGGTACGGGCGCGGCCTCAACCTGGACCACCTGCGCGCCGTCAACCACATCGCCACCGGCGGCTTGCCGCCGCACTTCACGGTCCTGCTGGACGTCCCGCCTGAGACCGGCCTCGCCCGCAAGGACCACGAACGCCTCACCGACAGCATCGGCAGCGAGTCGCTGGAGTTCCACCAGCGCGTGCGCGCCGGCTTCCTGGAGCTGGCGAAGCGAGAGCCCAAGCGTATCGTCGTCGTGGACGCATCGCGGCCAGCGAACGAAGTGACGGCGGCCGCCTGGCAGCACCTGGAGCGGTTCCTGGACCACATCCTGTAGGGGAAACAGGGCGGCCCCGACTTGCGCCGGGGCCGCTTCTCTGCGGGTTGCCGCACCCCTCCCTTTGGGTCTCGCCACAGTCCGCGACTACCGCATTGCTTTACTGGTGTTACCATTCTGGTATCGCAAGGTGTCACCTGTCAAGCGGTTGCACTACATACTCTCTTCACTGTTCCTAAACTTTTCACCTTTCGCCGCCGCCGGCGCCTCCCTTCGCATCCTCCTTGCTGGCCACCGAGGCCGATGCTACGATGGCGCTACCGTGCATCGCCTACCCCCACCCTCTAATGCCTCCTACATCCGTATCCGTCCGCGTCCCCGCCACCAGCGCTAACCTGGGCCCCGGCTTCGACTGCCTGGGCATGGCCCTCGACATCTGGGGCACGATCACCCTCTCCCGCGACCTTCCGGAAGACGACCAGCCTCTGGGCCGCATGGCGCTGAACGCCGCCCGCGCGCTGTTCGCCGCCGCCGAGCTCGAGCCGCCCTCCGGCTACGGCGCCGCCTGCGAAGGCCCGATCCCGGTAGCCCGCGGTCTCGGCGCTTCCGCCGTCGCCCGCGCCGGCGGCGTCCTCGCCGCCAACGCCCTCGCCGGCAACCCCTTCGACCGCGAGTACCTGCTGTTCCTGGCGGCGGAGCTGGAGGGCCACGCGGACAACGCCGCGCCGGCGCTGTTTGGCGGCTTGCAGGTGGTTGTGCGCGAGCGGCAGAAGCTGCTGCGCATCGGCATGCCGTTGCCGCCCGGGCTGAAGGCCGTCCTCCTGGTCCCGGAGCTGCGCATGCCCACCCAGAAGAGCCGCAAGCTGCTGCCGCAGTCGCTCTCGCGGGCGGACGCCGTGCAGAACGCCTCGCGCGCCGCCCTGCTCGTCGCCGCCCTCAGCCAGGGCCGCTTCGACCTCCTGAACGAGGCGACGAAGGACCGGCTGCACCAGCCGGCGCGAGCGAAGCTGTTCCCGGCGATGTACGCCATCTTCGACACGGCGAAGGCGGCCGGCGCCCACTGCGCCTACCTCTCCGGCGGCGGCTCCACCATCTGCGCCCTCTGTAGCGACAACGAGCAGGGGATCGCCGACGCGATGATGGAGGCCGCCCGCAGCCGCGAGGTGGTGGCGGAGACGATGATCACCGCCCCCACGGAACGGGGCGCGGAGATCGTGGAGGCGGGCTAGTGGCGCTCATCGTCCAGAAGTACGGCGGCACCTCCGTCGGCAGCGCCGACCGAATCCGCAGCGTCGCCACGCGGATCGCCCGCCGCATCGAGGCCGGCGACCGGCTGGTCGTCGTCGTATCCGCGATGGGCGACACGACAGACGAGTTGCTAGCCCTGGCCTCCGAGATGACGGACGCGCCGGAGGAGCGGGAGCTTGACCTGCTGCTCTCGACGGGGGAGATCGTGTCGTCCACGCTGCTGGCGATGGCGCTCAAGCACGCCGGCCACCCGGCGGTCGCGCTGTCCGGAGCGCAGGCCGGCATCGGCACGGACAGGCGGTACGGGCGCGCCCGCATCCTCAAGGTAGACCCGCACCGGATAGAGGCGGCGCTGGCGGCGGGCAACGTCGTCATCGTCGCCGGGTTCCAGGGGACCACGGAGGAGCTGGACGTGACGACCCTGGGTCGCGGCGGCTCCGACACCACCGCCGTCGCCCTGGCGGCCGCGCTCAAGGCGGAGCGCTGCGAGATCTACACCGACGTGGACGGCATCTACACGGCGGACCCGCGCATTGAGCCGAAGGCGTCGAAGCTGGCGGCGGTGAGCTACGAGGAGATGCTTGAGCTGGCCAGCTACGGGGCGAAGGTGATGCAGCCGCGGTCGGTGGAGCTGGGGGCCGTGTTCAACGTGCCGATCCTGGTCGCCTCCAGCTTCTCGGAGGCGCCGGGCACACTCATCGGAGGTGCGAGCATGATGGAGCAGCGGAACAAGGTCACGGGCATCGCCGCCGACACGGACGTCGCCCGCATCACGCTGCGCGGCGTCCCCGACCAACCGGGGATCGCGGCGCGGCTGTTCGAGCCGCTGGCGGAGGCCGGGATCAGCGTCGACACGATCGTGCAGAACGCGAGCGTGGAGCGGCTGACGGACCTGACGTTCACGGTGGCGCGGGCGGAGGTGGAGCGGGCGATGGCGATAGTGAGGCCGGTGGCAGCGGCGATAGGGGCGCCGGAGGCGCTGGCGGACACGCACCTGGCGAAGGTGAGCGTGGTGGGGGCGGGGATGCAGTCGGGGCCGGGGTACGCGAGCCGGATGTTCCGGACGCTGTTCGAGGCGGGGATCAACATCGAGCTGATCACGACGAGCGAGATCCGGATCACCTGCCTGATCGACGCGGAGAAGGTGCCGCTGGCGGTGCGGGCGCTGCACAAGGCGTTCGAGCTCGAAGGCTGAGCCTTCGAGCAGAACCCAGAACCTAGAACCAAGAACCTGGGGCAGATACGGCCCGTTGATTGTTTCCGGCGTTCCGTATCCGGCGGCTTGATTGATTTTTTGTGGATCCGCGGGATACGGGGGCTCCTGAATCTGGGGCGGCGCGTAATGCGCTGATTGTTTTCGGGAGCGCGTGACGGGCCGCCCAAGCGGCTGTTAAGGTGCGGTGTCCGCGACCAGCGTAGCGCGATGGCGGGCGGATGTGGGAGGGGGAAGCGGCATAAGGCACGCAAAGCGCCGGACAATGCCCGCGGGTGCTTGAGACCTGCCCCAGCCCAGCCGCACAATCGCGGCGGCGGAGGGGGTGGAGCCCCTACCGCGCGACCATCGCCTCAACCGACAGGCCCCTGCGTCTACCCAAATTGGCCCCTCCGATCCATTGACAAATTGACAGATACGGGGGTTGACAAGCGTTATCGCGAGTGTATACTCCTTGCACGCGGGCCACGCGATGGGGGTGCGCCATGACCGCTGTTCGTCTGTTTGCTCTTTCCCTGCTGGCGCTGGCCTTCACCGGCGCTTTCCTGACAGCCGCCGTGGCTCTGGACAGGTTGGCGCTGCCCTGGGGCGGCGGCAGCCCGGCGGAAGCGCGGACGATCGTTCTGGGGGACGCCTCGTTCGCGCCCGTGGGAGAGCCGCCGGCGATCCCCGCGCCGGGCGGAGGGAACCCGCTGGTAAGCTTCCAGGGCCGGCTGACCAACCCCGGCACGGGGCTGCCGGTGGCCAACGGCAACTACAGCATCACCTTCCGCATCTACGACGCCCCCGCCGGCGGCAACCAGGTGTGGACGGAGACGCAGGGCACCGTCGCCGTCAGCGGGGGGCTGTTCAACGTGCAGCTGGGGTCGGTGACGGCGCTGAGGGCCAGCGACTTCGACGGGACGGCCCGCTACCTGGAGGTACAGGTGAGCCCGGACGCGGCGATGGCGCCGCGGCTCCAGTTCGGCTACGTGCCGTACGCCTTTCAGGCGGAGCAGGCCGGCGCCCTCAGCCGCCTGGGCTTCAGCCTCACTACCGTGGACAGCGCCGGCATCGTGGGCGCGTTGTCGTCGATCACGGCCGGGACGGACGGCCTGCCCGTGATCAGCTACTTCGACGACAGCAACGACGACCTAAAGGTGGCGCACTGCGGCAACACCGCCTGCAGCGCCGGCAACACCTTCACCACCGTGGACAGCGCCAACGTCGGCTTGTACACGTCGATCACGGTGGGGACGGACGGCCTGCCCGTGATCAGCTACTACGACCAAGGCAACAGCGCCCTGAAGGTGGCCCACTGCGGGAACGTGTCGTGCAGCGGCGGCAACACCCTCACCGCCGTCGACAGCGCCGGCGTCGTCGGCTTCTTCACGTCGATCACGGTGGGGACGGACGGCCTGCCCGTGATCAGCTACTCGGACCTCACCAACAATGATCTGAAGGTGGCCCACTGCGGCAACACCGCCTGCAGCGCCGGCAACACCTTCACCACCGTCGACAGCGCCGGCCTCGTCGGCTGGTACACGTCGATCACAGTGGGGACGGACGGCCTGCCCGTGATCAGCTACACCGACCAAACCAACAGCGACCTGAAGGTGGCCCACTGCGGGAACGTGTCGTGCAGCGCCGGCAACACCCTCACCGCCGTCGACGCCCCCAACTTCGTCAGCGGGTACTCGTCGATCACGGTGGGGACGGACGGCCTGCCCGTGATCAGCTACTTCGACGACGCCAACGACGACCTAAAGGTGGCCCACTGCGGGAACGTCTTGTGCAGCGCCGGCAACACCCTCACCTTCGTCGACAGCGCCGGCAGCGTCGGCGACTTATCGTCGATCACGGTGGGGGCGGACGGCCTGCCGGTGATCAGCTACTGGGACCTCATGAACAGCGACCTGAAGGTGGCCCACTGCGGGAACGTGTCGTGCAGCGCCGGCAACAGCTTCACCGCCGTCGACAGCGCCGGCAGCGTCGGCTTGTACACGTCGATCACGGTGGGGACGGACGGCCTGCCCGTCGTCAGCTACAACGACGACACCAACGACGACCTGAAGGTGGCGCACTGCTCCAACCGCTTCTGCACGCCGTTCCACCGGCCGCGGTAGGGGAGGCAGGAAGTAGGAAGTAGGAAGTAGGAAGTAGGAGCGGTGACTAGAGGAAGGCTCGTGGCGCTGGTGGCGGCGGCAGCCGTGGGGGCCGTGCTGGCCATGGGGGCGCGGGTTGTGCTGACGGCGCCGGACACGGCGCTGCCCTGGTCCGTAGTCGGCTCCGGCGGCAGCACGAACTCGTCTTCGGCCAGCTACCGGCTGGGGGCCACGGCGGGCCAGCCGGCCATTGGGCAGGCGGACAGCGCGGGGTTCCGCCTGGGCGCCGGCTTCTGGTACGCGGACTCGGATGGCGACGGCGTGCTCGACGCGGCCGACAATTGCCCCTCTACCGCCAACGCCGGGCAGGAGGACGGCGACGGCGACAGCGTGGGGACCGCCTGCGACAACTGTCCGACGACGTCAAACACGGGCCAGGAGAACACCGACGGCGACCAGTGGGGCGACGCCTGCGAGACAGCGGACTGCGTTGCCGTGGCCACCCTCTGGGCCACGCCCCCCGGCGACCAGGACTGCGACGGGTTCACCACCACGGCCGAGACGTTCATGGGCACGCTCCCGCTGGTGGCCTGCGCCGTCAACGACGGGCCCAATAACGAGGGGCTCCCTGACCACTGGCCGTACGATTTTGACGATAACCAGCGGGCTGCTATTGCGGACGTCCTGGGCTACATACCGGTGTTCAACAAATTCTACCCGGCGGACCCACAGTACGACCCACGGTACGACCTGAACCAGAGCAACGGAATCACGGTGGGGGACGTGCTGTCTTACATCCCGGTGTTCAACAAGACCTGCGTGCTGCCGCCCTAGCGCGCGCTTTTCGCACTGTAGCCGCTGGTTCCCAGCGGCGGTGGGGGCGCTGCACGAGGCGTTGTAGCAGTCCTGTCCCTAGCCCTGATCGCTTCGGGCCAGAGACCACATCGCGCGAAGCGCGACATGTGGGCGAAGTGCCCGCGCGGCGGGTAGTTATGATATCATACCGCTCAAAGGGGTGCGGCGAGTATGGTGTGGCACGCGAACGCTGTTCGTCTGCTGGTTGGCTTGGCGACTCTTGTCGCCTTGCTTCTTGTGCAGACCGGAAGACCCGAGCCGAGCTTCTGGCCGGCTTTCAGGAGTCCGTCGTCTTCGGCGGCCTCGACGTCCCCACCGTGGCGGAGTTCTCGCCGGATGGCCGGGCCTTCGTGGCTGAGAAGAGCGGCATCATCAAGGTCTTTGACAGCCTGTCCGACACGACCCCGGCGGTATTCGCAGACCTGCGCACCAACGTATACGACGCCTGGGACCGCGGCCTGCTGGGGATGGCCCTAGACCCGAGCTTCCCCAGCCAACCGTACGTGTATGTGCTTTATACCTACGATGCGCCCATAGGCGGCAGCGCACCGTACTGGGGCTCCGCCGCGGATCCCCTCTACGATCCTTGTCCAAACCCGCCCGGGGCCACCATCGACGGCTGCGTGGTCAGCGGCCGGTTGTCCCGCCTCACGGCCAGCGGTAACACCTGGACCGGCACGGAGCAGGTGTTGATAGAGGACTGGTGCCAGCAGTACCCCAGCCACTCAATCGGTACCGTGGCTTTCGGGCCTGACGGCGCCCTCTACGCGGGCGGCGGCGAAGGCGCCAGCTACGACTTCGAGGACTACGGGCAGAAGGGCAACCCGTGCGGGGACCCGCCTGCTCCCGCGGGGACCAACCTGACGCCACCTACCGCCGAGGGAGGGGCGCTGCGCAGCCAGGACCTCCGCACCAGTAGTGACCCTTCGGGTCTGGACGGGACGATCGTCCGCGTGAGCCCGACGACCGGAGCGGCGCTTCCGGACAACCCGGCGTACAGCAGCCCGGACGCCAACGTTCGTCGCGTTATCGCCCACGGCATGAGAAACCCGTTCCGCTTCGCGTTCCGGCCAGGTACCACCGATCTCTGGATTGGCGAGGTGGGGCTGGGCAGCTGGGAAGAGATCGACCGAACGAATTTTGTCACCAACGGAGTGCGCAACTTCGGCTGGCCCTGCTACGAAGGCGCGGGGCGCCACCCCGGCTTCGACAGCACCAACCTCAGCATCTGCGAGAACCTCTACGCCGCGCCGGGCGCCGTGACTGCCCCCTTCTTCGCCTACAACCACTTGGAGAAAGTGGTCAGCGGGGAGAGCTGCCCCGCCGACGGCTCCGCCTCTATCTCAGGCATGGCGTTCTACGAGGGGGGGCTTACCCCGACTCTTACGACAACGCCCTCTTCTTCACCGACTACGCCCGTCGCTGCATTTGGGTGATGTTTGCAGACGGCAGTAGCGTGCCCACACCCGCATCGGTGGCCACCTTTGTGGCCGACGCCGCCGGCCCGGTGGACCTCCGCATCGGTCCCAACGGCGACCTGTTCTACGTGGACATCGAGGGCGGCACGATCCGCCGGATCAGCTACTCCACCGACCAGCCGCCCAGCTCCGGCCCGGTGGCGGCGTACGGGTTCAACGAGCCCAGCGGCACGACGGTCAGCGACGCTTCCGGCAACGGACTGGACGGGAGCATCTCGGGGGCAACCCGCACCGCTTCGGGCAAGTTTGGCAGCGCCCTCTCCTTCGACGGCAATAACGACTGGGTCACCGTTCTCGACAACCCCAAGCTCGACCTCACGACGGCCCTCACCCTGGAGGCCTGGGTTTACCCGCGGGACCCCCTCTCGGGTTGGAATACGGTCATCCTCAAGGAACAGGCCGGCCACCTCACCTACGCCATTTACGGCAACACGGAGACCAACCGCCCCTCGGGGGAGATCTACACCACCGTCCATGTAGTTACGAGCGGCAGCTCCCAGCTCCCGCCTAACACCTGGACCCACCTAGCCGCGACCTACGACGGTGCCGCTCTGCGTCTCTACGTCAACGGCTTCCTGGCCAGCAGCCTTGCCATCAGCGGCCCCGTCGTCAGCTCCGCCGGGCCGCTCCGCTTCGGGGGCAACTCCGTCTGGGGCGAGTTCCTCAACGGCGTCATCGACGAGATACGCATCTACGGCCGGGCCCTCAGCGCCGCCCAGATACAGGCCGACATGAACACTCCCGTCCTGCAGGACACCAGCCCACCACGGCACCCACAAACCTTGCGGGCTCCGTGGTGGGGAACACCGTCAACCTCACCTGGTCGCCGGCCAGCGACGACTCTGGCAGCATCGCCAGCTACAACGTCCACCGCTCCACCACCTCTGGCTTCACCCCTTCCGTTACCAACCAGATAGGCCAGCCGGGCACCACCAGCTACAGCGACTCCGGCCTTCCCCCGGCCACCTACTACTACAAGGTCACCGCTGAGGACCCCTCGGGCAACGTTGGCCCAGCCTCCAACGAGGCCACCGCTACCGTCGCCAACACCCCGCCCGTGGCCGCCATCAGCAATCCCGACCCCACTACAACGTGGAGCGTCGGCGACGTGATCGACTTCGCCGGCTCCGCCACCGACAACGAGGACGGCCCTCTTCCGCCCGCGGCCTTCTCCTGGTCTCTTCTCTTCCATCACTGCGCCACCCCCACCAGTTGCCACACCCACCCGGTGCAGGACTATCCGGGGGTAGCGAGTGGCCAATTCGTCGCTCCCGACCATGAGTGGCCGTCGTACCTAGAGCTAAAGCTCACGGTGACCGACTCCGGTGGCCTCCAGGACATCAAGAGCGTATCCCTCTATCCCAAAGGCGTGGACCTCACCTTTTCCTCCGTTCCCTCGGGGCTCCAGCTCGTGGTCGCGGCCGGGGCCAGCGCCACCCCGCTCGTCCATACCGCCATTGTAGGGTCCACGATCTCCATTAGCGCCCCCTTCCCCCAGGCGTTCGGTGGCGAGATTTACACGTTCGCCTCCTGGTCCGACGGCGGGGCGCAGAGCCACGACATTGTCGCGCCCAGCACTCCCATGACATACACCGCCACCTTCGCCGCAAGCACGCCCACGCCAACCCCAACGCCGACGTCAACGCCAACGCCGACGCCCACACCTACGCCCACACCCACGCCGACGCCTGTCCCGGACTCCGACGGCGACGGTGTGCCCGACGCCTCCGATAACTGCCCTGCCTGGCCCAACGCTGATCAGGCCCTGCCTCCGTGGCCTGTTCCCGCGGATGACCCCGACTGCGACGGGTTCGAGACGGCGAAGGAGACGTTCATGGGGACGCTGCCGCTGGACCCCTGCGCAGACACCCTAGAGGCGGATAACGAGGACCCGCCGGACGCCTGGCCGTTCGACTTCAACGACGACCAGAAGGCCATGCTAGGCGACGTCCTCCGCTACATGGGGAGGGTGAACACGTTCCCGCCGGGCCCGCCGTACGACGCCCGCTTCGACCTGGACGCCAGCAACAGCATCACCCTGGCTGACCCGCTGCGGTACATCGCGGTAATGAACCTGAGCTGTGCGCCGTAGGGCACCCTGCTCGGCAGGCTTTTAGACGCTAAGAAAACTCTCTAAGTTTTCCACACAACCCCGAATCTAGGGTGGGTTGACAGGCGTTTGGATGGATGTAGGATAGGGTCGCGCGGGGTGCGGCCGTCCGGCTGGACAATCGATTTGCGGAGTTCGAAGGACGGTGGCTCCGATGTCCCGGCAGGCCCTTCGACACGGCTCTCGCCCAGGCGAGTCGCCTTTGGCGACAGGACAGGGCAGGGGCCCTTCTATCGCGCAGGACCTCCTGATGCTCGGCGATATCTACCTCACGCTGGCCCGGATGGCGTTCCAGCGGATGCGCTACGGCTCCACCGGGACCCCGGAGGCGCATCGCGGAGCGTCCGAGGCGTCCGCCGTCACCATGCTCCGCCCGCACGGGGCGGACGAAGAGGGCCCCGACACCGCGACACAGCATCGCGGGTAAGGCCCCACATCCCCACCCCTAATCGGCCACAGATGAACACAGATAGGCACCGACCCGCCCCCCACACACACATCGCTCGCGGGCGACCTGAAGCCTGTCCTGAGCGATGTCGAAGGGGTCGCCCCTACGGGGCCGCACGGAGCCGGGGGAGTATCTCGGTCGCGTAGCGCTCCACGTGGGGCATGAAGTCCGCGAACGCCGCCGTGATCGGGACCAGCAGGAAGTGGCGCGCGCCGGCCTCCGCGAAGTCCGCCAGGCGGCGGGCGCAGTCGTCGGCCGTCCCCATCACCACGTAGCGGTCCACGATACTCTCGAACGGCTGGTTGTAGCGGCGGGAGAGGTCAGCCGCGGCGACGCGCTTCGCCTCCTCGTAGCTGCCGGCGAGGCAGATGAACTGGTAGAGACCGGGCTCGATGGCGTCCGGATCGCGGCCCGCCTCCTCGGCGACGCGGCGCACCTCCGCCAGGCTGTCGCGGTAGCGCTCGGGGGAGAAGAGGTACGGCAGGTAGCCGTCGCCCAGACGGCCGGCGCGACGAATCGCGGCCTCTGAGCGGCCGGCGATCCAGAGCGGCGGCCCGCCCCGCTGAGCCGGCTTCGGCTGGAGCGTGACGCCATCCAGCTTCGTGAAGCGGCCGTCGAAGCTGACGTTGTCTTCCGTCCAGAGCCGCCGCAGCACCTCGATCGCCTCGTCGGTGCGGGCGCCGCGCTCCTGGACCGGGACGCCGACGGCCTGGAACTCCTTCGGGTACTCGCCGCCGACGCCGATGCCCAGCGTGAGGCGGCCGCCGGAGATGACGTCGACGGAGGTGATCTCCTTGGCGGCGAGGGCGGCCGGGCGCAGGGGGAGGAGGAGGACGGCGGTGCCGAGCCGGATGCGCGAGGTCAGGGCGGCGACGGCGGCCAGGGTGGTGAGGGCGTCGAAGGTGGGGAAGTAGAAGAAGACGTGCTCGGAGGTCCAGACGGAGTCGTAGCCCAGCTCCTCGATGCGGACGGCATCGCGCCACTGGTGGGGGTAGAGGTTGACGCCGAACTGCAGATTCGCCATGGCGCCCCCATATTACCCCAGCCCGAACGGGCGAGCGACGCGCAGGCTGGACACGGATCCGGACGGCACCCGCGGTCTAGGGGAAGCGGGAGAACCGCGTTCAGGCGTACCTGATACGAGGGTCCAGCCGGACGCCGGCCGCCTTTAGAAGAGCGGATCGGTAAAGAACCGCCAGATCGCCTGCACGGCCTCGACGGCGGTGAACCCATCGAGCCAGCGGCCGACGTGTAGCGCGTACTCCTGGAACATCTTGATGCCGAGGAGCAGCACCGCAGCCGTGGAGACGAGGAAGCGGTCACGGCGGAAGTCGAGGCTGAACTCCTTCATGCCAGCGATGAGGAGAAACCAGACCTCGAACAGGTTCGGGAAGAAGATCAGGATGTCTCGCTCGCCGGTGACCTCGAAGGCGATGAAGCCGGCTGCGCGGAAGACGTACAGGCCGATCGCCATGTTACGGAGCGCCGGCTCCCAGCGGAGGGAGACGATAAGGAAGAAGAGCATGTAGGGCTGGTCCAGCCACTTGTCGAAGCTCTGGTAGCCCTTCACGCCGCCGAGATGCAGCAGGTTCATCATGAACAGATCGCTGAGGTCAACGAGAAGGACGAAGATCGCTCCCCAGAAGGGCCAGCGGAGGACCGGCAGGGAACCGAGGACCCGCACGGCCGCGATGATCCACATCTCGGTCGTCATGGCGGTATGATAGCAGGGCGGGCGGCAATCTACAGGCGGTTGGGCCCGAGGAGCCAGGGCGAGGGCAGCGGCCGCCGCCGAGGGGCCCGCGGCGAGCCGCGCCGCCAGACCTTGACGCGCACGTCAGGCTGCGATACTGTTCGGTCACCGGCCCCATCCGGAGGAGGGATGCGCCCATGCCCACCATCAAAGTCGGCGAGCTAAACATCGAGTACTACGTGGAGGGCTCGGGGCCGCCGCTGCTCATGATCATGGGCTGGATCGGCAACGCGGGCTTCTGGGGCGAGGCGTTCCTGAAGCCGCTGCGGTCGCGCTTTCAGGTCATCCGAATTTCCAACCGCGGCACGGGGCTGAGCGATAAGCCGCCCGGCGAGCTGACGGTGCCGCTGATGGCGGAGGACGCGGCCGGCCTCCTGCGGGAGCTGGGCATTCCGCGGGCGCACGTGCTCGGCATCTCGATGGGCGGAATGATCGCGCAGGAGCTGGCGCTGAACCACCCGCAGGCGGTGCAGGCGCTGGTCCTGGGCTGCACGACCTGCGGCTTCTCCCACGGCGTACCGACGCACCCAGATGTTATCGCGCGCGCGGGCCAGGCCGGCGGGACGCAGCAGGACGCCATCCGGCAGTTCCTGCTGTCGGCGGCGACGCCGGAGTTCGTACAGCGGGCCGGGCCGGAGTTCTGGGCCTGGATCACCAGCACCTGGCTGGCCGCCCCCACGCCGTGGGAGAGCATCGGCCGGCAGTTTACGGCGATCCAGGGGTTCGATACTTACGAGCGGCTGCCAAGGATCACGGCGCCGACGCTGATTGTGCACGGCGACCGCGACCAGCTGGTGCCGGTGGGGAACGCGGATATCCTGCGGCAGCGTATAGCCGGCTCGCAGGTGCGGATAATTTCAGGGGTAGGCCACATGTTCTTCTGGGAGAAGCCGGAGGAGTCGGCGGAGGCGATCATCGAATTCCTGAAGTCGGCGGTGCCGGCGTAGAGCGTTCCGCCACGTGCGGGCGGAGCTGAAGCTCCGCCCCTACGGAGCGCACGCAACCGGAGGGAGACGTGCGACCACCGACGGCCCAGGAGGAAAGAGACACGCGGCTGCCGACCTTCAGGTCGGCCCTAGGGTGGAGCTGAAGCTCCGCCCCTACGGGAAGCCCGGGCGGAGGCGGTCCGGTCAATCGAGATTCTTCGCTTCGCCCGGAATGACAGGAGGAGGGAGAGATGCGACTCAAGGACAAGGTAGCGCTGGTCACGGGCGCGGCGTCCGGCATCGGGCGGGCGACAGCGGCGCTGTTCGGCCAGGAGGGGGCGAAGGTGATGTGCGCCGACCTGGACGGCGAGGGCGCCGAGCGGATAGCGCGGCAGATCGCCGACGGCGGCGGCGAGGCCGCGGCGGTGCAGGCCAACGTGTCGGTCGCGGCGGACGTGGAGCGAATGGTGCGGGCGACGGTGGAGCGCTGGGGCCGCCTCGACATCCTGTTCAACAACGCGGGGATAGAGTTCGGGCTGCCGGTGACGCAGGTGCCGGAGGAGGAGTGGGACCGTCTGATCGACGTCAACCTGAAGGGCGTGTTCCTGGGCTGCAAGTACGCGATCCCGGAGATGCTAAAGCAGGGCGGCGGCTCGATCGTCAACACGGCATCGGTGGCGGGGCTGCAGGGGACGGCCTGGCTCTCCACCTACTCCGCCTCCAAGGGCGGCGTCGTGCTGCTCACGAAGTCGCTGGCGACGGAGTGGGCGGCGCAGAATGTTCGTGTCAACGCCGTCTGCCCGGGGGTGATCCGCACGCCGATGGCGGAGCGGGCGATCGCGCGGGGCGAGCTCGTACTCGGGAAGGGCGAGGAGGCCTGGCAGCGGCTGGGCGCGGCGCACGCGATGGGGCGGGTGGGGGAGGCGGACGAGGTGGCGCAGGCGGTGCTGTTTTTGGCTTCGGACGAGGCGTCGTTCGTTACGGGCGTGGCGCTGCCGGTGGACGGCGGATTCACGGCCGGCAACGCGCCGCAGCGGCTGGTGGAGTAGGGGGGCGCGGGCCAGCGGCCCGCTGATCCAGCGGTAGGATGTGTTCGTTTGACAGGTCGGCCAGTCATGTGTTACAAACTGACCAGTCGGTATGTTCCAGACGGGAGCACCGGTGAAGTTCGGGATCCTCTACGAACTGCAGATGCAGAAGCCGTGGAACGGCGACAGCGAGTTCCGCACCTACCACGACGCCCTTGAGCAGGTAGAGCTCGCCGATAAGGTCGGCTTCGACTACTTGTGGGAGGTCGAGCACCACTTCCTGGCGGAGTACTCCCACTCGTCGGCGCCGGAGGTGTTCCTGGCCGCGGCGAGCCAGCGGACGAAGAACATTCGCATCGGCCACGGCGTCGCCCTGTTGCCCTCCCCGTTCAACCACCCGATCCGCGTCGCCGAGCGGGCGGCGGCCCTGGACATCATATCCAACGGCCGCCTGGAGCTGGGCACCGGCCGCTCCATCACGGAGCAGGAGCTGGGCGGCTTCGGCATAGACCCGGCGGACTCGCGCCCCATGTGGGAAGAGGCGGTGCGCATGATCCCCAAGATGTGGACGCAGGAGACGTTCTCCTGGGAAGGGGACTACTTCGTGGTGCCGCCGCGCAACGTCATCCCCAAGCCCATCCAGAAGCCGCACCCGCCGATGTGGATGGCCTGCACCCAGCCGGACAGCTTCCGCATCGCCGGGGAGTACGGACTGGGCGCCCTCTCCTTCGGCTTCATCGCCCCCGGCGTGCTGGAGGCGAGCCTCAACATCTACCGCCAGAACGTCGCCAACGCCAAGCCGGTGGGCGAGTTCGTGAACAACCAGTTCGCCGCCACGACGATGGCGCTGGTCGCCCCCAGCGACGAGGAGGCGATCGAGTATGGCAAGCCGGGGGCCGACTTCTTCGCCGAGTCGATCGCGACGCTGTTCATCCCCTGGGGGAAGAAGAAGGACGCGCCGGAGTCCTACCAGTACTACGTCGGCCTGGCCCAGATGGCGGAGCAGCGGCTGCAGGAGCGGCCCAGCTTCGAGGAGCAGTTCGAGTCGGGCGCGCTGTGCATGGGCTCCGTCGAGCGTTGCCGGCGGGTGGTGGAGCACTACGCGGAAACCGGCGTCGACCAGCTCATCGTGATGTGCCAGGCGGCCCGCATTCCACACGAGAAGGTGATGCAGACGATCCGGCTTTTCGGTGAGGAGATCATCCCCCACTTCAAGTAGGCGTTAAGCGCATTATCGCGCTACCGCACCCCATTCCCTTTGGGCAGCCTGCCACCCGGCAGGCGAAAGCGGCGGGCCGGGTCCCCTCCCGGCCCGCCGCGAACCTTTTGCGCGCGTAGGGACGTACGCTGTCCAGGGGTATCGCCCTCGCCGTGTCGGTCTCCATGGGCGATGCCCAAAAAGGGGTAGAATTAGGTAGCCGAAGAGGGTTGACAGACCTGCCGATTTGACTATAATGCAGGCACGAAGGAGGGGGTGCGACGCCTTGCGGCGAGTTTCTCTGTCCCACCGGTTTCAGACGCCGGGCCTACCGAGAGCAGGTTGGCTCCGGCGTTTTGCGTTTTCGGGAGCGCGCTCATGAACTAGCGTAAGAAACAAGGCGGGCCCCGGCGGCGGTAACCGTCGAGGCCCGGAGCCAAGGAATGCGGGCGCACACCCTAGCTTTTTCTATTCTAGGCGGGTGCGGCGCCTGCGGGCAACGGGAAAACGGTTAGAAGCAAGTTAGAAAGGGGTGCGGCGATGAGACGCTCAATGTTTGCGCTGGCGGCGATAGCAGCCGGATTCAATCGCCAACGGCGAAAGGGGATCGACATGTCGCCATTTACTAAGGCCCTAGGCCACAAGAACATAAGGGGGTGCGCGATGTCCCGCTTGTTTCTCTTCCCTGTCTCTCTGGGAGTGCTCCTGTTGCTCGCGGCGCTGCCGGCCTCCCCGGCGCACGCGATGGTTATCACAGTTACTACCCCCAACGAAGCTGGCGCCGATGGCTTGTGCTCGCTGCGGGAAGCGATCCAAGCGGCCAACACGAACGCCCCCGTTGAAGCCTGCGGCGGCGGCAGCGTGGGCCCCGATTACATAAAGATGTCGACGTCCGGCATTTACTTCCTCAGCCTCGTTGGGGCAGGCGAGGATCTGAACGCCACCGGCGATCTGGACATTACCGAAGAGCTGGAAATCGAAGCCACCAGCGGCGCCAACGTCATCATAGACGGCAACCTTACCGACCGCGTGTTTCATATCCACCCCGGCGTTAAGGCAACGATCTCTAAGCTGACCATCCAACGCGGCTCCAACGTCGACGGCGGGGTCGGCGGCGGCATCCTTAATGCGGGCACGCTGATCCTGAACAGCAGCACGGTCAAGGACAACTCCAACTTCAATGTGGGTGGCGGCGGTATCTACAATGGCTATGCCTACGTCAACCCGACGATGATCCTGACTGACAGCACCATCAGCGGCAACACGGCCACTACCGGCGGTGGTATCGACAACTACTTGGGCGCTACGGCGACCCTGAACAGAACCACCGTCAGCGGCAACTCGACCCCAAACCCGGGCGGCAGCGGCACCGGCGGCGGTATCCGCAACGACGGCGCGATGACCCTGACCAACAGCACCGTCAGCGGCAACACGGCCACTGTCGGCGGCGGCGGCATCGGGCAATTCGACGGCGGGCTGACCCTGAACAACAGCACCGTTTCCGAAAACTTGGCCCCAATCGGCGGTGGCATCACCAGCGGCACCTGTTCAGTTAACTGCGGTATAGTGGTCATAAAGAACACGATCATTGCCAACAATTCCGTTGGAAATTGCGGCGGTGCTGGCGCGCCCTCGAACAGCTATCTCGGTGTGAACCTCTTCGACGACAACACCTGTGACTTGACCGTGGTCGTCGGCGCCGGGCTCGCCGGGCTTGATGGTCTCGCCCTCAACGCGCCCGGCACAACCAAGACACACGCCCTGATGACGGGCAGCCCCGCCATCAATGCCGTGCCGTGGCCCTCGGACTGCACCGACACCGCTAGCAGCCCTATCGCCACCGACCAGCGCGGCGTCACCCGGCCTCAGGGGAGCGCCTGCGACATCGGGGCGTACGAGTTAGCGCTATCCGTCGGCGGCACAGTAGAACTCCTCGGCCAGCCGGACGCGCCGGGTAGCGCGCAGGCATCGGCCTCGTCGTCCGTCCCCTACGCCGCGCTCGCCGGCGGCCTGGCGGCGGGGGTGCTGGCGCTGGCGAGTGGTGGCTGGTACGCGCGGAGGCGGTGGCTGCCTTAACCTGCCGGAGAGTTCATGACGAAAAAGACTTCCCGAGGGTCGCCCACTTCGCGCTGACAACCCTCAACGGCGGCCCTGCCCGATAGCGCGCAGCGCGTGCCAGCGCCCGCAGAAGTCCTGCCGGTCTGCGGGCGCTGGCACGCGCTGCTAGGCGCCCGCAGCGGCTTCGCGCAAAATTCGCCATCGATTTAACATAAGGTGCGTCCCGTCAACGCCCGTCCTCGCTATAATGAGAGCCGTCCAACCGCGACCCTTTTCGGCCCTATGGATTATGCGCGTTAGCACTTACGCCGCAGCAACTCGAATGGCGCCCTGTCCACTGTCCACTACCCACTGTCCACTGTCCACTGTCCACTGCCCGCTCGCCTGATGTTTACGCACCTCCACCTCCACACCGAGTACTCCCTGCTGGACGGCCTCTCGCGCATCCCGCTCCTGATGGACCGCGCCCAGGAGCTCGGCCAGGAGGCGGTCGCCCTGACGGACCACGGCGTCCTCTACGGGGCGGTGCAGTTCTACAAGGAGGCGAAGGCGCGCGGCATCAAGCCGATCATCGGCGTGGAGGCGTACATCGCCCGCGGCTCCCGCCACTCGAAGGAGGCGAACGACCCTTCGACCGGGCTCAGGACGGGTAAGCAGCCGCACCACATGACGCTCCTGGCGAAGAACGAGACGGGCTACCGCAACCTGCTGGCCGCCCTCACCAAGGCCCACCTTGAGGGCTACTACTACCGCCCTCGCATGGACCGCGAGGTGCTGGAGGAGCACCACGAGGGGATCATCGCCCTTTCCGGCTGCAACTCCGGCGAGATCGCCCGCCTGCTGGAGCAGGACCGCTTCCCGGACGCCGTCGCGGCGGCCCGCTGGTACAAGGACGTGTTCGGCGACTTCTACATCGAGCTGCAGGAGCACGGGATCGCGGAGGGGAAGGAGCTGAACCGCAAGCTGGTGGAGCTGTCGCGGGAGACCGGCCTGCCCCTTGTCGCCACGAACGACGTCCATTTCGTAAACCGCGAGGACGCCCCCTTCCAGGACATCCTCCTCTGCATCGGCACCAACTCCTCCGTCCTGGACGAGAAGCGGCTGCGCATGGCCGGCGAATCGGACTCCTACTACCTGAAGCCGGAAGAGGAGATGCGGGCGCTGTTCCCGGAGCTGCCGGAGGCGTGCGACAACACCTGGCGCATCGCGGAGATGTGCGACCTGTCGCTGGAGTTCGGGCGGCTGCACCTGCCGAAGGCGGAGGTGCCGCCCGGCCTCACGGCCGAGGAGCACCTGGCCGCCCTCTGCCGCGAGGGGCTCCAGCGGCTCTACTCCGCGGACCCGGAGGAGCCGCGCGCCCGCCTGGAGTACGAGCTGGACGTGGTGCGGCAGACCGGCTTCGCGGACTACATCCTGGTGGTGAACGACTTCGCGCAGCACGCGCGCAGGCTGGGCATACGCATGGCGATCCGCGGCTCGGCGGCGGCGTCCATCATCCTCTACTGCCTGGGCGTGACGGAGATCGACCCGCTGGAGCACCGGCTGGTGTTCGAGCGCTTCCTCAACGTGGAGCGGCGGGAGATGCCAGATGTGGATATCGACTTCGCGGAGGACCGGCGCGACGAGATGATCCGCTACGCCGCCGAGAAGTACGGCCACGACCGCGTGGCCCAGATCATCACCTTCGGGACGCTGGGCGCCAAGGCCTCTATCCGCGACGTCGGCCGCGCCCTCGGCATGACCTACGCCGACGTGGACCGCGTGGCGCGGCTGGTACCCGCGATGCCGGCCTCGTTCGGGGTGATGACGATCGACAAGGCGCTGCAGGAGGGCGCCGAGCTGCGTGAGGCGTACGAGGACACCAAGGTCCGCGAGCTTATCGACACGGCGCGCGCCGTGGAGGGCGTGGCCCGCCACGCCAGCACGCACGCCGCCGGCGTCGTCATCGCGCCGGAGCCGCTGGCGAACTTCCTGCCGCTCCAGAGGCCATCCTCCGGCGACGAGACCGCGCTGCCCACCACCCAGTACGCGATGAACGACGTGGCCGAGCTGGGCCTGCTCAAGATGGACTTCCTGGGGCTGACCAACCTCACCATCCTCGGCCTTGCGGTCGAGGTCGTCCGGGACGTCCACGGCGTAGAGATCGACCTGTCGAAGCTGCCGGACGGCGACGCGAAGACGTACGAGATGCTTTCGGCGGGGGACACGTTCGGCGTGTTCCAGCTGGAGTCGGGCGGGATGCGGCGGGCGGTGCAGGAGCTGCGGCCCAACTCCGTGAAGGACCTGGCGGCGCTGGTGGCGCTCTACCGTCCCGGGCCGATGCAGCACATCGCCACCTATATCCGCGCCAAGCACGGCCTGGAAGAGATCGCCTACCCGCACGCGGACCTGGCGGAACTTCTGGACGAGACGTACGGCGTCATCGTCTACCAGGACCAGGTGCTGCACATCGCCCAGAAGTTCGCCGGCTACACGCTGGGCCAGGCGGACATCATGCGCAAGGCGATGGGCAAGAAGATGAAGGAGATGATGTCCGGGGAGGAGCAGCGGTTCCTGGAGGGGGCCGTCGCCAGGGGGTACAGCCGCGAGCTGGCGCAGCAGATATACGATCTGATAGAGCCGTTCGCGGGCTACGCCTTCAACAAGGCGCACGCCGTCTCCTACGCGACCATCGCCTACCAGACGGCGTACCTGAAGGCGAACTACCCGGAAGAGTACATGACGGCGGTCCTCATCATGGCGGGGAACCACGCCTCGGGCGCCGCCCAGCGCGTGGCCGAGGCGTACGCGGAGTGCCGCCGTCGCGGCATCGATATCCTGCCGCCGGACGTGAACCGCAGCGGCGTCAACTTCCAGTTGGAGCCGCAGGCCGACCCGGACGGGCAGGCAGACAGCCGGGCGATACGCTTCGGGCTGGCGAACATCAAGAACGTGGGCGAAGGCGTCGTCGAGGGGATCATCGAGGCGCGAGAGGATGGCAAGCCCCTTCGGCAAGCTCAGGGCAGGCCGTTCGCCACTGTCGAGGATTTCTTCGCGCGGGTGAACCACCGCCACCTCAACAAGCGGGGGCTGGAGAGCATGGTGAAGGCCGGGGCCTTCGACTCGCTGTGCGCGTCCGCGCGGGGCGGGCTGCTGGCCAGCCTGGACCGGGCGATAGCGCTGGCCCAGCGGACGCAGCGCCAGCGAGAGGCGGGGCAGGGTTCGCTGTTCGACCTGATGGGCGAGGAGGCGAAGCCATCGCTCGGCGAGCTGCGGCTGGACGAAGCGGAGACGCCACAGTCGGAGCGGCTGGCCTGGGAGAAGGAGCTGCTGGGGGTGTACGTCTCGGAGCACCCGTTCGCGGCGGCGGCGCAGGCGCTGGAGCCGCACCTTAGCTGCCGCCTGGCGGAGGTGTCGGCGGAGATGGCGGGGCGGGAGCTTGTGCTGGGCGGGACGGTGATCGCCACCCGCAGCCTTTCGACCCGCGCCGGTCGCGCCTTCCTGGCGGCGACGCTGGAGGACGAGACGGGGGGCAGCCTGGAGCTTACGGTCTGGCCCGACACGTACGAGCAGACTCGTGATATCTGGCAGACGGGGACGGCGGTGCTGGCGGCGGTGCGGGTGCGGGCGAAGGACGCAGACGCGCGCGGCGAGCGGCTGACGGTGGGGGTGCAGAAGGCGGTGGCCTACGTGGAGGGTGAGTTCGACCCTTCGACAATGCTCAGGACAGGCCCGTCAGCTCTGGCGGCGCCGCCGTCGAACGGGAACGGAGGGAACGGGGCCCGGTACGCGAAACGGGAGACACGGCCCGCGCCCACCCCGGCGTCGCTGCGCATCGTGCTGGAGGAGACGGACGACCACGAGGGGGACCAGGAGCGGCTGCGCTCCCTGGTGAACGCGCTGGGGGAGTACGCGGGCGAGGGGCTGGTGCAGCTATCGATACGGCAGCGGGACGGGGAAGAGGTGCAGATGGAGCTGCCGCGGGCGCGCTACTGCCCGGAGCTGGAGCGGGCGCTATCGGATATCGTGGGGCCGTGGGGGACGGTGGGGGTGTGAGGGAGCGCCGCCCCAATCAGGCAACTAGAGCGTAATTGTAATCAGATACGGCGTAGGTGTTCGCTTCGGGAGTGCTAAGTGCTGCCTGTGCAGCACCCGTGGAGGGCACCATATCTAGAGAAATGCGCTGCCCACCACGAGCCCGTGTCAGCGCGGCAATACGTATGAACTCCGATGTGCGCTCGCCGGCCTTCGCGGCGGCGCGGCGAACCGCGGCGATCTCATTGCGACCGAACCGTACCGAGAAAACCGCACTAGGTGCACGACGAGGTCTACGCCGCTCCACCTTACCTTCCCAATCTCCGAGTTGATCTTCCTCCCGCGGGGGATACTCTGTCTCTCTCATCGTCTTGCCTCCTACGCGCCAAACAGCCCCTTTTCAGCGACCGTACTGAGCCAGCCAGTGACTGGCCGCCAAGTAGTCTTGATTGTCGTGGGCTCCAAGATGATCGTCAAGATGCGGCCGGCACGGTCCTTGCCAATCACCTTGTAACGCCCCCTTCCACGCCGTTTATTCCGGACCACAAGATAGGGTTGAGAAATCAGATCAAGCGCATCTTCTTCCGATATTCCTCGACGAGACAGTTTATCTTCATTCTCATCATCGAAGGCCAGATCATAGATACGCGGACTTGACACGCACGTGTCTCCGTGACTACAGTTGTATTACATTGTATGACAAGGAGCTGTGCAGGGCAAGATGGAAGTAGAGTTCCTCATCTTGGCAGATGCCGCGCAAGCTATAGGCGGTAAGCTTTACATGCTCGGAGGAGGCTGGGACGTCATGACCATCAATAGTGGATTCCCTGCTCAGCATCCTTTTGCGATCGGCCTAGGCCTGAGCGTACCATGGAATGAAACCAACCAGCGACACAACTTGACGGTGGAGGTTCTGGACGAGGACGGTCATGAAGCGGCTAAGATGACCGGCCAACTTGAAGTCGGCCGTCCTCCCGGGCTTCCAATGGGCCAGGCACAGCGCGTTGTGGTTGCTCTGAATGGCGTACTCGGCGTGGAGAAGCCCGGTAACTTTGTGATCGTCGCGAAAGTAGAGGATCAGGAAGCCAAACGGATTCAGTTCCGGATCGTGCCGGCGCCCGGTGTTGCTGTTCCCTCTTAGGCCCCCCTACCCCCTCGCCCCCTCTGCGCGCAGGAGCGCTTCCTTCATCCAGAGGCCAGCGCCGTAGCCGCGGAGGGAGCCGTCGCTGCCGATGACGCGGTGGCAGGGGATGACGATGGGCAGGGGGTTCGTCGCCATCACGCGGCCGACGGCGCGGGCGGCGCGCGGACGGCCCACCCTCTCGGCGAGCCAGCCGTAGGTGCGGGTCTCGCCGCGGGGGATGCGCAGCGCCTCCTCCATCACGGCGCGGCGGAAGCCCGTGACGCTCCGCCCGTTGGCGGACAGGCTGTCCCAATCGATGACGCCCGCGAGGTCCGCCGGTTGCCCCTCCGCGAGCGCCTTCACCCGTCGCGCGATGTCGCCGGCTTCCGCCTCGGAGGCGGGCTCCAGCGCGCCCAGCTCCACGACCTCCCGCAGGGCGTCGTCGCGGCCCGCTCGGGGCAGGGTGATGGCGCGCAGGCGGACGCCCGCAGGGCCGTTGGGCGATAGGACGAGCCCTATCCAGCCCAGCTTCGTCTCGACGAGGTAGAACCTCCCAGACGGGCTGGTCATCGCCTGGGCCACAGCCGCCGGACGGCCTGCCAGACCAGCGTCGCCCGTAGCTTCGCCCAGGCGCGCGCCAGCCGCTGTCGCTCCTCCACCTCCAGCGCGTCGCTGCGCCCGAACCGCGAGCGGCCGTAGGCCTGCGCCAGCAGGTCGACGTCGCGGAGGCTGCGGAAGCGGCGGGCGAGCGCGCCGGCGAAGGACGCTGGGGTCTGGCCGGGCCGGGGGGGATGGCCCGCCCAGGAGGCGAGGCGCACCGTCTTCTCCCAGAGCTGCTGCTGGTAGGGCAGGCCGTCGACGCTACGCCGCCAGCCGAGGGCGGCGCTGCCGGCGACGGCCGCCAGGAAGCCGGCCACGCCGAGCGCGATCCAGAGGGGGTAGCCGGGGCCGGAGCCGCCCGAGGCGCCCTGCGTCTGGCCACTCAGGTCAGGCGGCTCGAAGGGGAAGATGCCACCGGTGGAGACGGGAAGGTCGCGTATGTCGCGCAGGTCCACGGGCGGTACCTGAATGTCGCCGCCGGTCTCCTTCGGGCGGAGCTCCGCCGGGCGGTCCGGCGAAGGGTTGAACTCCACCCAGCCCTCGCCCGGGAAGTAGACCTCCGCCCAGGCGTACACGTCCTGGTCCTGCACCACGTAGGCGTCCTTGTCGTCGTCGAAGTCCTTGGTGTCGACGACGAAGCCCGCGGCGAGGCGGGCGGGCACGCCGAGCGACCGCAGCAGCACCACCATCGCCGAGGCGTGGTAGTCGAAGTAGCCGGCCTTCGCCTCGAACAGGAAGTAGTCCACGGTGTCGAGGCCGGGCGGCGTATCGCCGATGCCGTAGTCGATCGGAAACTCGCGCAGGTACGACTCTATCGCCTTCGCCCGGTCGTAGGCGGTGGGCTCGGCGCCGGCGACCTGCACGGCGAGCTCCGCCACGCGGTCCGGCATCTCCGGCAGGCCCAGGTAGGCGCGCGAGACCCACTGCGGGTACGCGAACGAAGGCGCCGCGCGCAGCTCGTCTGGCGAGACGTCGCGGACGAGGCCGAGCACGCCGTACGACTCGCCCTCCTCCAGCTTCTCGCGGGGGCTGAGGACGAGGACGTCCGGCGCCTCGCCGGCGGGGACGGCCCCCACGGCCTGCACGACGCCGTTTTCGCTGCGGCGCACGTAGAGGCCGGTCCAGCCCTCGGGCAGCCGCTCCAGCACCTCGTCGTCGCTGAGCGAGGTACCGCCGTCCCGCGGCATGTCAACGGTTGGCGTCCTTCTGAGGGCCGGCGTCCCACCCCTGACCCTGGCGCTAAGCTCGGTGATTGAGCCGTCCGCCAGCTTGGCGCGGGCGGGGACGTTGGCGGACAGCGGCTGGCCGGGCGTGAACAGCACCGTGCCGACGACGCTCTTCGCCTCCACCGTCACGGTGATCGGGACGATGCGCCCGCCGGCCCCAGCCTCGTCCAGGGTGTCCAGCCGCACCATCGGCGAAGGCACGTCGACCTCGCGGCGGGAGCCCGCCTTCCAGCCGCCCGACGCGTACTCTTCGTAGACAGCGCCGCGGAGGATGATAGGCCCTTCGATAGTCGGGTCTCTCACCTTGACCGAGAGCAGCTCGCGCTCGCCCAGGTCGATCGAGCCCTGGAAGGGGAGGACGGCCGTGTAATCGTGGACGGGGACGATCTTGTGGACGCGCAGGGGGCCGGCGAGGCGGGCGAAATGGACGCCGAGGCCTTCGAACCGCTCGCTGAGGGAGCCGACTACGGTGGGAGTGGTGAACGGGCCCACCGGCGCGATCCAGGAGGCGGCCATCAGGAACAGGCCTGCCCAGACGGTGTAGTGAAGGTAGGAGAGGCTGATCAGCGGCGGGTAGCTTACGCCCTCGGCCCGCCAGCGCCGCATCTGCGATACGAGGTTCGTTCGCATGACGAGGAGAAAGCCGCACATGACGTAGAGGAAGACCTCTAAGGGCAGGGTGTCGTTGATGAACAGCATGTTCATGAACAGGGCTATGCCGCCCGGAATCAGGCCAAGCCAGGCGTTGTGCCAGCGGTAGATGCTCCAGCCGGAGAGGAAGACGCCCAGCCAGGCCAGGCCGATGACCAGCGTGTTGAAGGGCAGCGAGTCGTTGCTGATGCCGCCGCTGAAGGCGAGGTGGAACCACCTCTCGAACCGGAAGTAGACGGCGTCGAGGCGCGCCTCCAGGCTGCCCGGACCGACCGCCTCCAGCGTCTGCCAGGCGACGACGCCGGCGCCAGCGATGACGGCCGCCGGCCAGGCGAGCAGCATCGGCAGGGGCGAACGGGCCAGCAGCAGCGCGAGGAGCAGGGCCAGCAGGCCGACCAGCGTCAGGTCCGGCATGTCGCGGGACCAGCCGGAGTCTTCGAGGGAGACCGAGACGCCGAGCACGGCGCCCGCGGCCAGGGCGAACGTCAGCCAGTCCTCCCAATCGGAGAAGCGGGAAGCCAGCCGCCTGAGACGCGCCGCTTCGGCAGGTACGGCGGCGGGCGGCGCCACCGGTTGGGTCCACTCCATCTGCGCCACGGCTATCGCACTCCCGCCCGCCTGCCGCCGGGCATGGCCTTCTGTCGATCGAGCAAGGGCTGAGCGGCGGCGCCCCCCGGACCGAGCGCCGGCGAGAGGTCATCGCCGCAGCGCACGAGGTAGGTGAGGATATCGCTGGCGACGAGGGTGCTGAACGGCAGGAGGGCGTTATCGGCACTCCCGAAGCTGCTGGGGTCGACTAGCGCCACGGCGGCGCGGGCGCCGCGCTGCACCAGCGCCTGCATCGCCGTCACCCACGCCTCGTCCACCGAGGGCGTAATCACGATGAGCGTAGTGTGCCGGCCGAACCGCCGATCCTCGTCCTGCAGGACTCTCGCCAGCGACACGTCTCCGTCCGCCCGCGCCAGGGCGAGCGCCTCCAGGATGCGGTGGTAGTGCTGCGCTCCGCGCGCGGGCTCCAGCGCCACCCTCTCGCTCCCGGAAGCGAGAAGTCCCAGCATCCGGTTCGCCTCAAGGAAGTGGGCCGCCAGCGAGGCGGCGATTCGCACGCCGTACTCCTCCGTGCTGTCGTCGCCCTCGCCGGCCTGAACGGCGGCGTCGAGGTCCAGGAGGAGGAAGATATCGCTGGTCGGGTCCATCTCGAACGTCTTCACCATCAGGCGGTTGAGGCGCGCGGTGGAGGGCCAGTGGATACGGTTGAAGCTATCGCCGGGCTGGTAGTCCCGGACGGCGGCGGCGTTCGGGGTGACGTAGTGGGTGCGCCGGCGGACCGTGCCCTCGCCGGGCAGCTGAGCGGGCGGGGCCCAGAAGTACGGCAGCTCCTCCGGAAGCGGGAGGACCAGCAGGGGATGGCTGGCGCCGTAGGTGCGGCTGAAGCGGAACAGCCCGAAGGGGTCGCCGGTGGAGACGCGGATGGGGCCGACGGAGAAGACGCCGCGCCGGGTGCAGGGCAGGCTGAGCTTCCAGTTGCGCTGGCCGTGCGCGGGGAGGGAGATGACCGTTCGCGGCAGGACGCCGGGCATGTCCGTCAGGTCCTCGACTTCCAGGAGGAGCTTCGGGTAGAAGGTGCCGCTGCTGAGCCGCACGCGCGCCTCGGCGCGCTGGCCCACCTGGAGTCGGTCCGTCGCGCGCTCGACCGTGACCTCCAGCTTGCGCAAGCTGCCACGCGCCCAGACGAAGCAGATGGGCACCAGCCCGCCGATGACGTAGGCGGCGCGGTAGAACAGCCAGTAGCCGCTGACCGCGGCCAGCCCGAGCGTGGTGCCGAAGGCGACGACGACGAAGAGCAGGTTCTGGTTCCGCCTGAGAAGCCGGAAGAGCCCCTTGAACGCCCGTCCCATGACAGCCTCTTAGGAGCGCCGTGCCCGCACGCCGGGCACGGGCAGCCGCTCCCGGCACTGCTCTACGACCTGGGTGGCCGTGAGCCCCTTCACCCGCGCCTGGGCGTTGAGGATGATCCTGTGGCCGAGGGCAGGGTAGGCCAGCGCCCCGATGTCGTCCGGGAGGACGAAGTCGCGGCCGTCAAGGAGGGCGCGCGCCTGGCCCAGCCGCTGCAGGGCGAGGGAGCCGCGGGGAGAGGCGCCAAGGTAGACCGAGTCGTGGTTGCGGGTGGCGTCCGTCAGAGCGACGATGTACTGCTTGATGAGGACGTCCACGTAGACATCGTGGACGGCATCCTGCAGCGCGATGACCTCCTCCGCGCCGCAGACCTGCTCCAGCTCCTCCAGCGGGTGGCTGTGCAACTGGCGGTCCATCATCGCCACCTCGTCATGGGCGGCGGGGTAGCCGAGCTCCAGGCGGATCATGAAACGGTCGAGCTGCGCCTCGGGGAGGGGGAACGTCCCTTCGTACTCAATCGGGTTCTGGGTGGCCATCACCATGAACGGCTGCGGCGTGGGGTGGGTGACACCATCCACGGTGACCTGCCGCTCCTCCATCGCCTCCAGCAGGGCGGACTGAGTCTTCGGCGTCGCGCGGTTGATCTCGTCGGCGAGCACGACCTGGGTCAACAGCGGCCCCGGCCGGAACTGGAAGTCGCCGCTTTTCTGGTTGTAGATGGAGACGCCGGTGACGTCGGAGGGGAGAAGATCGGGCGTGAACTGGATGCGGCTGAAGGAGCAGCCGCTGGAGCGGGCGAGGCTGCGGGCGAGCATCGTCTTGCCGACGCCCGGCACGTCCTCCACCAACAGGTGGCCGCCGCACATCAGGGTCATCACGGCAAGCTCCACCTGCCCGCGCTTGCCGATGATGACGCGCTCTACGTTTTCCGCGATGCGATGCGCTACCGACCTGGCATCCACGTCAGGGCGACTCCTGCCAGATAAACGACGGCTGAGGGGCTGTGGATGCGGCCGGGGGCGAGGAAACCGCCGCCACCTCCTCCCCGTGTGGTCTTACGATTATAGCACCGGCTGACAGCCGAACCCCCCAACCCCAGAGTATTTCGACCCGCCCAACCCGCCCCGAACTGCGTTCAGGCTTGCGCCCCCATCTCCCGCCTGGCCCGTCCGGAGGCGTTCACGATAACATACAACCGATGGGCCCCCTCCGGTTCCCGATCGCTGCCGTCCTTCTCTGCGCGCTGACGCTTGTGGCGACGACGGCCTGCTCCGGCGGCGGCGCGCAAGCGCCCACACCCACCACGACAGCCACGCCTACGCCGAAGCCGAAGCCAACGCCCATGCCAACGCCGGAGCCCACGCCCACCCCCATCCCTCCGTCTATCGCGCTGCCGGTCGCCTACCCGAAGCAGGGCGGCTTCCTCCTGGTGCAGCTGCTGCACCCGCCCGCGGGTACGAAGGAGGCGGCGGCGCTGTTCAACGGGGGAAGCTACCCGATGGTCCCCAACGGCGACGCCTGGACCGGCGTCATCGGCATGGCGACGGACTTCCCGCTCGGCGGCTACACCGTGGAGGTGATCGTGGATGGCGTATCGATGGGCGCCGTCCCCGTGACCGTCGCGGCGGGCGGCTACCCGCGGCTGACGCTGACGGTGCCCGATGAGAGCATCGACCTGCTCTCCGACGCGGCGAAGATCGCGGCGGAGCGGCAGACCGTCCGGGAGACGTACGCGACGTTCACGCCGCAGCGGCTGTGGTCGGGGCCGTGGCTGCAGCCGGCGCGGGGCCCAATATCGAACGGCTTCGGCGTCCAACGCTCCGTCAACGGCGCCGCGTTCGATACCCACGGCGGCACGGACATCGCGGCGGACGGTGGCGACCCGGTGGCGGCGGCGGCGAGCGGACGCGTGGCGCTGGCGCAGCCGCTGTACCTGCTGGGGAACTCCGTGATCATCGACCACGGCGCCGGGCTCCTCACCGGCTACCACCACCTGTCGTCGATAGCGGTGACGGCAGGGCAGGAGGTGACGAAGGGCGATATCGTGGGCAAGGTGGGCGCGACCGGCTTCGTCAGCGGCGACCACCTGCACTGGGAGGCGCGCATCCACGGCGTGCGCGTGGACCCGATGCTGCTGCTGAAGGGGCCGCTGGAGTAGGGCAGGCTCTGGCCACAGATGAGCACAGATTGAACACAGATTGGCGCCGCCACGGCGCGGCGTGGAGTAGGGCCATTCGCGCGCGTAGGGCCAGACCTGAAGGTCGGCCCCTACATTAGTCCCCCAGCTCGCCCATTTCGTGCATGACGAGCGCGGCGGCGACGATGCCCGCCGTCTCCGAGCGGAGGATGCGCGGGCCGAGCGAGATGGCGACGCAGCCGGCCTCGCGGGCCAGCGCCGCCTCCTCCGCCGCGAAGCCACCCTCCGGCCCGACGAACACGCATACGATGGTGAGCTTCGGCTTCACGCCGCGCAGGTACGTCCGCAGGCCCAGCGAGCGTTCGCCCTCCCAGGGGAGCAGCCGCAGGCCGGGCGCCGTCCGCACCGCCTCCGCGAAGGCGAGGGGCGGGTCGACGGCGGGGACGCGCCCGCGTCCGCACTGCTCCGCCGCCTCCGTGACGATGCGCCGCCAGCGCTCCGCCCGCTGTGAGCCGCCTTCGGTCTTCACCTGGGCACGGTCGCTGATCAGTGGCACGAAGCGGGACACGCCGAGCTCCGTCCCCTTCTCCAGCACCAGATCGAACCGCTGGGGCCGCACCAGCGACTGGTACAGCACCACATCCACCCGGGGTTCAGGCGGCGATGGCCGCTCCAGCAAGACCGTCGCCGCACCGGAGCGCGGCGTCAGCGCCGTGATCTCCACCTCGAAGTCGCGGCCGCGGCCGTCGGCCAGGAGTACGCGGTCGCCGCGCTTGAGGCGGAGGACGGTAGCCAGGCGGCGGGCCAGCTCCGGCGGGAGGGAGACCTCCACGCCCTCGATCACCCCCGGCGGCACGAAGAACCTACGCACGGCCCGCCCTCTCGGCGGTGATAGCACGCCAGACGCCCTCCGCGTCCACACGTTCGATCCGGAAGCCCGCCGCCGCCAGGGCGCGGCTCAGTTCGTCCACGGTGTCCTCCAGGAAGCCGCTCACGATGAGGGTGCCGCCATCGCGGAGGGATTCCGCGAACGCCGGCGCCAGCCGCTCGATCGTGAGGCCGCTGATGTTGGCGACGATGAGGCCGAAGCGCTCCCCCCCTGCGTTTTCGGGCAGAGTCCCCTCCCGCACCTCCACCACCTCCGCGACGCCGTTCGCGCCGGCGTTCTGGCGCGCCGCCTTCACCGCCTGCGGGTCGATGTCCAGGGCGAGCACGCGCTTCGCGCCGAGCCTGGCGGCGGCGATGGCCAGGATGCCGGAGCCGGAGCCCAGGTCCAGCACCGCATCGCCCGGCCGTCCGCGTGTCGCCGAAGGCGACTCGCCTGGGCGAGAGGCGGACTCCTCCAGCGCGCGCAGGCACATCGCCGTCGTCGGGTGCTGGCCGGTGCCGAACGCCATCCCCGGGTCGATCTCGACGACCGTATCGCCCGCCGCCACTTCGTAGGTCGCCCACGATGGTTTCACCACGAGCCGCTTGCCGATCCGCTGGGGGCGGAAGTAGCGCTTCCAGGAGTCGCGCCAGTCCTCCTGACGGAGGCGGCGCGCCCGCCGCCAGCGCGGCGGCCTCTCCAACGGCGCGAAGCGGAGGGCGAGGCGGAGGGAGCGCCGGACGTTCGCGGAGTCCTCACCGGGGGGCAGATACCCTTTGACCACGGCCGCAGCGTCGCCGTCCACGACGTAGGCCTCGCCCTCAAGACGCGCCGCCGGCTCGATGGCGACGCCGCCGGAGCAGCACTGGCGGAAGGCGTCGGCGACGGTCTCGGCGTCGATGCCGGCCACCTCGACCGCTATCTCGAGCCAGGTGTCCGTCGAGGAACGACCCGCGGCCCGACCCTCACCCCGACCTTCGGTCGCCGCTCTCCCGCGTGCGGGAGAGGGGTCTGGCGTGGGGACCATCTTCGTTACCGGTCGCGGGTTGCGGCGGGGCGCAGCCAGCAGGCTATCCCAGGGCGTCCTTTATCTTGCCCAGGATCCCCTTCTCGTCGTCGGACAGGGGGGTGCCGAAGCTCTCGGCGAGCCTCAGGAGCAGCTCGCGCTGCTCGTCGCTGAGCTCGGTGGGCACGGCGACGCCGGCGCGGACCAGGAGGTCGCCGCGACCGCTGCCGTGGAGGTGGGGCACACCCTTGCCCCGCAGGACAAAGACGCGGCCGGTCTGGGTGCCGGGCGGCACCTTGATCGTGTGCGGCTTGCGGTCCAGCGTGGGCACCTCCACCTCGCAGCCCAGGGCGGCCTGCGCCAGGTTCAGGTCAAGATCGTAGACCAGGTCGTCCTCGTCGCGCTGGAACTCCGGGTGAGGCCGCACGGCGATGCTGACGTAGAGGTGGCCGGGCCCGCCGCCGTTGGCGCCGACGTCGCCCTCACCGGAGAGCCGCATCTGCGAGCCGTCGCTGACGCCGGCGGGGACCTTGACCAGCAGCTTGCGGGCCTGCCGCTGGCGTCCGTTGCCCTTGCAGTCCTTGCAGGGTTCGCTGATGATCCTGCCCTCGCCGCGGCACTGGGAACAGGTGGCGATGTTGACGAACTGACCGAAGAAGTTGCGCGATACCCTCTGAACGTGGCCGCTGCCGTCGCAGGAGGGGCAGCGGGCGGGCTGCGAACCCGGCTCGGCGCGGTTGCCGCCGCAGCGGGAGCAGCGCTCGTGCCTGACGACCTCGATCTCCTTCTCGCAGCCGAAGGCCGCCTCCTCGAAGTCGATCTCCAGGTCGATGCGACGGTCGGCGCCGCGCTGGGACTCGCGGGCGCGGCGGGCGGTGGTGCCGCCGAAGAAGGCGTCGAAGATATCGCCGAAGCCGCCGAAGTCGAATCCCTCGAACGGCCGCCCGGCCTCGAACCCCTGGAGCCCGGCGTGGCCGTAGCGATCGTAGGCGGCGCGCTTCTCGGAATCGGAGAGCACCTCGTACGCCTCGCCGATCTCTTTGAACCGGGCCTCGGCGCCGTCCTCCTTATTGCGGTCAGGGTGGTACTTCATGGCGAGCTGCCGGAACGCCTTCTTGATCTCCTCCGCGGAGGCGTTCCGGGAGACGCCCAGCACCTCGTAGTAGTCGCGCTTGGATGTTCGGGCCATATCCAAGCTATTGTATCGCGGAGCCGCGCGGCCCGTCACCCTCGGGAGGGGCGGAGGCGCGAGTTGAGCAGGGCGCCGGCGGTCGCCACGCAGTAGGGCACCGCGTAGGTGAGCGGTATCTTCCAGGCGAGGGCGGCCGAAGCGTCACCCTGCAGGATGATGTTCCCCTGATTGATCGCCGTAAGCAGCGTGCCGACGACGATTGCGATCGCGAGCGACCTGGCGATGAGCAGGCGGTGGGTGAGTGTGCAACGCAGGCAGCGGCGAGACGCAGCGCCGCCGGACCTCACCTCGTAGAACGCGCCGCGGAGGCGACACTGACAGCGTTCGCAGACCGCCGGCCCCGGTGCCAAGCTGGCCGTCGCGGCGCTCAGCAGGCGCAGGCGCCCGGCGCGCCCGTGGCTATTACGATCAGCCCCAGAGCTACGAGCCCCAGACCCAGGGGCGCGCTGAGCCGCCGCCCCCAGGGCATGTTCTTCTCGATGGCCATTACGGTACCCAGCGCCAGCATCCAGCCCAGGTTGCCGGTGCCGACGGCGAACATTAGCAGCATTAACGACCAGCAGCAGCCAACGCAGAACAGGCCGTGGCTCACACCCAACTGGAAGCTGGCCAGCCGTTCGCGGCTGCCGCCCCAGCGCTCCGAGATGAAGCTAAAGGGGGAGCGGCACTTGTCCAGGCAGTGATACTTGAGCGGCGTGAACTGGTAGACCCCGGCCAAGAGAAGCGTGGCGCCTCCGATCGCCCAGGCGTGGTCTCCCAACCAGTGGCTTTGCTGGACGGCCTGGTGCAGGCCGAAGTCGCCGGCGTGGGCCAGGACGCCGAAGGCAGCCCATACCACCACGTACCCGGCGACGAGCAGCGCCGCCAGCAGGCGGCGGTCGCGCCGCCGCCGGGTCATGGTGCGGAACATCGTGATCAGAGGAAGGCTCGTCGGCAGCATCATGGCGAAGGTCATCAGCGTCCAGCCGCCGACGAAGGCGAGCGCGACCAGGGCCGTGTCGCCGCTCAGGCTCATCTTGACCTCGCCGAGCTGTTCGTGGCTCAGGAACCGCCCGTAGGGCGACTGGCCCCAGGCCAGGAGAACGAGCCAGGCGAGGACGATAAGGCCTATGAGCGCGGCGGTGAACGGCCTACGGTCGTCTACCCTGGCCCACATGTGTCACGCCTCTCGGAGCACGGGGGGAGGATCAGGCTTCCGCCGTTGTGGGATCGATGATCGACTTGACCTCCGCGACGGAGTTGGCCGGGAATCCGCCCTGGCGGGCGTGCTCCCGCACCAACTGCTCGTTCGAGGCGATGTACACGCAGTAGATCTTGTCACCGGTGACGAAGCTCTGCTCCCACTGGATCCTGGGGCCAAGCTGATCGAGGACGCTGCACGACTTCTGGGAGATCGCCTGCAGCTCCTGGGGGGAGAGCTTGCCCGCTCCCGGAATCTCGCGCTCTATGACGTACCTGGGCAAAGTCGACTCCTTCCTACGTTGACTCGCGGACGGCTACGGGCGGGCAGCCCTAGCCCACGAAGCGGAAGCTGCCCTGGACGGCGTTGTAGCCCGACAGGCTGATGTTGAAGCCGAGCTCGGGCACGTTGGCCTTATACACGGGGGCTTTGCTGACGTAGGCGGGCGAGCCCGGGATGTTCGAGAAGATGCTATCGTTCAGCGTCGTGAAGCCCGTCGCTCCCTGCATCGGCTCGATCTCCGCCTCGATGCCGCTGCCGACCTTCAGCGTCCCCTTGCCCTTTTCGACCTTGAAGTCGATAGGCACGCTCTCCACGGCCACGACCTCCCCGATCAGCTGCGCCTGGTCCGCCAGCGGCCCGCCCAGCTTGCCGGTGAAGGCGTTGAGGAGCGCATCCTTTTGCTGAGACGAAGCCTTGTCGTCCACGTAGACGACGGCCCGCCAGTTGCCCTTGAGGACGTTGCCGGGGATGTGCGCCAGCAGCACGAAGCTGCGGCCGGATACGTCGACGCCGTCGACCGTGCCACGGTCGACGTGGTACCCAATTATTCCATCACAGACGCCGCCATCCGGGTCCTCACCGACCCAGCAGGGGCAGATCACCTTGCAGGTGCAGACTTCCAGCAGGCTTCCTTCCAGGTTGTATGCCATTATCGAACCTCCTTCTATGTTGACGATCCACCGATAGCCCGGCTTCGGGCGACTTCGAAGAACGGTGACCTACGTGAGTGCGCTTCTCCCTCACTTTCTCGGCATAACGCAAGCCGGCTGGGGGAGGCGGGGCCAAGCGATGAGCGTCCGCAGCGCCGCACTAACGCGCGCGAGGGACGTCGATGGTCATGGCCCGCCTCCGATCGTTCCGATGGAGAACGGCTCTTACGTTATCGCCAGCGATGGGCTCAGTCAAGGGGCAGCGGGAGGCCGCTAAAGGACGGCTTCGGCGGCGAGCTGGAGGGCCAGCCCGGCGATGAACAGCACCCCGAATCGCCGGTTGTGGATGAAGGCGATCCCCACGAACCAAAGCGGCCAGCCGTGGTATCCCTCCGGCGGCTCCGCGGGCTTGGGCGCGTTGTATATCCGGAGCACCCAGAGCAGCATCGGCAGCGCGCCCACCACCAGCAGCAGCCCCGGCATCTCCTGCCAGACTGCGAGGGCGATCACGGCGGCGTACATGCCGACGCTCAGGACCTCCGTCAGCCGGCGCGCCCTCGCTTCGCCCAGGAGCATCGGCAGCGTGCGTATGCCGTGCTCCGTATCGAAGGCGAGCTTATCGAGGTGCTTGCCGAAGAGCACCGTCGTGACGCCGAGGGCGTAGGGGACCGACGCCAGGACGACCCAGCCGGGCAGCGACTCCGCCATCACGTAGTAGGTGCCGCCGATCATCAGCGGACCCCAGACGATGAACACGGCGATCTCGCCCAGGCCGAAGTACTTCAGGGGCAGCGGCCCGCCGGAGTAGAGCAAGAGCACGAACGCCCCCGAGAGGGCGAAGGCGAGGAGCACGGGGCCGGTCACCAGCGTCAGGTAGATGCCGATGGCGGCCGCCGCCGCGAGTATGAACAGGGTGACGAGGAGGAAGGAGCGCCAGCGGGCGGACTCGTCGGTCAGGGGGTGGGGGCCGTAGTTGACCCGCGGCGAGTCGGCGCTGTCGGCGCCGCGGTGGAAGTCCCAGAAGTCGTTCACGAGGTTGGAGCCGGCGTGCGCCAGCACCAGGCCGAGGGCGGTGAGGATGAGGAGGGGCGCGTCGAAGACGTCGTCGCGGAGGGCGAGGAGGCCGCCGATGACGGCGGAGGTGGCGGTCATGACGACGACGGAGGCGCGGGAGAGGATGAGCCAGCGGGTGATCGGGTCGACGTGGGCGAGGTCGACGCGGGGGATGGTGTAGAGGGCCTCCAGCCAGAGGCGGGGCGCGAACGGTCTGGCGGCTGTTGTGGTCACGGCGGCTATTGTAGCAACGCCCGGTGCCTGGAGAAAGCGGTCACAGACGGGCAGGCCGTTGCGCTATAATGCCCTCGTCAGGCGCGGACGCGGTAGCGCGCCTGGGGAGGCGCCCCATGAGCGAACAACCGAAGCGGCTGCATCGAATCCGCAAGGGCCGGAAGGTGCTCGGCGTACTCGGCGGCCTGGCCGACTTCTTCGGCCTGGACCCGTCGCTGGTGCGGATCACCTACCTCGTCATAACGTTCTTTACGCTCGGCGTCCCCAGCATCATCCTCTACCTGTCGATGGCGTTTATCATCCCCCTGAAGCCGAAGGCGGAGAGCGGAGGCGAGTGAGGAGTAGGACACGCGCGGGGCGACAGGCTGAAGCCTGTCCTTCGGGTTGGGTCCGCCCTCACCCCGACCTGCGGTCACCCCTCTCCCGCGAGCGGGAGAGGGGCCGGGGGCGAGGGTCCCTACACCTCGCGGTATTCGCCTTCGACGGTGCCCTCTTCGGCGGGGGCTTCGCCTGCGGGGCTCCGCCGGGCCGCGGCTGCGTACCGGTCCGCTGGAGCGCCTGGTTGGGCGGCAATCGCCAGAATACGTCGCAGAGTGGCATCCACCCTCATCAGTGGGTTCCGAACCGAGCGAACCCTGCGTGGAGTTCGTGCACCAGCACAGTCCCGTTCCCTAACATCTGGGCCTTTTGTCGCATCTGCTCCACCAGGTCGTCACTCGGCTTGCCGTAGACATCGATCGTCAACAGCTTGATGAACTCCGCGAACTTGGGGAATAAGGGGCCAGCCACCTTCATGTGGAACTCCAACGAAGCGGAGTCAGGATGAACATGGACGACGGTCATCCGAGTGCCGTCCTCCTTGAAGTACACGTTGTAGGCGATTAGCCGCGCCTCGTTCACCTCGACGAACTCGGCCAACTCGTTCATGGCCGTCTTGAGCTCCTCGAGCTTTCCCTCGTGGATCTCAGAGCTGTCGATGTAGACGATAGGCTCGGACATGCCGTCCTCCTTTGTGTGCTATGCACGCCGCCTAACTCTTGATTGTGCCGTACTCCCACGTCGTGGTGGGCTTGCTGGGGTTCCCGGGTTCAGATCGGGGAGCTACACCTCGCGGTATTCGCCCTCGACGGTGCCCTCTTCGGCGGGGGCTTCGCCCTCGCCCTCCGGGGGCGGCGGCGCTTCGGGGCCACCCTCGGCGCCGGGCTGGCCGTAGACGGCGGCGCCCGCCCGCTGCAGCGCCTCCGAGAGGCCGTTCAGCGCCTCGCGGACGCGGTCAGCGTCGGCCTGCGCGGCCAGGGCGTCGCGCACGTCCTTCACCCGCGCCTCGATGTCGCCGCGGACGTCGGCCGGTATCTTGTCGCCGGACTCGCGGACGGTCTTCTCGGCCGTGTAGGCGAGGGAGTCGGCCTGGTTGCGCAGCTCGATCTCCTCGCGGCGGCGGCGGTCCTCCTCGGCGTGCGCCTCCGCGTCCGTCTTCATCCGCTCGATCTCTTCCGGCGAGAGGCCGGTGCCGGCCTGGATCGTGATCTTCTGCTCGCGGCCCGTGCCCTTGTCGCGGGCGGAGACGTGGAGGATGCCGTTGGCGTCGATGTCGAAGGAGACGTCGATCTGGGGCAGGCCGCGGGGGGCGGGCAGGATGCCGTCCAGGATGAAGCGGCCGAGCGACTTGTCATCGCCGGCCAGGGAGCGCTCCCCCTGGACGACGTGTATCTCGACCGAGGTCTGGCTGTCGCTGGCGGTGGAGAAGACCTGCGACTTCGCGGTGGGGATGGTCGTGTTGCGGGGGATGATGGGGGTGGCGACGCCGCCCAGCGTCTCGATGCCGAGGGTCAGCGGGGTGACGTCCAGCAGGAGCACCTCGCGCACGTCGCCCTTGAGGACGCCGGCCTGGATCGCCGCGCCCACGGCGACGACCTCGTCCGGGTTCACCCCCTTGTGGGGCTCGCGGCCGAAGAACTTCTTGACCGCCTCGACGACCATGGGCATGCGGGTCTGGCCGCCGACGAGGATCACCTCGCCGACGCGGTCCGCCGTGACCTTGGCGTCCTCGAGGGCCTGGCGGCAGGGGTCGATCGTGTTCTCGACCAGGTCGCCGACGAGCTGTTCGAGCTTGGCGCGGCTGAGGGTGATGTTGAGGTGCTTGGGGCCGGCGGCGTCGGCGGTGATGAAGGGGAGGTTGACCTCCGTCTGCATCGTCGTGGAGAGCTCCACCTTGGCCTTCTCCGCGCCCTCCTTGAGGCGCTGGAGGGCCATGCGGTCCTGGCGCAGGTCTATCCCCTGGTCCTTCTTGAACTCCTCGATCAACCAGTCCATGACGCGCTGGTCGAAGTCGTCGCCGCCGAGGTGGGTGTCGCCGGCGGTGGACTTGACGTGGAAGGTGCCTTCGCCAATCTCCAGGATGGAGATGTCGAAGGTGCCGCCGCCCAGGTCGTAGACGGCGATCGTCTTCTCCTCCGTCTTGTCGAGGCCGTAGGCGAGCGAGGAGGCGGTGGGCTCGTTGATGATGCGGAGGACGTTGAGGCCAGCGACCTCGCCGGCGGCCTTGGTGGCCTGTCGCTGCGAGTCGTTGAAGTAGGCGGGGACGGTGATCACGGCCTCGCTGACGGTATCGCCAAGGTAGGCCTCGGCGTCGGCCTTGAGCTTCTGGAGGATCATGGCGGAGATCTCCGGCGGCGAATAGGAGCGCTCGCCCATCCAGACGCGGGCGTCGCCGTTGTCGGCGGCGTCGATCTTGTAGGGGAGGACCTTGAGGTCCTTCTGGACGATGGGATCGTCGAAGCGGCGGCCCATGAGCCGCTTGATGGAGGAGATCGTGTTCTCGGGGTTGGTGACGGCCTGCCGCTTGGCGATCTGGCCGACGAGGCGCTCGCCGGTCTTGGCGATGGCGACGATGGAGGGGACGGTGCGGCCGCCTTCGGCGCTGGGGATGACGACGGGCTCGCCGCCCTCCATGACGGCCATGCAGGAGTTGGTGGTACCGAGGTCTATTCCGATGGCTTTAGGCATGGGGCGTCACCTTCCTTCTGGGCGGAATAGTGAACAGTGGATAGTGGACAGTGGACAGACCCGTCCCCACCCACAGGCTATTCCGCCGTCAAACGTCATCGTACTCATCTCATTCGTATCGGTTCGTAGCTGCGGGGCTTCAGCCCTGCGCCGCCTCCCGCAGGCCTGAAGGCCTGCGGCTACGTGGCCGGGGGCAGACACTGGGGTCTGCCCCTACGCGTCATCCTACACGACATCCTTCGCTTCCCCCCCCTCTTCCTGCTTCCCGCTTCCCACTTCCGTCTGTCCACTGTCCACTGTCCCCTGTCCACTCC
>JAUYGU010000054.1 GCA_030690405.1 Dehalococcoidia bacterium | reverse complement strand
GAGCTCGGCCGCTACGGGGAAGCGCGAGGAGCCTACCAGAAGGGGTTGGAGATCGACCCGCTCAACTCAATCGCGCGCAAGAACCTTTCGCGTCTGGCCACCCTGGGCGAGGAGGGCGCGCCGCGACAGGCCACGCAGAAGCTATCGCCGCAGATGTTCATCGAGGAGATGGGCAAGACCGGCGTCACCACGCTGCTCAAGACCAACATGGAGATCGCGGCACGGATGACGGCCGGAGACCAGGTTGACCTGCGCCGGGACAACGGCTCGCTTGTCGTCCAGACCAGCGCCGACGAGTTCATCGGCGAGGTGGAGCCCCGCCTGGGCCAGCGGCTGATCAAGCTGATGGAGGCCGGGAACGAGTACGTCGCTGCCATCAGCGGCCTAAACGAGACCGACGTCAAGGTGTTCATCCGCGAGACGTTCCAGCACCCCAGCCAGCTCGGCAAGCTCTCCTTCCCACCGACGGTCACGGAGACGTTCCGTCCGTACCTGAAAGAGCGCCTCATCCGGCAGGACGCCCTGGAGGAGACCTACTATGAGTCCGATGAGGGCGAAGACTGGGACACCAGTCCGGACACGGACGAGGCGGAGGTTACGATACACAAGTTCGGCGGCGCTCCGGCCGTGGAGGAGGAGGAGGAGATGGGAGAGGCGGAGGAGGAAGAGTAGCCCCGCAGACCGGCGAGACCAAAAGGCCGGGCCGGCAGCGGCCCGGCCTTTCTCATTGTTGCGCCCACTTTCCACTCCAGGTTGTTCGTCCCGCCCGCCCGCCGCAGGTCTCTCCCTGGAACCCACAGCGCGGCCTCGGACGATCTGTCTTGCCGTTGTGATGACGGGTCTCCCCGCTCGTCCTGAGGCACTCGTAGGACGAGCGGGGGCACAGCGTTCCGCCAGCGCCGCCGCCCGCGCGACGGGATGCGGCGTTCGCGCTCGGCTCATGGTACGAGTACCGCACCATGAGCGGGAAGCCACGTACGCACGCCCCCATGCGGAAGCGATGGAGTCTGAGGCGATAGCGTCAGGGGCGGAAGGTTGGGACCTACCGACCGGGGTGGAGTGGCGGCCGCTGCCTCCCGCGCGGGACACCGGGCAGCTTTGCGCGCCGGACGGCATCTGATAACATACGTTGGGCCCCGATGAGCAGTCCGACGCTTCGCTATGTCCGAGATCATTCGCGCCCGCGACATCGTCAAACGCTACGGCACGTTCACGGCTGTGGACGGCATCTCCTTCTCCGTGCAGGCGGGGGAGTGCTTCGGCTTCCTGGGGCCTAACGGGGCCGGCAAGACGACCACTATCCGGATGATCGCCTGCGTCTCACCCCTGACGGCGGGCGAGCTCACCGTCGACGGGATGGACGTGCGACGGGAGCCGCGCCGCATCAAGGCGGCTCTGGGCGTCGTGCCGCAGGACAATAACCTGGACCCCGACCTCTCGGTGCGGCAGAACCTCCGCGTCTACGGCCGCTACTTCGACCTGCCGCCGAGCCTGGTGGAGGAGCGGATCGACGAGTCGCTCGCCCTGTTCCAGCTCTCCGACCGCGCGAACGACCGTATCGCCTCGCTCTCCAGCGGTATGCAGCGGCGTCTCACGGTGGCCCGCGGCCTGATCAACGCGCCCAAGATACTGGTGCTGGACGAGCCGACGACGGGGCTGGACCCGCAGGCGCGGCACCTTGTCTGGCAGAAGCTGCGCTACCTCCGCTCGCAGGGCGTGACGATGCTGCTAACCACCCACTACATGGAAGAGGCGGCCCACCTGTGCGACCGGATCGTCATCATCTTCCAGGGCAAGATCATCACCGAAGGGACGCCGGCTGAACTGGTCGAGCGGTTCGCCGGCCGGCAGGTGGTGGAGCTGCACATGGGCGAGGGCGACCGCGCGCCCATCGTCGAGCGTCTGGCCGGCGTGGAGGGGGTGAGCGTGGAGGAGGTGGAGGACATCGTGTACGTCTACGTCCTCTCGGAGAACGGGTTCGACCCGGCGGAGCTGAAGCTGGAGACGACCCGCGTCGTCTACCGGCAGGCGAACCTGGAGGACGTGTTCCTCCGCCTGACGGGAAGGGGGCTGGCGGAGTGAGCGTGATAGCCCTGCGCCGCCGCGCCATCAACCGGCCGGACGTCTCCCTGCGCGCCTTGCGGGTGTGGCAGCGCCACCGGGACGTCTACCTTCAGCTCTGGAAGTCGGAGCTGATCTGGCCGCTGGTGGAGCCTCTGATCACGCTGTTCGCGCTGGGCGTGGGGCTGGGCGGCCTCGTGGAGCTGGAAAGCGGCCAGAGCTACATCGAGTTCATCGCGCCCGGGCTGCTCGCCGTGTGGCCGATGTGGTCCGCCTCCGCCGAGTGCGGCTGGGGTTCCTTCTTCCGCATGGAGAACCAGCGGACGTTCGACGCGATCGTCGCCACGCCCGTAAGCATCGAGGACGTGATCACCGGCGAGATCCTGTGGGGCGCCACCCGCGCCCTCATCTCCACCGCGTACATCCTGGTGGTCATCAGCGCCTGGGGGCTCGTGGACTCCCCGCTGGCGTTGCTGGTGCTGCCGGCGGCGGTGATACCGGGGATCATGTTCGCCAGCATATCGCTGTCGTACACCTCGGTGGCGTGGTCCATCAGCTCACTGAACTACTTCTTCGCGGTGTTCATCACGCCGATGTTCTGGCTGGCCGGCGTGTTCTTCCCGGTGGAGCGGCTGCCGGAGTGGGCGCAGACGGTCGCCTGGTGGCTGCCGGCGACGCACGCCGTGAAGGTGTACCGGGCGCTGACCTCCGGCGACCTGGGGTGGAGCCACCTGGGGGACGTCGTGTGGATGGTGGTTGTGGCGGCGGCGTTCTATGTCATCGCCCTGTATTCGATGCGGAGGCGGCTGGTCAAGTAGAGGCGGGCGCCGGCCGCGGCCGCGCGCTTAGGGCCGACGGTACCCGCGACAGCGGGCCGAGTGGCCCTAAGCGGGGCGCCGGGAACCGCCTATGCTGGCAGTGAGGGCGGTCGAATGGCCACCTCGAGGGAGGTCGTCATGCCTGAATTCATCAAGCACGCCAGGCCGAAGAGGTTCCCGGTCCTGATCAAGGGCCGCTGGTTGCCGCTGCTGATCCCGTTCGGGGTGACGCAGGAGCGGGCGTTCGTCCAGGTGGGCGAGCGGGAGTTGCGCGTCTGCTTCGGTCCGCTGTTCGACTACCGGTTCCCGCTGGAGGCGGTGGAGACGGTGGCGCCAACGCACTGGCCGCTGTGGGCCGGCATCGGCCCGCGGGTGGACTTCCGCGGAATGGTCGCGTTCGTCGGCGCATACGAGAACGCGGTGGAGGTGCGCTTCAAGGAGCGGCAGCGGATGCGGATGCTGGTGCCGGTGCCTTGCGAGCGGCTGATCGTTTCGCTGGAGGACCCGGAGGCGTTCATCGCGGCGCTGCAGGAGCGGACGGCGACGGCGGAGGCGCTGGCGAAGGCTGCCTAGCGTCCGCGCCCGGCGGCGGGGCTATCGGGGCAGCGTCCCGGTTTGACCGGGCCGCCGTCCACGCTTACCATCCTATCTGAGATGATCCCCCGCGTCGCCGTGCCCCACTGGCGGGCGCCCACGTTCGAGCGAACGCAGCACTACTACGAGTCGCTCCGCAAGGTGGGGGGCGAACCGCTGGTGGTGGACGGACCGGAGCTGCCCGCGGACGCTGCCGGTCTGGTGCTGACCGGCGGTGTGGACGTTGACCCGCGCCTGTACGGGGAGCCTCGCGGCCCCCAGACGGAGCGCTCCAACAAACCCCGCGACACCCACGAGATGCGGTTGCTCCAACAGGCGCTGGAGCGCGACCTGCCCGTGCTGGCGGTCTGCCGCGGTCACCAGTTCCTCAACGTGGCGATGGGCGGCAAGCTGGTTCAGCACATAGAGGGCGACGGCCACCGCGCCGACGACGCGGGGGAGTCGCGCTGGCACGCGGTGTCGCTGGTGGACGGCGGCGGCCGGCTGGGCGGGGTGTACGGCAGCCGCCGCGATCTCAGGGTCAACTCCCGCCACCACCAGGCGGTGACGCCGGACCGGCTGGCTCCCTCCCTGGCGCCGCTGGCGTATTCGCCGGACGGATTGGTGGAGGCGGTGGAGAGCCGGGGGCACCGCTGGGTCGTCGGTGTGCAGTGGCACCCGGAGCGGCCGGAGATGCACCCGGCGGCGGACGCGCTGTTCGCGGCGTTTGTCGCTGCCTGCCGTGGCTAGGCGGCGACAAACGGGCGGCGGGTCTAGGGCCGGCCGTAAGGGGTTCGCAGCAGGATGGTCATGGCGCCGGGCCGACTTCGGCCGCCGTCAACGCGACCGCGACCGCTGGCTGACCCTCTTGCAGCAAAAGGTTCTTCAGAAGGAGCTCGGTGGCGAGGTCCGTATGGCTGGCCGCGACCCGATCGGTCCAGGTGATGAATGCACTCGCGCCCTGGCGATGAACGCCTCGCCCGTTCGACCTCGTTCGTAGTCCATCGCAGTCCATCAAGACGACTACGATCCGCACAACAACCGCTCGAGGAGGTGGTGTTATAATAGCGCCCGGATTTCGTAAGGAAGGGACCCATGCCAGCGGCGATCTGTCTCGGCCGTTCGTTTCTACCTGCTGGTGTGGCTCGACGCCTGACCAAGCCAGAATCAGAAGGGGGGCAGATCCCATGCCGGTCGCGAGCAGCATCCAAGAGCTAATCGATGCCCTTAGGACCAGAAAGACGAACATTACCAGAGCGCTCGATGATCTCTTCGGAAGCCAACAAGCCCTGGCCGCACTCAAGAACCATCCCCGTCGGGCCGACCTGACGACGCCCAACGTTCTTGGCAGTAACCCCGGCGACTCGCTGCCGTCCTGGGCGATAGATGAGCTGAAGGGCGCTCCGCAATCAAGCGGCCTTGTGACCCACGCGCTGAGTGACGACGAGATAGCTCACATCCAAGACTGGCCTCCTGGCCACAAGAGCAACCTCGCGGCGGCGCTCGACGCAGCTATTACGAATGGACAGCCCCTGCAATTCTTTTGGGAGTTGCACGGTGGCAACTCTGAAGCGATGGACACCAGCGTTCCCGGCCAGGTGATCTTCCGCTCGCCACAGAAGAACGTGGGGGCTTCGGGGTGGTTCCAGTTCCTCGTCAGCATCAAGGTGAAGGTCGGCCACTAGGGCTCTACTGCACCGGGAAGGCCAACGCGGGGACTGGCTCGCTGCCAACCTGCCCGCAGCGCTCGGCCTCGCTCCTCCTCCTGTTCCATCCGTTCCGTGGCCCTCAGCCGCGTCATGCAGGGGCTGGGAGGATGGCGTAGAATAGTTCCGCCGTGGAACCGCGCATTGAGTATGCCACCACAACCGACAGGTTGAGCATCGCCTACTGGACGCTTGGCGAGGGGACGCCTCTCGTTCAAATGCCGGCGTTCCCCCTCACCCACGTTCACCTGGAGTGGCAGATCCCAGACTACCGACGCTGGTTCGAAAGCCTGGCAGGCAAGATGCAGCTCGTCAGGTACGACGCCAGAGGAGCCGGCCTCTCGGCTCGCGACGTAACCGACTTTTCGCTCGACGCCCAGATACTCGACCTGGAGGCGGTAGCAGACGAACTAGGACTGGACAGATTCGCGCTGTTTGCCTCCGGTGACGTAGGGATGACGGCCATCGCCTACGCGGCCTCGCATCCGGAGCGGGTTTCGCACCTCATCCTGTGGTGTGCTTGGGCGCGACGATCAGACGTCTCAGGGACACCCCAAACTGAGACGTTACGAGCGCTGCTGGACAAAGACTGGGAGATCTATACCGAAACGGTGGCACGGGTTCTGCTTGGATGGGCCGCAGGTGAGGAAGCGCGTCAGTTCGCCGCGTTCTTTCGTGAATGCGTAACGCCCGAGGTTCTGCGTGACGCGATTGGCACGGTCTATGATTCTGACGTTACGAGCTTCCTATCGCGGGTGAGCTGTCCAACGCTCGTGCTGCAGCCTCGCCAGATCGCTAATCCCGGCGTGAAGGTTGCCGCTGGTCTCGCTACCCAGATTAAGGATGCCCGCCTAGTTCTCCTGGAGGGAGCGTCACCGCTGTGGTTCACGGGGGACGTTGGGGCTGTGCTACGAGCGATCGGCGACTTCCTTGGAGTGGAGCTGGAGCCAGGCCGCGCCGCTCGGGACCGGGGCCAGGCGCCGGTGACGATTCTCTTTACGGACATTGAGGGCTCCACCGCCCTCACGCAGCGCCGTGGCGACGCTCGGGCGCAGGAGATGCTTCGCGCCCACAACGAGATCGCCCGCGGGGCCCTGGGGGCGCACGGCGGCTCCGAGATCAAACACACGGGGGACGGCATCATGGCCTCGTTCGCCTCCGCCTCTCGCGCTATCTCCTCAGCGCTGGCGATGCAGAAGGGCTTTGCGGCCCACAACGAGGCCCATCCGGAGGCGCCCATCCACGTGCGCATCGGACTGAACGCCGGCGAGCCCGTGGCGGAGGAGGGCGACCTGTTTGGCACCGCCGTCCAGCTGGCGGCCCGCATAGCGGCTCACGCCGATCCGGGCCGGGTCCTGGTCTCGAACGTTGTGCGGGAGCTTGCGGCGGGCAAGGGGTTCCTCTTTTCGGACCGCGGGGATGCCGCCTTGCGGGGGTTCGAAGACCCGGTCCGCCTGTACGAGGTGATGGAGGGCTAGGGAGGCGCGCGCAGACCGGTCCTTCGCTTTCTCGGCGCTACCTGCCGTGATATGCTTTGGAGAGGTCGCTCCCTGAGCTTAAGGCGGGTCCTGTGGAGAAGCAAAGCATCCACTTCGCGCACACCTCGGACGGCGTAAGCATCGCCTACTGCACGATAGGTCGAGGGATGCCGCTGCTGGCCATCTCCGGCTGGATGTCACACCTGGAGCTGGACATGGAGACCCCTTATGGCGCGGCGTTCGTCGAGGGTCTGTCGGACGGCGGCCAGAGGCGGCTGATCCGCTTTGACATGCGGGGCTCCGGCCTGTCTGACCGAAACGTGAAGGACATCTCGGTGCCCGCCCGCGTTCGCGACATCGAGGCGGTGGTGGACCACCTGGGGTTGGACCGCGTGGCGATCTTCGCCTGGTCTATGAACGGGCCGCCGGCTATCATCTACGCGGCGGAGCACCCGGAGAAGGTGAGCCACCTCATCCTCTACGGCACGTTCGCCCACCAGGAGCACACCGATCGCGAGGCCCTGGGGAGGGCACTTGTTGATCTGGTCCGTGCGGACTGGCGGATCGGTTCGCGGGCGATCGTGGAGTTCGAGCATCCGGACGCGGACAGGGAGATAACGGACGGGATGGTCCGCTACCATCGGGAGGCGGCATCGGCCGAGGTTGCGGCGGCGATGCTGGAGGAGGCGCTGTTCGGGGTGGATGTCAGGGAGTACCTGCCGAAGCTGACGATGCCCACGCTGGTCATGCACCGCCGTGACGACGAGGCGTTCCCCGCCGCCTGCGGCCGTGAGCTCGCGTCGCTGATGCCGCACGCCCACTTCGTACCGCTGCCCGGCAACGTTCACCTGCCGTTCCTGGGCGACGTGGACTCCATTTTGGACGCCATCAACGACTTCCTGTCCTCGAAGGACCACCACGACGAGGAACGCGCTTCGCCGATGCGGGTCGCTCCCGGCCTGCAGATCATCCTGTTTACGGATATGGAGGGCTCCACCGGCCTCACCCAGCGCCTGGGCGACGCCGCGGCGCAGGAGCTGGTGCGGACGCACAACACCATCGTGAGGGAGGCGCTCGCGGCGCACGAGGGGTTCGAGATAAAGCACACGGGGGACGGGATCATGGCCGCGTTCTCGTCGGCGTCTGGCGCGATCGAGTGCGCGATGGCGATCCAGAAGGCGTGCGCGGAGGACTTGGAGGCGCACCCTGACTCGCCCGTACGCGTTCGGATCGGCTTGAACGCGGGCGAGCCCGTGGCGGAGGAGGAGGACCTGTTCGGCACGGCCGTGCAGATGGCGGCGCGGATCGCCACCCGGGCGGAGCCGGGCCAGATACTCGTATCGGATGTCGTGCGGCAGCTGGCGGCGGGCAAGGGCTTCCTCTTCTCGGAGGAGGGGGACGTCGCCCTGCGCGGGTTCGATGACCCGGTGCGGCTGTACCGGGTCGGCTGGCAGGGTTAGCCAACCGGCTCTGCGGCCGGTCGCGGCTATCTAGCGGCTGATATTTCGCCATTACCGCCGATTTCGCCCCACATCATGTCGTGAACCTGCCGCGCCGTTGGGTTATCATCGCTTTGGTTAACGCCCCATCTTTGCGGGCGTTCCTATTACAGAGTCCAGGGTAGGCAGAGCTAATCCGCGTAGCTGCGGGCTTACAGCTACGGAAAAAGGCAGGCAGCTCGATGGTTATTGAGACCACATCCGCGGGCGACGTACGTCCCATCAAGATCGAGGAGGAGATGCGCGCCTCCTACCTGGACTACGCGATGTCCGTCATCATCTCGCGCGCCCTGCCGGACGTTCGGGACGGGCTGAAGCCGGTGCAGCGCCGAATCCTCTACGCGATGCGGGAGATGGGCCTCGTCGCAGGCACGCGGTACCGCAAGTGCGCCGGTATCGTCGGTGAGGTCCTCAAAAGCTACCACCCGCACGGCGACAGCTCCGTGTACGAGGCGCTGGTCCGCCTGGCCCAGGACTTCAGCATGCGTTATCCCCTTGTCGACGGCCAGGGCAACTTCGGCTCGGTGGACGGCGACCCGCCGGCAGCCTACCGCTACACAGAGGCCAGGCTCACGGCGATCGCCGGGGAGCTGCTTGCCGACATCGAAAAGAACACAGTGGACTTCGTGCCCAACTACGACGCGTCGCTGGAGGAGCCGTTTGTGCTACCGGCGCGGCTGCCGAACCTGCTGGTGAACGGCGCCGCCGGCATCGCCGTCGGTATGGCGACGAACATCCCGCCGCACAACCTCCGCGAGATCTGCGAGGCGATCAATTGCCTCATCGAGAACCCGGAGGCCACCACCGCGGACCTTACGGAGATCGTCAAGGGGCCGGACTTCCCCACCGGCGGCGTCGCCTTCCGCTACGAGACGGTGCGGCTGCCGGCGACGAACGGCGAGGGCCCGACCAGCGAGCGGCGGGACGCCATCCGCGCCGGCTACGCGGAAGGCAAGGGCCGCGTGGTAGTCCGGGCCCGCGCCCACATCGAGGAGATGGCGCGGGGCGGGCGCTACCAGATCGTGGTGAGCGAGCTGCCGTACCAGGTGAACAAGGCGACGCTGGTCGGGAAGATCGCCGACCTCGTCCGCAGCAAGCGCATCGACGGAATCTCCGAGCTGCGGGACGAGTCGGACCGCCACGGCATGCGCATCGTCATCGAGCTGAAGCGCGAGGGGCAGCCGCGTCAGGTCCTGAGCAGCCTCTACAAGTTCACGGCTATGCAGTCCACCTTCGCCGTAAACACGCTGGCGCTTGTGGACGGCCGGCCGCGGACGGTGAGCCTCAAGCGGATGCTGGAGTCGTTCATCGACCACCGGCGGGAGGTGATCCGGCGGCGGTCGGAGTTCGACCTGACGAAGGCGCAGGACCGCTGCCACATCCTGGAGGGGCTTCTCAAGGCGCTGGACAAGCTGGATGAGGTGATCAAGGCGATCCGTAGCTCGCCCTCCGCGGAGGAGGCGAAGGCGCGCCTGATGAAGGCGCCCTTCAAGCTCAGCGACCGCCAGGCGCAGGCCGTGCTGGACATGCAGCTCCGCCGCCTGGCCCGGCTGGAGCGCGAGAAGATCCAGGAGGAGTACGCGGGGATCATCCAGCAGATCGGCTACCTGGAGGACCTGCTCGCCAACCCCCGCAAGATCGACTATCTGATCCGCGACGACGCCGAGGAGGTGAAGAGCCGCTACGGCGACGACCGCCGCACGCAGATCATGGAACAGGAGCCGGAGGAGTTCGGGGAGGCGGACATGGTGGCCCACCAGGACGTGGTGGTCACCCTCTCCACCCTCGGCTACGTGAAGCGGCTGCCTCTGGACACCTACCGCGCCCAGCGGCGCGGCGGCCGCGGCATCACCGGCATGAAGACGCGCGAGGACGACGCGGTCCGTCACCTGCTGGTCACCGATACGCACGACAATCTGCTCTTCTTCACGGACCGCGGCCGCTGCTTCCAGATCAAGGCTTACGAGCTGCCCGATGCGGCGCGGACGGCGCGCGGCATCCCGTTGATCAACCTCGTGTCTGTCGACCAGCGGGAGTGGGTGACCGCCGTCGTGCGGCTGCCGAAGGACCTGGCGCGGGACTACATGGTGATGGGCACAAAGGTGGGCGAGGTGAA
>JAUYGU010000051.1 GCA_030690405.1 Dehalococcoidia bacterium | reverse complement strand
CGGAGCGCCGGCGTCGCGCCGGCCGCCAGCCGCTCGATAGCGGGACCGCCCGGGAAGCCCAGCCCCAGCAGCCGCGCCACCTTGTCGAACGCCTCGCCGGCGGCGTCGTCCGCGGTCTCCCCCAGGCGGCGGTAGCGGCCGTGGCCGGTCATCAGGACGAGGTCTGTGTGGCCGCCGGAGACGATGAGGCAGAGGACGGGGAAGCGGGGCGGTGGCACCGCCTCCCCGGGCGGGGCTTCGGCCAGCCAGGCGGCGTAGATGTGGCCTTCCAGGTGGTTGACCGCCAGCAGCGGGATGTCGCGGGCGTAGGCGATCGCCTTGGCGGCGTTGGCGCCGACGAGCAGCGCCCCCGCCAGGCCGGGGCCGGTGGTCACCGCAACGGCGTCGATGTCGCCCAGGGAGCAGCCGGCGCGGGCCAGCGCCTCGTCGAGGACGGGGACGATCGCCTCGACGTGCTGGCGGGAGGCGAGCTCCGGCACGACGCCGCCGTAGAGGGCGTGCAGCTCGACCTGAGAGGAGACGACGCTGGAGAGCAGGCGGCGGCCATCGCGGACGACGGCGGCGGCGGTCTCGTCGCAGGAGGTCTCGATGCCGAGGACGTTCAGGCGGCGGTCTCCGGGAGGGCGGCGACGAGGAGGGCGGCGCAGTAGGGCATCCCCCTGGCCTTGAGGTAGAGGCGGGGGAGCGTCTCTTCCGGTAGCTGCTGGAGCGCTTCCGTGAGCTCCTCGTCGGAGAGGGCGGCCGCCAGGTCTTTGCTGAGGAGGATAAGGCGGTCGCCTTCGTGCAGCTCGTGGCGGCTGAAGTCGGGCCAGAACTCCTCGTGCAGCCCCAGGGGCTGGACGGCGTCCGGGAGGCGCGGCTCCAACCGCTCCAGGGAGCCGCCGTGGAGGACGGCGGCGGCCGCCGGCGCCACCTGGCCGAGGTAGGCGGTCCAGGTGGGCGCGGCGCCGCGAAGGGCCAGGCAGGAGGCGCCTGCGGCCACACGATGCTGCTTCAGGCTGCGGCGGTTCCAGTCGCGGAGGCTCTCGTGGGCAGCCTTGAGGGCGCGCAGGATGCCGCCGGTGAGGGAGAGCCGCCGTTCGCGGAACTGCTTGCCGATGACCTGGGAGAGGTCGCGGCAGTACTCTTCGCTGCCTTCGTGCGCGGGCTCCACGACGACGAACAGGTCGCTGGACTCCTCCGGCTCGACGCGCGCGCTTTCGGGGAAGACGCCGATCCAGGGGCTCTCCTCACGCGCCTCGCCTTCGACGATGCCGAACTGGCCGACCCAGAGCATGGTGAGCCCATTATCCCACTCCGCGCCCGAGCAATGGAACAAGGGAGCAATGGAGCATGTTCTGTTCTAATGCCCGAATGCTCAGTTGTTCGGGGGAAGAGTCCGACGGGGGCTACGCTCGATCGGCGCGCCTCAGGACGTGGCGGCGGCCGGGCGGACCCTGTAGCAGCAGGCGCGCTCACCGCGGAGGAGGCTCTGCGTCAGGCGGGTGTCGCCGCCGGTGAGGACGCGCACGAAGTCGACGTGGAGGGCGCAGACGGAGCGGTCCCGCTGGGCGACCCTGGGGAAGGGGCAGGTGAACTCGTCGATGTAGTATTCGCCGTCTGTCTCACGAACGTCCACCAGGCAGCCTTGCTCCTCCATGATGCGGGCCGTCTCGCGCACCCGCTCCGGGAGGGGCCTGCCTTCGATCCGTTCGACGTAAGGGGCGGCCATGCGCTCCGCTACCTTGTGGAGGAGGTCGTGGAGACGCTCGTTCCCCTGGCTGCAGCGGATCTCCTCCAGGAGGACGGCGGCGAGGGCGTCGTAGGTCTTGGGGAAGAGGGCGTCCGCCTTTTCGGTGAGCGAGTATACTAGGGTGGGCCGGCCGACGCGGCCACGCTCTTCGCGGGCGTCGACCAGTCCGTCGCGCTCCAGTACGGTGAGGTGCTGGCGGATGCCGGTGGAGGTGAGACCGAGGAGGCTGCCCAGCTCCTTGACGGTGGCCCGTCCCTGACGCTGGAGGTACTCCAGGATGTGCTGACGGGTGGATTGCATCTGGAGGGCTGCTACCATAGGTAAATGTTAGCACATTCAGGAATAATGAGAAATACTATCACTCTAAACAGCGTTTTTTAGCCAGCCATGCCGGACGACCCTTCGACAGGCTCAGGGCGGGACCCTTCGACGAGCTCAGGACAGGACCCCCTGCAGTACAAGCTGGAGGCCGATGAGGCGCTGGACCGGCTGGCCGGCAGGCTGCGCCGCCTCCTCCACGAGGCGGCCGCCCGGCTGGACCCGTTCCCGCCCTTTCCCGGCGCCTTCTTCACCCATGGGATCGAGATCGAGACGCCGGGCCTGCACTCGCCGGAGCGCGGCTGCATCGTCCTGGCGCCGGACGGCGAGCTGTACGAACTGGAGATGGGCCAGGACATCGCCGCGCTCGCCCTTGACCAGACCGACCCCGTCGCCCTGCGGGAGGAGCGCCTCAAGAAGCTGGAGGAGCTGCACCCGCGCGACTACATCGTGTACGCGTACAGCGCGCTGGCAAAGGTGGCGGAGCTGCTGCTGGAGCGGGGAAAAAGTACTGAGGGTTAAAACCCTCAGCTTCGAAGTCGGCCGGTGCTGACCAAGCTGCGGGGTTTCAACCCGCAGATCAGTTCCAACCTCCAGCCTCCAGCTTCTTACTCGAGTTCGACGTCTCCGCTCTTGCCGCCCCGCTTGCGTACGAGACGGATATCGCCGATGCGGATGTCCCGCTGGGCCGCCTTCAGCATGTCGTAGACGGTGAGTGCGGCGACCGACACCGCCGTCAGCGCCTCCATCTCGACGCCCGTCTGCGCCGTCGTGCGAACGGTGGCCGTGATATCGATGGCGCTGCGCTTCTCGTCCGGCGTCAGCGAGACATCGATGCCGGTGAGGGGGAGGGGGTGGCAGAGGGGGATGAGCTCGTGCGTGCGCTTGGCGGCCATGATGCCGGCGAGCTGGGCGGTGGTGAGGACGTCGCCCTTGGCCGCCTTGCCGGACGTGACGAGGGCCAGCGTCGCCGCCGCCATGTAGACGGAGCCCCTGGCGGTGGCCTCGCGGGCGGTGGCCGCCTTGGCGGAGACGTCCACCATGCGGGGGCGGCCCGAGGCATCGATGTGGGAGAGCTTCGGCTTGCGGCGTGGCGCGGCCATAGCGCCCCCCATTAGAGCACCGCGACGGAGGACACGCAATACGAGACGCGCGTCCCGTGCTCGGCGCTCAGCCGCCGATGTGGGACATCTCGACCCTGGGCAGGTCCGGCGTGGCGGAGGAGCGCAGCTCGGAGTAGCGGTCATCCCGCCGCGTCCAGACGGAGCGCAGGAACTCCGCGATCTCCCCATCCGTCTTGCCCGTGCGCAGCAGGGCGCGCAGGTCGTGGCCCTTCGCGGCGAAGAGGCAGGTGTACAGCCTGCCGTCGGCGGAGAGGCGGGCGCGGGTGCAGTCGCCGCAGAACGGCTGCGTGAC